>JAVHOF010000075.1:0-46641 GCA_036169915.1 Candidatus Pacearchaeota archaeon | reverse complement strand
TTTCTATTTAGGATAAAATATTATTAAATAAGCATGTTTAAAAAGCTTGCTGTAGCACAATCTTTTTAAAAAAGATTAGATTATTAATTTTATGGGATTTGGAAAGAGGTTATTAGTGTTTTTATTGATAATAATCTTATTAGGATTATTGTCTTATTACTATCCTTATTTAACAGGAGAAGTCGTTAATAATTCTAGTTCTGGTAGTTATCAAAGAGAATCTGCTTATGTAACAAGGATTGTTGACGGAGATACAATTCATATTAATCTCAATGGGAATGATGAAACCGTCCGATTCTTAGGGATAAATACTCCTGAAAAGGGAAAAGAATATTACAAAGAAGCAAAAGATTTTTTAATAAAAAATATTGAAAACAATTCTGTTGAAATTCTTAGAGATATTACAGATAAAGATCAGTATGGAAGAAAATTAAGATATATTTTTTATGATAACAGGCTGATTAATGTTGAAATTCTTGAAAATGGATTGGCAACGAGTTTTATGCTTGATAATCTTATTTATGAAACTAAGTTGAAAAATGCTGAAAATTTTGCAAAAAATAATAGAATTGGATTATGGGAGAGAAGTTCTAGCAATTGTGCTGAATGCATTAAGCTTAAAGAAATTAATGCAAATGAAGATTTTTTTGTTTTAGAAAATGACTGTGATTTTAACTGTAATTTAAACGGCTGGATTGTTAAAGATGATGCAAATCATTTTTTTAAGATAAATGACTTAAATGCAAGAGAGTCAGAAAAATATGATTCTCTGATTATTTTTAAAAAAGAAGTTTGGAATGATAACGGAGACAGGTTCTTTCTAAGAGATGAAAAGGGAAAGTTGGTTGTGTTTTATGAGTATTAGCAAGAAGCAGGAGTTGTTAGATAAGAAGTAACTCCTTTAAGCAATTCTTTTGGTAAATAATCTCTTAATCTTTTTGTTAAATCTAAAACAATTTTAGGGTCTAATTCTAATTCAAAATCACTATCTGTTTGATCTTTATACATTCTAGGATTAAGAAGTTCATGTTTAAATCTATGTTCTGGCAATTCAATAAGAGTATCCATATAAACTGTAGTAAAAGCACTTGCTAAAACCTGGCATGGTAAATATAGTCCATCTATTCCATAAAATTCATTTCTTTCTAATAATTTAAAAGCATATGGTTCCTCTGGAAGTAAAACTGGATTAACTTGTCTAGAATGTTCTATTACTATTTTAGTATAATCATTAAAAATTTGAGTATCTTCATCTAAAAAATTCACAGGCCTGCTCTCTAATTTCCTTTTTGCAAAATAAGAACAATAAATTTCTAGAACACTTATATGGTCTTTATCTATTGCTAGTACTTCACAACTTAATCTTTGTAACATTGGTTAATAAGTTTATTTTTAGATTTTTAAGTATTTGTATATTCTATTAATTTTTTTCTCTTTTATAAAATGCTCTTGCAGTATTATAAAACATGCTGAGAAAGAACATTCCTTGTTCTGCAACTAATGAAGTTATTCCAGAATAAATTTCATAGTTGTTTTTTGGAAGAAATCCAAAATACTCGTGGATTGTAGTATCCATAAAAAATGGAAATAATATTGAATCAAAACCTGCAGCAAAACTTAGTCCTATTATTATCTTATCTAAAAGACTAGTATTTTTTCTATTTTCATCTTGTACTACTTCTTCTAATAAGGGCTTAGTTTCAATTTCTATCTCTTGCATTTCTTCTTCGGATTTTTCCATTTAATATTCCTTATAGTTTTTTTCTACATAATATTGTATTGGAATAAGCATTCCAATAATAAAACTAAGCCAGCCTATAAAACTAAATGTAATCATGTATAAGTTTTTTAAGAAAACTGAAACTGTCAAAAGCCCTGCCCAGGTTATTAATCCTGATATAAATAAAATAACCCATGTTATTTTTTCTTTTCTTTTTATTATGAAATCTGACAAATAAACAAAAGAAATCCCCTGAGATATTAAGATAACTCCTATAAGTATATTAAAAAGATAAAATAAAAATGCAATGCTGGAATTATATCTTGTGAAAAAACCCCATAACTGAGATAATGAGCTGAAATTAATTTTCATGTTAAAACCAGCTAAAAAAATATAGTAGATTCCAAGCAAAATCATATAGAAGCCATTATAGTAAGTTATCTTAGCGCCTTGTTTAACTCTGGAAATATTCATAATTTTATAAGTATTCGCATATTTATAAGAATTTGTGGGGGGTAATTTATATGATGGTTCTATTGTTAATCTTTATTTCTTTACAATTTTATAAACTTCATCACCTTTTCTGCATTTGGGAAGCCTGATTCCTATATTATCTCCTTTTATTGCTTCTGAAATTTGTTTATTTTGTGTTTCCATACTCTCTATTTTATGTCTAATTACTCCAGAAGTCTTTCCAATTATATATATTTCATCTCCAATCTTTAATTTTCCTGTGTTTAGTTTTAATAAACCTACTTGGATTTTATCATAGTAATGATAAATTTTTCCTATAAACTGTTTGGATTCTTTGGCACTTGAATTTTCTGCTCTTGAAAAATCATCAGAAGTAGGAGATTTTAAATAAAATCCAGATGAAAAACCTTTATTATAAACTTTATTTAATTCTTCTAAACTATTTTCAAGCTCTTTTTTTGTCAGTTTTTTATCAATAGCTTTTCTGTATATTTTAGTAACTGTATAAATATATTCAGGTTCTTTATTCCTGCCTTCAATTTTAAATGCTGTTGCTCCTGATTTTTTTAATTTCTCAATGAATGAGAGTGTGCAAAGGTCTTTTGCAGAAAAAATATAATTATTATCTAATCTTAATTCATTTCCTTCATTATCTTTTACTTGATAATATCTTCTGCATGGATGAATGCACAAACCTCTGTTTGCAGACTGATTAAATAAAAATTGAGATGTTAAACATCTCCCTGAAACAGCCAAACACATTGCCCCATGAATAAAAATTTCTGTTGAAATAAACTTTGAAATTTTTTTAATCTGATTCAAATTCAGTTCTCTTGCAAGAATAACTCTTTCTGCCCCTAATTTTTTAAAGAATTCAGCAGTTTTAACATTTGAAACAGACATCTGAGTAGAGATGTGAAAAGAAACTTTATATTTCCTGCACAAATTAATCACAGAAAAATCAGAACATATTATTGCATCAACAAAAGGTTTTGATTTCTTTATTATATTCTCAACTTTTTTAAGTTCATTATCATAGATGATTGTGTTTAGTGTTAAATATCTTTTGATTTTTTTAGTTTTAACTTTTTCGCAAATTTCTTTAATTTTTTTTAAATCAGTTAAATTAAAATTCTTGGCTCTTTGCCTCATGTTGAATTCTTTTAATCCGAAATATACTGCATCTGCACCTGCATTTATTGCAGCTGTCAGGCATTCAAAATCTCCTGCTGGTGCAAGAAGTTCTATTTTATTTTTCATAATAAATTTAAAGAAAAAGGGCTTTTAAGCTTGTTGTTCTTGCAGTTGTTTTTCAACTTTTGGAGAAAATTTTCCTGTAAGAACAAATTCATTTATTGCTTCAAGACTTATCATTTCTTCTAATGGCATTGGACCACTTGCTTCTGATTTTAAATGAAATCCTAATCCCCATAAAAAAGGAGTTATTGTTACAAATTCTTTCTTGCCATAATATTGTTTTCCTATTAATAATTCTGACCAATTGGGTTGATAAAGAAGTGTTCTTTTCATAAATGCATCTAGGGGGCTTTCTTCAATAGAATAATGTCCTGGTGATAATTTTTTTGTTGTCTCTTTTAAACTGCATCTTTTTTTAACTTCTGCTCTTTGAATTTTAGGAACTTCTTTATCAAAAGAAAATACTGCAGTTAGAATTGTTTCATTTTTATATAAAGAATGAGCATTAGGACTATTTCCACTTTTTAATAAATATTGACAGGTATAGCTATACATAACTAGAATAATTATTGTTTATTTAAAAGAATTATTGTTCTTTAAAATCCATATCTCTCTTCTACTATTTTGCCTCTTCAGACAATGGAAAAACTTCAACTATTTCATCTAATCTGAAAAGCCTAATAGATGCCTTTTCTCTTGATGATTTATCAGCAAGAGAATGACTTGAAATTCTAACATAATCATTCTTTCTATCAAATTCAATTAGATAACCTTCAGAATAACTATATCCATTTCCAAAAGGTTTTATAGAATTTATTCCTATTCTATCTCCTGCCTTATAATCCTGCAATTCTTTTCTTATACATTCTGCAATTTCCATTTCTTTAACTAATTTTTGGTATTTTTAAATATTTCTAAATTAAGAAATAATAATAAATCACAATAATAATTAAAAATGATTGAATAATATTTTTTTTATGACTCTGCTTGTACTTGAAATTATAGCTAAGGGAGAAGAAGGAAGAGAATGGATTAGAAAATTTCCTTCAAATAGCAAACTATCCAATGATTTGTAGAAATCCACAATGCTATGCCCAATTAGGAATACTCCATACTGATAACATATCTGAAAAAGCTTACTTTGTAGAAGGTGTTTCCAGAAAAAGAAGAAAACCTTCTTCAATCATCTGTCCTAAGTGTGGAAGAGAACATGATTTAAGGCAATATGTTAATGTTGGAGAAACTGTTGATGGAACTGACGAAATTCCTTCTGAATCAAGAGTAAAATTAGAAGATATGTCAGATAAACTAAGACAAGGAATTACTAGATTTCCTAAGGTTTAATTGATTTTTACAGTAATTTAATTTTCTTTAAATCTTTTATCAGTCAAAACTCTTTTAAGCTTGATTTAATTAGTATTTTAATGAAAAGCACGAATATTAAACCTTATTGGGATTTAGTTGAAACAATAATAAATGAATCTGATATTGTATTAGAAGTATTGGATGCAAGATTAATTGATTTATCAAGAAATGAAGAAGTTGAAAGACTTGTAAAGGAAATTAACAGACCAGTTATTTTTGTTGTGAATAAAAGTGATTTAGCTTCAAGAGAGGATATAAATTCTCAAATTGAAAGCTTGGAAAAAGATGGATATGTCGTGTTTACTTCAATGAAAGATAAAAGATCAGTTCAAAATCTGCTTCAAACAATAAAAAAAGTTTTTCAAGAGCATGGAAAAAGGCCTGTTGATGAAATCATGGAAAAGAAAAACAAAAAAAACTTGCATAGAGAAGCAAGAGCAGATATTGTTGTAGGAATTCTTGGATATCCTAATGTTGGAAAATCTTCTCTTATAAATGCAATGGCTCATAAGATAAAAGTAAAAGTCAGCAAAAAACCTGGTACAACTCATGGAATGCACTGGATTAGAATAAGCAATGAAATCAAGTTAATTGATAGCCCTGGAGTAATTCCATTAAAAAAAGATGATGACTTAAGATATGGCTTGATTGGAGCAAGAAACAATGAACAATTAAAAAGTCCAGAAGTTGTTGCAAATGCAATTATTAAATTATTTATGGCAAAAAATAAAAGAGCATTTGAAAAACATTTTGATATTTTTATAGATGATAATGAAAACGAAGATTTTTATGGAATCCTTGATAAGATTGGAAAAAGAAAAAGATATTTAATCAAAGGAGGAATTATTGATGAAAACAGAGTAATGGAAAATATAATAAGTGACTGGCAGGATGGAAGATTGAGATTGTGAATATGAAAATAGACAAAAAAAGACATGATAAAATATGGGATAAATGTCTTTTAGATGGAATCATTATAGGTTCTATTATAAGTCTTTTAAATTTTTTCTTCAATGGATTATGCTTAAAGAATTTTAATCTCTGCTGGTTCAGTAGAATAATTGAATTCTTAGCTTATTTTCCAACAGTTTATATCTTTTTATTTGATGCATTGGGCTTTGTAAAACAAAATGCACTTGTTACAATAATATTTTTTATCATACCGATTCTGCAATATGGGATGATTGGTTCTATTATTGGAATATTCTTAAAGAAATTAAGAAGTTGAATATAAAAGAATTAGGTATTTAAACTCAAAAATCTTTTTGTAATTATGGGATTATTAATTCAAGAATTTTTTGGAAAAATATTTGAATTTATAAATGGAATTAATTTTTTTCTTATGAGATGGATTGTCAAGCTTATTTTTTATGTGTTTGCTATTGCAATAATCATATCTTTAATTTTGTTATTCTACACTAAAAATGGTTATATTGTGCTAATTTTTCTTGGTGCTTATATTTTAGCTGAAATATTTCATTTTATAAGAAAATCAAGAGAAAAAATCATGACTGAAAGAATGATGAAGGCAGAATCTGTTAATGTTAAAAAGAAAAGAAAAATTAAGAATTAAAACTGCTTTTACCCTTTCTTATCATAAAATACATTGTTGCTAACATTGCAATTGTCAGTGCTGCAAATCCAAATGGAAAATCTTCTATATTTCCATTTAAATTAGATTGTCTGTTAGATGAATCATCTTGAGGATGATAATAATTAAAATAAGGTGTAGGGCTATTGGATGTTGAATAATTATTCAAAGTTGGATTATTATTAAAATTAGAATGCCTATGATTATTGTATGCATGTGAAGAATTTGAAAAAAGCAGAACTGTTCCGGTTACTATTGAACCTACTAACGCTGTTAATCCTGAAAGTTTTTTTATTCTCATGAAAAGTTTGATAATAAATCTTATATAAATCTTGTTATGTCAAGAATTGAATACAAGTAAAATACCACATCTTTTAAGATGTGGTTTTCAATTCTTGAGCATCCAAAAAACAAGTGCCTGTCACAAACCACACATTTTAGTGTGTGGTGGCACATTGTTTTTTTGATTTTCAAATAATTATACTTGTTGCGGACGTATGTCTTTTAAAGTATATATTGCATTATAGCACTATTTATAAATCATCTTTTGGGTTTTTAACTATCTTAATAGCATAAATAAGAGACTGAGGTGGTAGGGGGGTTAATGAAACCCTTAAACCATAAAGAACAAGAATTAAAAAATAACCTTTATTTTGTACGAATATTTAATATAATTATTTTTCTAAGCTTTATTGTTTTATCAACTGGTTTTGTTTCTGCTTCTAATATAACATTCACAAGTTTTGATGCAAAATATATTGCAAATACTGCTACTGCCACAAAATTATGCATTGAAAAAACAAATGGAACTTATCCTGTTGCTGAAAGCTTTGGAAATCCTTATGCTGTTGCAGCTTCATGGACAGGAAGTGTAAATATAAAATATTGGGATACAACAACTAATCAGTGGATAACAAAAGGTTCACATGCTTATATAAATGGAGATCCATGTCAACACCCCCCTGTCATAAGGACATTAACTTGTAGAAACATGAATCCTGGAGAAATTTCAAGACTTGATTTTACTAATTCAGTTGAAATAAGTTATAAAGAATTGCATGCAGGATCACCTTTACAGACCCTTTCTTCAGGGACAGAGTTTATGTCAAGTATTGAGTCTGCAAAAAAAATCTGTGAATTAAAAGGATATTCAGATGTAATAAATTTTAGGCCTGCAAGCTGGTGTAATGGTGGAAACTGGGAATTGGCCTGGAATGGAACTCAATGGGAAAAATTACAATGGGCAGCAACATCAACTTATTCTTATGGACATCTTGATTATGGAATAACATGCAGAGAAATAGCATGTTCTTCAAACTTAGAATGTGATGATGATAATTTATATACATATGATCAATGCATTAATCCTGGAAATTCTGAAAGTTATTGTAATCATACAGCTATAAAATGTATAGTTGATAATGATTGTGGTTTTAGTGGATTTTTTGGAGCTGAATTCTGCTCTAGTAATGATGTTTTTAAAAATTATCAAGAATCAAAATGTCTGAATCCCGGAACTATTCAAAGCTCATGCAAGATTACAACAGTTCCAACATTCTTAATTGATTGCGGAGAAAATGTTTGCAATAATTATGAAAGTCCTTATTGTTATCAGAATAATGCTTATCATTCAAGATTGTGCAATGAAAAAGGATGTTCTGATGGAGAATGCTTTGGAACATGGAAAGAAGAAGAAACTTTAATAGAAGTTTGTGCAAAAGGATGTTCTTCTGGATTTTGCAATCCTGAATGTTCTTCAAATGCAGATTGTTCTGATGGAAAATCATGTATAAATAATAAATGTGTTAAAATAGAATGCTTTAATGATAATGACTGCAATGATAATAATCCTAGAACAGAAGATAAATGTTTGAATCCAGGAACAGTTCAGAGTTCTTGTCAGCATAATAATATTACATGCTCAAATAATGCAGATTGCGGATATGATGGATTTTTGAATATGCTTAGATGTAAAAATAATGATATTTATGATGTTTACAAAACATTTACATGCAATAACCCTGGAACTATTTTTAGCTTATGTACTAATTCAAGTGAGGAAAGATTAGTGCAGGAATGCAGAACAAATCAGATTTGCTCTAATAACAAATGCGCTGATATAACCTGCAGTTCTGATTCTCAATGTAATGACAATAATCCAAAGACAGAAGATAAATGCATCAATCCTGGAACAGTTAATTCAAAATGTGAGCATAATAATATAATTTGTTCAACTAATGGAGATTGCGGATGTGATGGGTTTATAGGAAATAATTTCTGTCAATCTGGAAGCAAAAACATATTTCAAAATTTTATAACCTATACTTGTAATGATGCTGGAACAGCTTCAAGTACATGTACAAGTTTAAGTGTTGCAAAAGAAAAAACAATTTGTTATGAAACTCAAAAATGTTTAAATGGAGTTTGCAGTGAAGCTGCTTGTGATAGTGATAATGACTGCAATGATAATAATCCTAGAACAGAAGATAAATGTTTGAATCCAGGAACAGTTCAGAGTTCTTGTCAGCATAATTCTATAGCTTGTTTAAATAATTCTGACTGCGGAATCAATAGATATTTAGGGCAATTATTTTGTGATGCTAATAATTCTTATGATAAATTTATTACATTTACATGCAATAATGCTGGAACAACAGCAAGTGTATGCACAAATATAACTGAAAATAAATTAACTAAAAACTGCACTAATGGATGCTCAAATGGATTATGCATTGGAGAATGTGTAATTGATTCTGATTGCACTAAAGATTATTTTTCAGAAAAATACTGCAGTGGAAGTGATGTTTACAAAGATTTAACTCATTTTTCATGCCAAGTTGGAAAATGCCAGAAAAATACCACTAAACAATTAGTTTCAGAATGCAGTCATGATTGTGAAAATGGAAAATGTAAAGATCTTAGTGATGGAGGAATTTATAATCCTGATAATGAAAATTATCCTTTTGTTGAGAATAATCAAACAACTAATGGTATTTTATCTCCTGTAATTTATAATGAAAATGTTGAATCTAATGCTATAAATGAAAGTGTTCAAACAATAGAATTAAGCAAAGCTGTTACAAGTACTGAAAACACTAATAGGTATTTTTGGCCTGTTTTTTTATTGATTTTGCTAATATTATTTATTATATTAGTCATTGTTATAATTGCAAGATTTTAAATCTTTATAGCTTCAACAGGGCAGGATTCTGCAGCTTCTTTAACACAGGAGTCTTTAGACTTTTCCTGGCCTTTTTTAACATGAGCTTTTCCATCATCTTTCATTTCAAAAACAGCTTCACATACTGAAGCACATGCTCCGCATCCTATACATTTGTTTTTGTCAATTGTCACCATTTTTTTAAAATTCCTCCTTACAATTTGCATCCAGTTAATTTAGATAAATCTGAAAGCGAGATATCTCCTGAAATTTTTTCTCCATTTATAATCCATGATGGAAAAGAGTTAATTCCCTTGATTAAACAAAATTTATTGTCTCTTAAACAATTAAAAGAATCTATTGAATCTAAATATTCAAACAACTGAAGTCCTTTAAGTGTTTCAAATGATTTTTCTGAATTAATAAAAACAGTAATATCATTTTCCATTAAACAATCTTTAAAAGATTTTGTTTTATCTATTGGTTTTTCCAGAACAAAAAGCCCTGTATATTTTGTTATTAAACCTGTTATAAAATAAAAAGATACTATTAAAATTAATCCTGCTATTAAAGTTATTAATAGTCTTTGGGTTGGCTTCATGAATATCTAAATTTTTCAGTACTTTTAAAGGTTTTTATTGGTTTGTTTTTTGTAAACTAAGATAGTCTGTTATTGACACAAACTTTATATATTGATTAAGCGTTTTTGATTATTATGGTAAAAAGAGCTGTTGATTATCTGGAAGAAAATAGTTTTATAAAATGGTTTTCTGAACTTTCAAATCAAGATGTTGGAATAGCAGGGGGAAAGGGAGCAAGTCTTGGAGAAATGTATAATAATGATTTTCCAGTTCCTCCTGGATTTGTAATAAGCGCGCAGGGATTTGATTATTTTATAAGTTCACAGGGATTAAAGAATAAAATAACTTCTATGATAAATTCAACTGATATGGAAGATACAGGAGAGCTTCAGAAAATATCAAAGGAGATAAGAGCTTTAATTGAAATCCAGAAACTTCCAAAGGAAATGGAGGATGAAATCATTGAATCTTATCATATATTAAGTTCTGAAAAAATAAATGGATTAGGTGTCTCACAGGATGCTCTTAATATTTTAAAGCATTCACAGGAGCCAATATTTGTTTCTGTAAGAAGTTCTGCAACAACAGAAGATTCTTCTGATGCAAGTTTTGCAGGACAGCAGGAAAGTTTTCTTAATGTAAAAGGAGACAAGAAATTAATTGAATTTGTTAAAAAATGTTTTTCTTCACTTTATACTCCAAGGTCTATTTACTATAGATCAAGAAAAGGAGTAAAAGAAGGAGTAAGTTTATTGGCTGTTGTTGTACAGAAAATGGTTGATTCACAGAAATCAGGAGTAATCTTTTCAAAAGACCCTATTAATATGAATGATGATATTGTTATAGAGGCTGTATATGGCTTAGGAGAAGGAATTGTTTCTGGAAGAATAAATCCTGACCACTATGTTGTTGACAGGGAGATGAAAATAAAAGAAATTAAATTAACAGAGAAAAAAGTTGCAATTGTAAGAACAGGTTCTGGAGAGAATGCTATTGTAAAGTTGAGTGAAGAAAGAAGCAAAAGTCAAGTATTGACAAAGGCACAGATTTTACAGCTTGCTGAATATGCTGTAAAACTTGAACAGCATTATAGAAAACCTCAGGATATTGAATATGCAATCGATTCTGAAAAAACTTATATTGTCCAGTCAAGACCAATAACAACTTTAGGCGAACAGAGAAAAGCAGTAAATTTAAGTGGAAATATTTTAGTGCATGGGCTTGGTTCAAGTCCTGGAGTTGGAGTTGGAATTGTCAAAATAATAAAAGATTTAAGTGATTTGAGCAAGATAAAAAAAGGAGATATTCTTGTTACTGAAATGACTAATCCTGATATGGTTGTTGCAATGCAAAAATCATCCGCAATTGTTACTGATGAAGGGGGTGTAACAGCACATGCTTCAATTGTTTCAAGAGAGCTTGGAATTCCATGTGTTGTTGGAACTGGAAATGCAACCTCTGTTCTAAAAGACGGAATGAAAATAACTGTTGATGGAACAAACGGCAAGGTTTATGAAGGAGAAGTTGCAGAAACAAAGAAAATTGAAGTCAAGACTGCTGTTGAAACTAAAAAAATAAAATTAAAAGTTATATTAGATATTCCTGAAGGTGCTGACAGAGCTGCAAAATCAGGGCTGGTTGATGTTGGTTTGATGAGACTTGAGGGAATTATCGCAAGCTCTGGAAAACATCCTTTATTATATGAAAAAGAGGATAATTTAAATGAATATACAGAATTATTAAAAAAAGGAATAAGTAAAATTGCAGAGCATTTTAAGTCAATATGGGTTAGAACAAGCGATATAAGAACTGATGAGTTTGATTTGTTAAAAGGAGCTCCTAAAAAAGAAATAAATCCAATGCTTGGTTTGCATGGAATAAGATTTTCACTGAAACATCCAAAAATCTTAGATGCTGAATTAATAGCTATAAGAAAAGTTGCTGAGAAACATCCTGAAAAAAAATTCGGAGTCATGTTTCCACAGATTATTTCTGTTGAAGAAGTCAGGCAGGCAAAAGAACATTTTAATAAATTAAAATTAAATAATATGGAATTTGGAATAATGGTTGAAACTCCTGCTGCTGTTCAGGTTATTGATAGCATTTGCAGAGAAGGGATTCATTTTATTTCATTTGGAACAAACGATTTAACACAGTTTACACTTGCTGTTGACAGAGGAGAAGAAGATGTTCAATTCTTGTATAATGAATTAAACCCTGCTATATTTTCACAGATAAAAAAAGTTATATGGGCATGCAGAAAATATAGAGTTCAGACAAGCATTTGCGGGCAGGCTGGAAGCAAAAAAGAAATGATTGAGTTTTTAGTCAGAAATGGTATAAACTCAATTTCAGTCAATGCAGATGCTGCTTATGAAGCTTCAATAAACATTAAAGAAGCTGAAGAAAAAAAAGAGGAATTTTTAAGAAACAATCCCGATTACAAGGACAGATGGAAAAAGAATAAAGATAAAAAAAGTTTTAATGAAAACAGGAATTTTAAAGAGAATAATAATAAATATCAAAAAGAGAAAAAGGATTTAATTAGTGTTGACAGTCTTGATAATATTGAAGAAGAAGCTGAAGAAATTGAAAGAGAAAATAAAGAAGAGAATATGAATGAATATAGAAGAAATGAGGATAAGGTTAAAAGTGATATTGAAAAAGCTGACAGTTCTGATAATCCAGAAGATTTAGATGATTCTGATGAATCACAAAGCGTATATGATTTTGATAATGAGTTTAGATAAGTAATTTATTGATTATGGATATATTTCTTTAATATAAGAGCTTTTGTTACTACTTAATAGTTTTGCCAATAGAAAGATTTATAAACTATTTTGGGTTATATAAAAAGAGGAAAAATAATAAAATGAAAGATGAAAAAAACTTTGAAAATGAAGTTCAAACATATATGATTATTCTTAACCCCATTTATGAACCTATGGGGATAACTTATCAAACTAGGAAAGAAGATTCTCTAAAACAAAGTTATGAAATTAAATCCACTGAGATAAAACAATAAAAATGGCAAAAAAAAATAACAAGAAAGAAACAAAATTTGAACAATTTGGAAAATTATATGGTCAATTTAGATACTACAATGAACTTTTAGAAAAAGTTCAAAATGGTGGTTCTGATCCAAATTTACCTGGTATCTTAGAAAATGAATTAGTTAGTCAAATGGATAATTATAGTGGAAATGAAGAAAAAAGAGAAGAATTTGAAAAAAACATATCTCTTGCAATGACTGATCTTAGAAATAATCTTACAAATCCCTATGCAACTACCCCTTTAATTAGGGCTGTTTTAGAAAGAGCTGCAAAACAATTTGAAGAATTTGGAAAAGGAAATTTAGAAGCTATTTTAAAATCTACTCCTGATGAAATTTTATCAGGTGCCTTGCAATATTTTGCCCCAGATAAACCATCAGATTATCATGGCTCATATAAAGAAATTGCAAGATTACATAGAGAAACCCTAATTATGGAACAATCTTTAGAATCTCTTAAAGATCCTAATTCAAATGAAGTAAAAAAACAGAATGTATTATCACAAATAAAAGGAACAGTTGCAAAGCATTATGCTGAAGAATATAAAGATAATAAAACAATGGCTGGTTTTTTCCAGTCTTTAGCAGTATATGGCAATGATGGAAAGTTCGCTCTTATGAAATATGAATTGATGCTACAGGATAAAAAAGAAGATTTAGAAAAAGAATTAAAAGAAAATCTTACTGGTTATTTGAAACAATCTCTTGGAGAAAAAGGATTATTTGAATTATATCAGAAACTTTTCGAAGGAAAATTAAAAGAGGCTAAGAGAGCCAGTGTAAAAGAAAAATATCTATATGGAAAGAAGGAAAAAGATATATTTTTCGAAGATGATTAAGTCTTTTTAGTTTTTACTTTATTTGATAAATTTTTTTATTTTATAATATTATTTATCAAACTCATGCAGGCTTTAAAGAAATCAGTTGCTTTGTTTTGATAATCATCTATTAATCTTCCATCAATATCTTTTATTTCTCCGTGCACTATTTTTTTATGCAGTATTGTAAGATTTCTCAAATCTGTAACATAATTGGATTTTAATAATCTTTTACTTACAAAGTTTTCTTCAAGAAGAGCAGGTATTTCCTCTGGGCTTGGAGGTATTTTTTTAATTGCCATTAAAAGAGCTTGGGAAGATTCTATCATAGCCCAATAACATCCTTCAATTGAGCCCATCTCTGAAGTCTTGCTTCTTATTATATGCGCAGGAACTCTATTAAGAATAGTGTACATTGCTTCAGGAGTTGTTCTTATTTTTCCATCTTGAAGAAGTATTTTTAAAGGATTAAAAAATCCTCCTGAATCAAGTATTGCTTCTCCAAACCTTAATATATTTATTACAACAGGATCTCCTTTTAAAAGATCTTCCCACCAGGTTGTCAGTTTCACTGTGTTTATATGCAAGTCTTTTTTATATGGATTTGACTGGATTATTTTTCCAAGCTCTTCTCTATACCAAATTATTAGCTGGTCATCAAATCTAACAATTGCGTCGTCAAGAATAATAATTATATCAATGTCAGAACCAGCTATATTAGTATTTTTTGCTGAAGAACCAAAGAGAATTACAGACTTAATCATTTTATCAAAGTGTTTGTAGACTTTTTCAGCAAAATCCATTGCAATGTCTCTTTCAGTTTTTAATTCCAAAGTCAAAACGGATTTTGCAATAGGTTTATCTTTAGTTTTAGAAATTTTGTTCACCATCTTTTATTATTATTAAATCTATTTATTTAAAAGCTCCTATTGTCCATAAGAAAGTTAATAACCATATGATAAAAGCTATTATCAACCATCCTTTTTTCTTTTTAGCATAAAATGAAGTGTATGCCAATGCTAATGTTGTAAGCATTAATGGAATAAAATTTTCAGGATTCATTCTGTTAATCCTCCTAAAATTAATAGAAAATTACCAAATCCAAAGAATACCTGAGCATAAACATTAGATGGGTTTGTTATTAAAAATGGAAGTGAAACAACATCTACAAATCCTCCAATTATTCTTATATAAAATCCTGCTTGAGACTTATTATTCATTTTCTCTTTATTCCTCTTTTTCAATTGCTTATTATATAAATTATAAGATATGTTTGTTTTTAAAACTTTTGAAAGTCTTTGTTTTGAGGTGTATTAAAAATTTATTCCAAAAAACATAAATTTTTAAACAAGGTTTTTATCTAAAAAACATGAAAAAACTTTTATTAATGGTTTTAGTTGGAGTAATTTTCTTATTCTTTATTATAGGATTTGTTTCAGCAACTTGCAGATATTGGAGCTATGATTCCTGCCAAGGGGATGCAAACAGCTACACAGATGGACATTATAGCTATTCAAATAGCAAATCTAGTAATAGCTATTCAAGCCCTACAAACAGCAATTCTGTTTTCAAGGGACAGAATGCAGAAATCTATCAGATAAGAAGAGATTATGGCTATGAAAATCCTTATAGTTATTATGAAAATAATCCTGTTTCAGTTCCAACACAATATTTTTCAGGAGGACCTTATGCAACTATGGCTGGATATGGTGGTGGTTTTGGTAGTTATTCCTATTATGGGTATAATGGATATAGTTCTGGATATCCTTATTTTAGCGGAGGATATGGATATTATGGTTATTGGTGAATATATTTTATAATACAGTTCTAT
This sequence comes from Candidatus Pacearchaeota archaeon, assembly GCA_036169915.1. GTDB lineage: Archaea > Nanobdellota > Nanobdellia > Pacearchaeales > GW2011-AR1 > ARS1285. The sequence goes on along the minus strand of JAVHOF010000075.1, from coordinate 30,852 downwards.
TTTTAAACTAGGATTTTATTTTTATTTAATGGTACATTTAATTGGAGTTCACCATGCAAGGAGAAATCTATTGTTTGGAATTTCTGAATTATCTTGTGGCGAATTTAGGCTTATTCCAAGTGATGAATTTTTAGCATATTTATCTGATTTTCCAAACAGAACAAAAATAGGATTGGAAACATTTTCAGATAATGATTTTCAGACTGTTAGGAATCATCTTTGGTCATTGGCTCCAGATGGCAGGTATCCTTTAGAACACCAACAGTATTGGAAAGTCATGTTTCATGTTTGTGAGCGATTTGAATTTCCATTTGAATGTCTAGAAGATAAAGAATTATGGTATAAATATAATGAAGCTGCTGTCAAAGTTGCTAGATTAAATGAAACTATTCATGAAAAAGTTTTATTTATGGAAGAAGGAGAAAGTGATTTTCATTATAGTGTTAAACTTGCTAGATGCAATGAAGCAAGAAATAAAAGTCAATTAAAAGTTAGAAAAATACATGAACTTAAAAGAGATAGAAGATTGTTGGAGAGAATTGCTGAAACAGGAGTTGAGGTTGTAGTTTGTGGAGATGGACATGCTTCTCCTTGGTATGCTGAACGAGATAGGATAAAACAAGAATTTGGAATTGATTTTGAATCATATTCTACTGATTTAATGGTTCCATTGGACAGCCATGGAAATTATGAAATGCAATTTACTCAAAATGCTTCTGTTAATAAACAATTGGTTGTTTATAATGAAGGCTTGTTAAGATCATTAAGGTTATTGAAAAGTGGTAGATTAACTGATGGAAAAAAGCCGGATTTTGTTGGAACTTGGAGAGATGTAATGCCTTCTGAAGGTTATTTTGAATTATTTCTAGGAAATAATGAAATATTTTCAGGAAATATTCTAGATTGCTTGGGTGATGCTGTATTTGATGGAGAGATTAATAATAAGGAAGTAAGATTTGTAAAAAAATATACTAGGGCAAATCAAACATTAACAAAACCCGTAGAGTATAGGGGAATTTGTGTTGATGGAGGATTTTGTGGATATTATCATGTTAAAGGTTGTGGTGGAGGATTATTTTTTATGAAACCTGGAGAGATTGCGAAACCCTTGGAATTATCTGTTGGAATATATAGAACACTTGCAGATAGAAGAGAAGAACTTACTGCTATTGCAAAACAATTCAAATGATTATTTTCTTAAAATATAATAAATCTCATTTCTCTTTTTTATAATATCAAACTTTATTCCAATTCTATTTAACATAATTTCAAACCATTTTCTTTTTGGAAAATTCATTGTTCTTTTTGAAATGGTTTTTGTTGCAAAACTTGCAACAATGAATCCTGTCTTTTTTATTAATAATTTAATTAATTCTTCGCTTGGCTTGTGATTGTTTATATCTATTATATCAATTATCTTAAATAAAAAAATAATATTGCTATCTGGAAGTTTGTTTATAGATAATTTATTGTTAATATCTAGAATTTCTGCGCTTCCTTTAAATTCTTCTGTTTTTTCAATTTTGAAAAATTCATTTAAAAAATTAATATCAGATTCATCAATATCATATGCATAATAACTTAATTCTTTCAGATTCATATAAACAAGTGAAATAGGATTTAAACCAGAGCCTAAATCTACAATTGTTTTTGGCTTTCCTGTCAAGCTAAAAATTTCTTTGTATAAACTTGGATAATCCGAAAGTCTTTCTTTTGTTGAGATGTTTGTTGAAAGAATATCCAGTATAATATGAATATTTTTGGGATTTTGTTTTAGTTCATTGAGATATTTTTCTCTTTTGGATTTTTTTGAGGTTTGATAGCTTGAATATAATCTATGAAGCTTTGCTTTTATTTCTTTAAGCATATATTTATCAGCGGACTTTAAAGAATTTAGTTTTTGATGATTTGATTTTAAATATAGATGGATTTCCTTAAGGACAATTTCAGATGAAATTGTCTTGTATTTTTTGCTCTGTTTAATTTTTTCTAAGATTTCATTTATTGATGATTCCATATTGTATACATTCTAATCAAACTATCTTTATATATTTTATAATTCTTTTAGTTTTATGAAATTTAAAAATACAGATGCAATTATTATATTACTAGGATTAATTTTATTCTTTGTAGTTATTTCAGTTATTTATTTAATGATATCTATTTCAGGAAATTTAAATTTTAGTTACTTTCAGATATATATGCCTCTGATTGTTTTTAGCGGTTTTTTTATATTTTTAATTGGTGCAGTTCTAATAGCCTTAGCTATATTCAATAGATTAAATAGTTTTGTTATTTAGGGATATAATTTGGGATTCAACGACGATAAATTATTTTATAAATAATTTTTAAATTGCAACAAAAAACGAAATATTTATAAACCTAGTTTTTGGTTATACTTTATGGCACAAATTAAACCAACAATGAATATTGTTTTTGTAGGTCATGTTGACCATGGAAAATCAACATGCGTAGGCAGACTTATCTATGATTCTGGAATATTGCCTGAACAAGAATTAAAAAAACTTAAGGAAGAAGCTCAAAAATTAGGAAAAGCTGGTTTTGAATTCGCATTTGTTATGGATAAAATCAAGGAAGAAAGAGAAAGAGGAGTTACAATTGACCTTTCATACCAAAAAATAATTACACCTAAAAGACAAGTAACAATAATTGATGCTCCTGGGCACAAAGACTTTGTTAAAAACATGATTACTGGTGCTTCACAATCTGATGCTGCTTTTTTGACAATTTCAGCTAAAGATGGAGTTCAACCTCAGACTAAAGAACATTTATGGCTATTAAGAACAATGGGAGTTCAGCAAATTGCAGTTTCTATAAATAAAATGGATACTGTTGACTATAAGGAAGATGCTTTCAATAAGGTAAAAGCAGAAGTTTCAACTTTGCTAAAAGCAGTTGGAATCAATCCTGAAAAAACAGTTTTTTTAGCTGTTTCTGGATTAAAAGGAGATAATATATTTAAGAAATCAACAAATATGCCATGGTATAAAGGACCAACAATATATGAACAATTAGATTTATTTGATGAACCTAAAAAACCAACTGAACTTCCAGTTAGAATGCCTATTCAAGATGTTTATGAAATCACTGGAATAGGGACTGTTCCTGTTGGAAAAATTGAAACAGGAATTTTAAAAGTTGGGCAAAAAGTAAAAATACTTCCAGGAAGAAGTGGAAGAGGAATGGATGGAGAAATAAAATCAATTGAAATGCATCATGAACAATTCACAGAAGCTCCTGCTGGATTTAATGTTGGGGTTAATATAAGGGGGGTTGGAAAAAAAGATATTGCTAGAGGAGATGTAATTTGTGATGCTGCTCAACCTGCTACAATTGCAGAAGAATTTACAGGGCAAATTGCAGTTATCAATCATCCAACTGTAATTGCAAAAGGTTACACACCTGTATTCCATGTTCATACTGCTCAGGTTCCATGCCAATTTGTTGAAATATTACATAAAATAGATCCTACAAGCGGACAACCTATGCCTGGAAAAGTTGATTTTATCAAGAATGGAGATGTTGCTATTGTTAAAATAAAGCCAATGGGTAATCTAGTTTTGGAAAAATCAAGTGTTAATCCTCATATGGCAAGATTTGCAATAAGAGATGCTGGAGCTACTGTTGCTGCTGGTATTTGCACTGATTTAGTTCCAAAGAAATATTAAATTAGAAAAATAAATTGAGGTGATTAGGACCTCAGACTGAATTCTGAGACAATAAAAATATGGATTATGAAACATTAGAACAAGCAATGAATTCTCCTTATTTAGTTCCTACAGCTATTGCTGCTGCAACAGGTATTGCTGGATTATTAATAGGATATGTATCTGGAAAAATAACTGGGGGAAATAAAGTTAAATTAGCTCAATTTCAAAGGGATGTTGAAATTGCAAGAGCAGAAACACAGAAAATTAGTTATGAAACTGACAGACAAAAAATTCTTTCAGAATTAGAGATTAAAAGATTAAGTTTTGAAAATGCTGAAGAAGAACACAAAAGAAATTTAGAAAAAATGTCTTTGCAAAGACAATATCAATTAGAAGATGAAGACAGACAAAGAAAGTCTGAACAAGAAAAATTAAAAGCACAAGGAGAATACAGATTACAAATAGCAGAAAAATTATCTGGATTAAAACCTGTTGTAGAAGCATATTTACAACAATTAGGAGAATTACAGCAAAGACAACCAATTCTTGAAACAGAATCTATTAATCCAGAATATGAAGAACAAAGGCAAAACTATAGAATAAGCTTAATAGAAAAATGGGAAGAACAATTATCTGACAATGATGATGATATTCTCAATGAGGATATTGCTATTCCTTTTCAAAGAACTAATGAACTTGTAGAATTTAAATATCCCAATAAAAGAACTGCTTCACAGCAGCTTCCAAAAATGCCTGAAGAACTTGCAGGACTTATAAGAATTTTAAATCAATAAATAAAACCTTAGGAAGAGAGTTCTGATTATTAAACTTTTTATCTTTGATATAGATTTATAAATTAAATTTCTATTAATTTACTATGGGAAAAATAATTGCTATTGGTGGTGGAGAATTGAAAGACCTTGATACTCTTTCTATTGACAAAGAAGTTGTCAAACTTACTGGTAAGAAAAATCCTAAAGCTCTTTTTATTCCAACTGCAAGTAAAGATGCAGAAGGATATTGTGAAACATTTAAACAGGTTTATGGTGAAAAACTTGGATGCAAGACTGATGTTTTAAGACTTGTAAGAGAAACTCCTTCTTTAAAAGAAATTCAAAATAAAATACTTAGTTCTAATTTAATTTATGTTGGTGGAGGAAATACTCTTGAAATGTTAGAAACTTGGAGAAAATTAGGGGTTGATAATGCATTAAAACAAGCATATGAACAAGGAATTGTTTTATCTGGTTTAAGTGCTGGAGCAATATGTTGGTTTAAATATGGGTTGAGCGATGCTCTAAGATTTGCTGATACTTCTAATAAATCTCTTATAAGAATAAAGTGTCTTGGATTTGTTAATGCAACATTAAGCCCACATCATATTAGGGAATCTCATAGAGATGATGGCTTAACTAGAATAATGAAAACAACGCCAGGAATTGGAATTGGATTAGATGATAATTGTGCAATTGAGATTGTTGATGAAAATTATAGATTTATAAAATCTAAAGAAAATGCAGGAGCTAAGAAAATTTTTTATAAAAATGGCAGAGTTGTTGTTGAAAGACAAGAAGCAAGTGAAGATTATTTTTTAATGGATAAATTATTAAATAAGAAATAGATTTAGAAATGTTTTTAAACCCTTTAATTATTAATTTTATTGAAGAGAGTTCTGATAAACTTATAAATTTAAAATGGCAAAAATATCCTTATATGAAAGAACAATTGAAGCTCAAGCTAAGAAATTGAGCAAGCAATTTCCAGAACATATAAGACCTTATGCTCAAAAAACAATAGAGCACTTGCTTGAGCATGGAAGAGATTTTGCTTTAGTTACCGGAAAAAGAGTGATTGGTAATTCTTATGTTGAATTAGATTCTGCAATATATATGACTGAATTTGATAGAAATTCTGAAACAGTTTCTAAGTATTGTAGAATTATTGCAAAAGCTGATAAGCCTTTATCTGCACTTCAATTGCTTGAAGACTATGAACATTCACCATTAATTGGATTAGAAGCATTAAGACATTTAATTAGAGAAGGATTGCCTTCAGAACTAGATGAATTAAAGAAAAAGCTTGATTTATTGAAAGACGAAAGAAAAAGAGATATTGAAAGTATAGCCGCAAGATCTGAACAAATTGAAAGTATAGAAAGCAGGAAAAAATTTGATTATGGCGGAGTTTATAAAAGCACCCCCTATGATTCAAGACCTTGCCATCCAAGTGAAGATTCAGATTAAAATGCCACAAAATTATTCTATAACAAGTAATAAAATTGAAGATTCTGAAGAGATTAAATCTTCTTTTATTAAAGATGATTCTAATGATACTAAAATAAATGCTGAAATATTTAGAAATTTTAGAGATAGATTTAAAACTTGGGATCAGATGCAAAGACCTTGGTTATATAACTGGAAATAAATCTATTATTTCAATTATTGTAAATTATAAAAAAAGAAAAGAAAAAATTAAAACTTGTTAAACTTCTTCCTCAAGTTCATCGAGGAAATCATCAAATTCATCCTCTTCTGACATTTTTTTACCTCGTTTTTTATCTAAAAATATATTATTCCGAGACTATTTAAAACTTTTTGTTGATTTTTAAGGTTATTCTCGAGAGGAATAAACTTTAAATAGTAAAAGATATTTCAAAATCTAATACCTTTTCTGCTGATTTAAGTTTTATTTCAAAATTTTCAAAAGCGAAAATTTTATAAATGGCTGATTTCTTAGGTTTGTATAAATAATAGATATTAACAAGGAAAAAGATATTATCATATCATAGTCAATTCCGTTTAATATTCATATTCATTTCGGAAAAATTCAAAAATAATAAGAGAATTATACGAAATAAGTGGATTAAAAATAAGAAGTTATAAAAACTTAATAATGGATTAAAAGAGAGAAAATATCTTTTTCTAGAATATCTTTGAGAAAAATTAAAAATGGCAAAAATATCACCTGTATCAATAAAATACATAATTCATGCTAAATTTGAAGCAGACGGAGTAGTTGAAAAACCAGATATAATCGGAGCTGTGTTTGGGCAGACAGAAGGACTTTTAGGTGAAGACCTTGAGATGAGAGAGCTTCAAAAATCTGGAAAAATAGGGAGAATTGAAGTTAATTCTAGCTATGAAAATGGTAAAACTTCAGGAGAAATAGAAGTGCCTTCTGCAATGGATAAGACAGAGACTGCTATTATAGGTGCTGCTCTTGAAACAATTGAAAGAATAGGACCTAGTGATACAAAACTCATAATTGAAGACATTGAAGATGTAAGAGGAAGCAAAAGAGATTATATTCTTGAAAGAGCAAAAAAGCTAATGGAAAAACTTGGAGATTCTGGAAATGACATAAGTGAGATGACAAGTGAGGTAAAAGATTCTGCTAAAATATCTAAAATACAAACCTATGGGACTGAAAATCTTCCATGCGGTGATATTTCAGGAGATCAACTTATAATTGTTGAAGGAAGAGCTGATGTCATTAATCTTTTGAAAAATGGAGTTAAAAATGTTATTGCAATGAATGGAACAAAGCTTCCTGAAACAATAAAAGGATTAAGCAAAGAAAAAGCTGAAGTTATTTTATTTGTTGATGGAGATAGAGGAGGAAATCTTATTATTAAAAATGTTACTGAAAACGCAAAAATAGACTTTATAGCTATGGCTCCTGAAGGAAAAGAAGTTGAAGAACTGACAGGCAAAGAAATTCTTCAGGGACTAAGAAAAAAGATTCCTGCAAGAGAATATTCATTTAACCAGAGAACAAGAGGAGTAAAAAGATATGACATGAGAGAGCCTGAAGAAGAAGTTCAGGAAAAACATGAGGAAAAAAAACTAAAGAAAATGAGTGCAAAAGAAAAAGAAGCTATAAAAGATGATATTGAAGAACTTATTGGAACAAAGGGTGCTTTAATATACAATGAAAAGATGGAAAAAATCGGAAAAATACCTGTTGGAAGACTTATAGGAATGACAGGAACTAATGAAGAGCCTTATGTTATTGTTATTGATGGAACTGCAACTCCTAAAATAATAGAAACATGTGAAAGACTTGGATGCCATAATCTAATAGCCACAAACTTTGTTTATACTGATACTTCTGTTAATCTTGTGAGCATGTAAATGGTTCTGAATGTAACTTAATGTTAAGTAAATTATCAATCCTAATACTTGCTTATTTTCTATAATCTACTCTCCTTAGCTTATCTTACTGAACATTATCAATAAAAAGAAAAAAATGGGCTGTCTCAACAATAATTAAATTATTGTTCTTATTTCAATTTGGACGACAATTTTTTAAGAGTATGTTAAGTTCACAAGTTGACTCAACACTTAAATAACCTTTAAATAATAGCAATTCTATTATTTATAATGAAAAAGGGTGTAAATGAAATTCTTGAGGATGAAGGATATTCTAATGCTGGAAAGAGGATTTGGATTGCATTTTTTATTTTATTTATTGCAATAATAATATTTATCATATATATTTTTATGAACTATTCAAAACAATGCAATGATGAAAATTGTTTTTTTAATTCATTAACAACATGCAAGAAGGTTTATTTTATAAAAGAAGATTTGGATGCAAGCTGGTATTACCGAGTAATTAAATCTGGAAAAACAAGCTGTGAAGTGCAGGTTAAATTATTAAAACTAAAAAAAGGAACAATAGAAAATGAAATCTTAGAAGGCAAGGAAATGATATGCACTGTGCTTAAAGGTATTAAAGACTATCCTGAAGCAAGAATGTCAGATTGTTCAGGAGTTTTAAGAGAACAAATGCAAGAAATAATTATTCAAAGGATGCATAATTATCTTTTGAAAAACATTGGGCAGATAAACAATGAGTTTAAGAAAGTTTGAGATATATTTATAATTTAAAGGAGAAAATCATTTTATGGCAATTCATTTTGGTCCAGCAGGACTTGGACCTGTTAAAGAAGCTGTTGAAAGACTTGAAAACTATTCTGAACTTGGTTTAAAAGCATGTGAAATAGCATTTACTTATGGAATTTATATTAAAAATGAAAAAGATGCTATTGAAATTGGCAAGGTTGCTAAGAAACTAGGAATCAGGATTTCAATTCATTCTCAATATTGGATTAATCTAAATAGCAAGGAAAAGACAAAGATTGAAGAAAGCAAAAAAAGAATTCTTGACTGCTGCAGAGTTGGAGAGAAATTAGGCGCTGAAATGGTCGTATTTCATGCTGGCTATTATAGTGGTATGGATAAGGAAGAAAGCTATGAAAATATAAAAAAAGTAGTCATAGAGATTATGGATGAAATTAAAAAGAATAAATGGAAAATTAAAATAGCTGCTGAAACAACTGGAAAAATAAATGTTTTTGGTTCTATTGATGATATTTATAGATTGGTTTCAGATACTGGCTGTGATTTTTGCATTGACTTTGCCCATGTTCTTGCAAGAGATAAAAAAGTAGATTATGAAAAAATCAATAAATTATTTGGAAAGTTTGATTCCTGGCATGTTCATTTTTCAGGAATTGAATATGGGGAAAAAGGTGAAAAAAAACATAAAAAAACAAGTGATTCAGAATGGAAAGAGCTTTTGAAAAACCTGCCTAAAAATAAAGATATTGTAATAATCAATGAAAGCCCTTATTCTGTTGAAGATAGTGTTAATGGGTTGAGAATTGAGAAGAATTAATTATCTTCTCAAACCTTCTGTTAGGTATTCATCACCAAATCTTGGAGAGTGCAATTCACCTCTTCTTTCCTTTTCAGCAATTCTCTCTTTGTTTATTCTTTTATTTCTTAAATTATTAGCTCCAGAAAAACCTATATAAGTTCCTGCAACAAAAGATAATAAATCAAGCTCTAAATGACCTAATGAAATCATGCCTGCACATACCCATTTAATTGATTCTTCACCTATATTTTTTGATTCCAATGGAAAATGAAAATATCTGTGAAAGATTACTGGAGCAAGTAATCCACTAGTAACTCCTGCATAAATATTTAGTCTTTCTCTTAAATTATAAATTTGTTTAAATCTGTGCGGATTTTCATAAAACTCATCTGTTTGAAATGTAGTTTTCATTTTATTTTCCTTTATTCACACTTTTAATTCTTTTTTTAAAGATTTGAATCCTTCTGATTCTCTTGTCTATGTTTTCAAGTATTTTTTGAGCTTTTTCAGGCTCTTTTTTACAGACATTTAATATGTATAAAATCTTGTTCAGAACTTCATCAAAAGTTTCTCTTTCATGTTCTTTTAATTTCGACAATCTTTCCTTAGTTTCCGTCGATAATTTTATTGTGGATATCTTTGGCATACTTGGTTATACCAAAGTATACTATATAAAGGTTTCTAGTTTTGTATCTATTATATAGTTATTACACAATAGAAATCTTTATAAAGCATTTTTGAGTCATTTAATCAACTAAATTTTTAAAAACCTAACATGGAAAACAAAGCGATATGGGTTTCTTTTATAGCATTTTTAGCTATAGCTCTTGCTTTGAATACAGTCCTTGCTGTGGAAAATGCTTCTACTACTGATTCTGGTTTTGTCAGAATTGACAGAATTGAAATCAATGGAGTTATAGCAACTAATGCAAAAACTTATGTAGGAAAAGTAGCTGATACTGTTCCTGTAGAAGTTGAGTTTGGAGCATTGAAAGATGTAACAGATTGGGTTAAGGTTAAAGTTTCTATAAGAGGCTTGAAAGATGACATTGAAGAAACTACTACATTATCAACTCCTTTAAAAAAGGATGTTAATGGATATGTAGCAAGATTTACTTTAAATCTTCCTTCTGCTAGAGACTTAGAAGATCTTTCTCAAGAGACAACTTTGAATATAGAAATATATTCAGCAGATAACACAGTTATAGATTCAAGATCTATAACAATGGAAAGAGAGCTTTACAGCTTAAATACACTTTCTGTTGATGCACCAAGCAAAGTAACATCTGGAAGCACAATTCCTGTTGATGTTGTTGTTGAAAACAATGGAAACAATAGACTTGATAATGTATATGTTAGAGCTTCTATACCTGAATTAGGAGTTGAAAGACTACTTTACTTTGGGGATTTAGGTCCTAGACCTGAAGATAATACAGACTACTACCAGAATATAAAAGATACTCTGGACAAAGTTTTGTATTTATCTATACCAAGTAATGCTAATGCAGGAACTTACAATTTGCAAGTTGAAGCTTATAACTATGACACAAGTACAACTGTGGTAAAGAAAATTGTTGTTGAAAGTATACAGACTGGAGTTGTTCCAACTGTAACTTCAAAATCAATTGCAATAGGCGAAGAAGCAACATTTAATGTTGTTTTGGTTAATCCTAATGACAGGATGGTTGTTTATTCAATCGTTCCTGAACCAGTAACAGGATTAGCTGTCGAAGTATCTGAACCAGTTGTTGCATTAAGTGCAGATTCAAGTAAGACTGTAAGCGTCAAAGTAAAAGCTTTAGATAGTGCTAATGAAGGTACTAGCTTAGTTACAGTGGATGTCAATTCTGAAAGCGGACTTGAAAGAAAAGTTACTTTCACTCTGAATGTTCAGAAGAATACAACTACAGGAACAACAACAGGCGTTTCAGGAATAACTGAAAACAATACTGTTCTAGTTCTTACTGTAATCTTAGTTATAATCTTTGTAGTGCTTTTGATAGTATTAATAGTGCTATTAACAAGAAGACCTGCAGAAACTGAAGAATTCGGTGAAACAAGTTATTATTAATCTTTTTTTATTTTTTTTATTTTTTATACTTGTTTCCCTTTTTCTTTTTTAATAAAAGAGAGATTTATAAATATTTAGTACTTCTTTACAACATGACAGAAAATTTAGAAGATAAAGTTTTGGAAAAAGAATTCTTAGATTTATTTAGTGAATTAATAGAATATTGCGAAAATCATAAGATTATTTATACTCGAAATTATCCCCCTAAAAATTTAGATGAAGTAAGACAATGCCCTGCTTATGGAAAAATAGTTGCAATGGGTGTTAAAGTATTGCCTTTAATCAGGCAAGGATTAGACATGGGTGGAAATAGGGCTTATGCTGCTGCTCAAATAGGTGGATTAATTTCAGCTGTACAGAAGATAGTTGGAGAGGAATTCAAAATACCTAAAGAAATGGAGATTCCAACACATAATAAAGATGGATTTGTCTGGAAATTAAGCTGTTATACTGATAGACTTTGTGATTATACTTTTCGCTGGCTTAGTGAAAATATGCTTAGGATAGGTGGGAGATAAAAATGTATGATTGTTATTTACTTGAAAATGAAATATTGGAGATAAAATATTTTATTGAACATCTTGGTGAATTAGAAAGAAGGTATACTGGGAAATTTATAGCAATTCATGAAGATAGCGTAATTGATTCTGATGAAGATGAATCTAAACTTAGTTCAAGAATTAATAACATAATAGATGCTTTAGGGCCTGTTGTAATAGTTAATCCTGGCAAACGAGTGAAATTTCTAAGAAATGTATTTAATCAAACTCCAAATTCTAATTAAAAAAATAAATTTACTTCTTTGCTCTCATATTCCAAACCCATGCAAATACCCAGCCAAATATATAACCTGAAATAAAGGTCATGATAACAAGCATTATTGCATTAAGTAGGGTCATTGTTGTTATATTATATATAGGTTCTATAGCATGAAGTTCAAATATCCAGTTAAAGAAGCTTTGAACATAGGTAGGAATTATCCATACTAAAATTGCCCATATTAAATGCATAAGAGCTATAAATATACCTAGAATTAAACCTATCTGGTTTTTATTTAATTTAGCCATTCAATTAAAACCTCCTTTTAAAGTTATAAATCATTATATATAATAGGGTATAAGAGTTTATAATATTAGTGGTTAAACTTATTTAGCTTATTTATTTTAAATCTCCAAGCTTAAAACCTTGGATATTCCTTCTTGCATGCTTACTCCATAAAGTACATTTGTAGATTCTGATATTATTGAATCATTATGAGTTATTATCAGATATTGGCCGTTTTTCATATATTTTTTTAAGAGGTATGCAAGTCTTTCTGAGTTTCTTCTGTCCAGAGCTGCATCAATTTCATCAAAAATATAAAAACAATAAGGCTTGTATTCCTGGATTGAGAATATTAAAGAAAGAGCTACTAGGGTTTGTTCCCCTCCTGACAAGGAAGTAACATCAAAGTATTTTCCACCCCCAACTTTTACAGTAATGTTCAAGCCTGCATCAAACACTTCTTTTGTATTTTCAGGCTCAAGATTTACTATTCCTTTTGTGCTTAATTGAGAGAAATTTCTTGAGAATAATTCATTTATTTTTTCCAAAGTTTGAAGAAAAGTTTTCTTTTTCTTTTTATCAATCTGTGCTATTATATTCAAAATTTCAAATTTTTCTTTTTCTAATTGCTCAACTTTTTCTTTTATTTTATCATATTCTGCCTTAATATTATCATAAACTTCCAAGGCTCTTAGATTAACATTTCCTATTCTTGCCAAAATACCCTCAGTTTCAAATAATTTTTCTTTTAATTTTTCAACGTTCATTGTTAGAAACTCTACATTTTCAAATTCTTTTAATTCTTGCATTAAAGAATCTTTTCTTGCATTTACCTGAGCTTTTGTAATCATAAGATTATTATTTTCTGATTCATAAAGCATTTTTTCATTCTGGTGCTTCATTATATTTGTCTCAAACATCCTGAGTTTATCCTGAAGAGAATTTTTCTCTTCAAACATTTTCTGATATTTTCTTTTTACAATTTCTGACTGCTCTTCTTTTTCTTCTGTTATTTTTTGCTTTGTTTCAAGACTTTCACTTATTTCTTTTAATGTTTCAACTAATTCTTCCTTGTCTCTTATGTTCTGCTTAATTGCAAGCTTTATTCTTTCAAGTTCTCTTTGCTTTGAAGTTATTTCCATTCCGAGATTTCTCTCTTCACTTCTCTGAAGTTCATTAATTTCCAATCTTAGATTTTCATATTGTTCATCACTTAGCTTCATAATAGAGAATTTATCTTCAAAAGATTTCTTTTTTATTTCAAGATTTTGAAGCTCTTTTTCAAAAATATCTGACTGTTCGTGATTTCTTTTTAACTGCTCTTTTTTTTCATTTATGCTCTGGCTTTTTATTGAATCTATTGCTCTTTGATTAATTTCATTTGAACTGGAATTTATTCTTTCCCTTATTTTCTGAAGATCATTTTTAATTCCAGATATTTGCTTTTCAGCTTCTTGGATTTTTAATGCTGAATCTGTTATATCTAAATCCGACTTGCTTATTACTTCATCTATATGTTCTTTAGTTATTTTTGTCTTGCATAAAGGGCATATGTCTAATTTAGATACCTGGGATTTTATTAAATCTGCTTCTTTTATTATCTGTCTATCTGTTGCAATTGCTCGTTCTTTTTCAAGAATAGATTCTTCCATTGAAATTATTTTCTGTTTTAGTTCTGCTATGACATCTTTTAAATGAACAATTGATTCATGGTTTTTTTCAATGCTTTCTTTTGTTTTCAATTCTCTTTCCAGTTGTTCAATCTGATTTATGATAAAATTAGATTCGTTTTTTATTCTCTGAATCTCTCTCTTTTTATCTTCTATCTGATTAGTTGTTGAAGATAAATTAGACTTAATAAGATAATACTGCCTTTTAGCTTCATCAAGAGATTCTAATCTTGCTTTTTTCCCCTCTAATTCTTTTTTTTTATCTTTCCCCTTTTCTTTTGAAATCTCCCTAATTTCAGATTCAAGCATTTCTGTTGAATCTTCAAGAGTCTGCTTTCTTCTGCTTAATTCAAGAAGCTGATTTTCAAAATTTTCTTTTCTTGCAAATAATCCTGCTATTTCCTGTTTTAAGAGAGAAATTTCTGAAATAAGAGAATCTTGTTCTATTCCAGAAGATTTTTGTATTGTCAAAGAAATATAATTTATTTTTTCATTCAATATATTTGCTTCGCTTTGAATTTTTCCAATTAATTCCTGTTTTTTCTTTATTTCCTTGTTTTTTGATTCAATCTGTTCAAGAACATCATTTAATTCTTTTTCCTTTTCCTGAAAATTTCTATGGACTATAGATGCCTTGCATCTTTTTTTAAACTCTTCTAATTTTTTGAATTTTAATGCTTCTTCTCTTTCACTCTCAAGATTTCTAAGATAATTTGTTCTTTCTCTTAAAATGGCATTTATCTGCTTTAATTTCTCATCTGTTTTTTCCATCTCTTTTAGAGATTTTTCTTTTCTCATTTCATAGACCGATATTCCTGCAACTTCTTCTAGCACTTTTCTTCTCTCTTCAGAAGGCATTTTAACAAATTTTTCTATTTCACCCTGAAGAACAATATTGAATCCATGTGGATCTATTCCTGCCTGTGCTAATAATTCAAGAACTTCTTGCCTTGTTTTTGTCTCATGATTTATTTTATAAATGCTCTGTCCATTTTTCCTGACAATTCTTTTTATTGTTATCTCCATGCTATCAAGAGAAAAGGTTTTGTCAGAGTTATCAAGAGAAATTTCAACAAAAGCTTCATTTGCACCCTTAAATTCCTTGTTTCCTGAAAAAATTAGATGAGATGCTTTTGCAGCCCTTATACTTTTGATTGATAATCTTCCTAAAACAAAGCATAGAGCATCTGTTACATTGCTTTTACCTGAACCATTTGGACCTACAACTACATTCATATGCTGGTCAAAATCTATTATTGTTTCTCGTGCAAAGCTCTTGAATCCCTTCATCACCAATTTTTTAATATAAGTCATGAAATATTGAAATAAAAGAGATTTTTAAATTGTTTGATAATGAAAGAGATTTAGCCCTTCTTAGATAATGTTGTAACTAATTAATAGTAACTATAGAAAGCTTTAAATATTAAATATACTTATATATTTCATGGAAAATAAATATCAAAGAGCCCAAAAATTGGATGAAAAAAGCCTTAAAAGAAGGTTATCCAGAAGAGATTTTCTTAAATCTAGTGGGAAATCCATTACAACTGGTATGGTTACTGGTGGGCTATGTTTTTTAGGACTTGATTATGCTGGTAAAAGAATATTAGGTGTTGTTTGTGATGCTGAAAAAGAAATAAAAAAACTTGGTTTGGATATTAAAGCATTATCAGGTTCTTTAGAAAGAAAACTTGCTTCAGAAACAGAAGCATTAGAAAGACATTATACTAATGGAAAATTAGGTGTTTATGAGGAACTTGGAATTGCAACTCCTGCTGAAATTTCTGAATTTGAAAAAATAATTGAGGATGGTGAAGAGTTTGAAGCTCATTATATTTTTGCTGAAAGAGCTAGAGAATTTAAAGATAGAATTGATAGAAGATTACTTTCATTAGATGATGTTTTAGAATCAAAACAACCTGGTTTTATGAGAAGTATTAATGATACTATTCGTTCTGCATTAGGGAAAAAATCTGGAACAGAAGGTCAGGCTTATAGAACTGTAATAAAACAAAGATTAACTGAATTATGCAAAATATATGATGCTAATGAAGATAATAAAACTGCTGAAGTGCAGGTATTAAGAAAATTAAATGATTATATTGAACATTCACCTCAATTAATAGATGAGGAAAAAGATCTTTTGGAGTTTTTAAGAGATCAATATAAAAAAGAAGGTTCAAAAGAACATCTTAAAAATTTTATAAAAAATTATGAAACTAATAGTGATAGAAATGAAACATTATTAAAACTTAGAGCTAGTTTATCTGAATCTGAAAGATTATATGGGGCTATTCAAGATAATAAAAAATATTTAACAAGATTACAGACTCTATTAAAAGATGGTATTGAACTAAAACAAAAAATAAGAGAAAGAGTTCCTGAAGAGTTCGAGACTTATAGAAAACAAATTGAAGAAAAAGTAAATGGATTAAGGGGCAGTGTTGATGAAATTATAGGTGAATTAAAAACAAGAGGATATGATATTGAAACTAGAGAAGATTTTGTTAATAAAAAAGGAATATTTTCAAGTTCTATTGAAAGTATAGTTAGGACTGTTGAATCTGTTGGTTCATTATCTGTTGGTGCTCTTGCTACGGGTTTAGCTTATCTTAGATACAGAAGAAATGCAAAACAAAGAGTTTTAAATTCTGCATTAAAAGAAGCTGTAAGAAGACATAATGATTTGGCTGACAGTCATAATAATTTAATTGATAATATTGAAGTTTATTCTAGTCAGAGTCATCCTACTCAAAATTCAGGAGAAAACTATAAAAATACTCCTGAATATTCAAATGATAGATTAAATAGTACAAGCATAGATTGTGGATGGTTTATATGAAAATTAAAGACTGTGTTTTAATTGAAGCATTTAAATGCAAAGAAGATGAATCAGTTTTAGAAATTGCTAAAAAATTAAGAACCTATACTCTTAGACACATATTTGTCGTTGATAAAAAAGATTATCCTGTTGGAATAATATCTATTACAGATATTAATAATAGAGTTGTTGCAGAAGGAAAAGATATCCATAAGACTAAAGGAAAAGATATTATGTCAGAACCTGTTGAAGTTGCTGATATTGAAGATGATTTAGAAAATCTTTATGAAGCAATGGTAAATAAGCATAGTGTAATGGAACCTGTTGTTAAAGATAAAAAAATGATTGGGATAATAACAATCCATCAAATATTAAAAAAATTAAATAATAATTAAAATGGGAAAAGAAGAATTTGTTAAGGAATATGCAGATAGATTGATTGAAAAAGATGCTGATATTAGAGGACACTTTGAAAAAGCTGATGATGACAGAAAAGTTTCTTTAAGAAAAAATTTAGAATATTCTTTAGCTAAATCCTATGATACTTATGCAAAAGAATATTTTGAATCAAAAGGACTTGGAAGTTATGTTTCTACTTTTTTAAGAACAACTGGGGCTGGAGCTGATGCTATTGGAACCTATATGTTTTGGGCTCTTGGCGGTGCTGGATTTGGACTTAAAGGCGTTGGATTATTGGAAAAAACAGTTGCAGATACAATTGATGAAGCTCATTATTTAAAACATGCTAAATCTGATTCTCCTGGAGAAAAGCTTAGTGACCAGACAAAAATAATTGGAGAAGGTCTTGCTGAAAGAGCTGCTGCTTATCTTCCTCTAGGCATTGGAGAAATTTCTGATTTGTTAAGAGGCAAGAGCAAATATGATTCTAAAATAACTGCAAGAGCATTAGCTCATGCTAAAGAATCTTTTTATGATTATATAAAAAGACCTGAAGAAGGAATTAAAATTGCTAGATTAGATAATTTCAAAAATCCTGCGTATGATTTGGAAAGCAATTTAAGCCTTGCTGCATAGATTTTTAAAGATTTTATAGAATATAAATACTTTTAAACTTATTAAGAATTAAAATATTATGACTGATGAAGAATTAGCTGAATCAATATGCAGAAATTATGAACTTGATAAAAGTACTATGATTCAATATAGACAAATACCTACTGAAGAGGCTATTGGAAGATTTTTAACAGATGAATCAAAAGCAATATTAGAAGAAAAAGGATATAATTATGATGATGAAATAAGTAATGAGCGAAATCTAGGTTTAAGTATTGCATTAATATATCATTATTTACCTGAATTAAGAAATGATTTTTATAGAACAAAAGAAGGAACACTTTGGTATGAATTAAATGTTGCTGTTCCATGTGCTATGATGGGACAAATGGTAAGTGATTTAAGCCAGCAAATTTTTTCTAAAACCCAACAATATTCTCCTGCACAAAAAGTTGCTTTAGAAATGCAATTAGCTATTAATGAAAGAGTTCGAAAATATACAGAGAATATTAGAAAAGGGCAGGCAAAAACAAGAAGAAAATTAGAGGGTATGAGATTTAGAGGTTAAAACAACTTCTTCTGCTTTATATCATTGGCTTTTTCAACATTCTTGAATGTAGACCAGGAATGGCGGAAGATTTCAGGATGCTTGTTCCAGTTTTCTTTTATGAACTTTTGTGTTGTTGCATTTGCAGGATAACCAGGACCAATATCCCCATATTTCTTTTTTAATTTATCAACTTCTTCCTCTCGCTTTACTTTTGCTATTATTGAAGCTGCTGAACAAACAGGATAATTAACATCTGCCTTATGCTCAACAATTAATTTTATTTCTTTATTAATCAATAATTTTCTTAGATAATTTTCATATTTTTTTGGAACTGGATGAGGACAATCTATTATTGCAATATCTGGAGATAATTCATTAATTATTTCAGCTTGCTTATATGCTTCTAACCAATTTAAGTTCATTAATTTATTGTTAGAATCAAGAGCTTCATCAATTTCTTGAGGAGAAACTTCTATTATCTTAAATTCTGAATGTTCTTGAATTAAATGATTTAATTCTATCCTTTTTTTATGAGCTAAAAGCTTAGAATCTTTTACAGCACCAAGCTCTGCTTCTTTTCCATCATGAATCATTACTCCTGCAATAATCATCGGCCCTATTACAGGGCCTCTGCCTGCTTCGTCAATACCTAAGACTTTCATAAATATTCTTGAGATAGTTAACTTTATAAGGGTTTTTACTTTGTTTTCATATATAACAGCGGGGTAGAGAAGCCTGGAGTTCTCGCCGGGCCCATAACCCGGAAGTCGCACGGTTCAAATCCTGCCCCCGCTATTTATTAACCCGTGCATAATTTTATTAATCAACTTTTTATTATTATAATATGTTATACATTATTGGACTAGGATTAAATGAAAAAGCCATTTCAATTGAAGGAATAGATGCGATAAAGAATTGCAAAAAAATATATCTAGAGAATTATACTGTTGAGTTTCCATATTCAATTAAGGACCTTAATAAAATTTTAAGGAAAAAGGTAATAGAATTAGAAAGAAAAGATGTTGAAAGCGATAAACTTATTAAAGAAGCTAAAAAAGAAAATATTGCTCTGCTTGTTTACGGAAGTCCATTGTTTGCTACTACCCATATCAGCTTAATAATGGATTGCAAAAAATCAAAAGTTAATACAAAAACTATATTTTCAGCAAGTGTCTTTGATGCTATTGCTGAAACAGGCCTTCAATTATATAAATTTGGAAAAATAACAAGCATGCCAAAATGGGAAAATCATTTTCATCCAGACTCTTTTTTAGAATTTGCAGAGCAGAATAATTCTATTGGTGCTCATTCTTTAATATTAATTGATCCTGGTTTAAAATGCGAAGATGCATTAAATGAGCTTGAAATCAGCTGTAAAAAAAGAGGCTTTGATTTGGATAAAATCATCATATGTTCTAATTTAGGTGAAAAAAAGACGGGAATTTTCTATGGAAATCTCTATGATTTAAGAAAAAAATGCCAAAAAGTTTCTCGTTTATTCTGTTTTATAATCCCAGGAAATCTGCATTTTTTTGAAAAAGAAGCTATTGAAAGATTTGAGATATAAGATTATTCAATAGTTAATAAAACATTCATTCAAATTTCATTTGCTTGAACATCTCACCTATTTTTTTATTAAGATTATAAATTTACCAAAAATATAAAATATTCAATCAACCTTTAATCTTTTAAACCCTATTTCTTAGTTATTTTATGCATTATCATATACTACTAACTGAAACTTGTAATTCTGAATGTAGATATTGCTATAAAAAATCAATGCAAGAATTTGAAAATGAGTTAGATAAAAAATTCAATTTTGATTTTACAAGCCCTGAAAATTTAGAGATTAATATTGAAAAATTAAAACAATTTTTAGAAAAAGATAAAAAAGCAGTTTTGATTTTCTATGGGGGAGAGCCTCTTTTGCAAATAGAAAAAATAAAAGAAATAATTGACAAGATTAATGTTCCATTCAGAATGCAGACAAATGGGTTGCTATTAGACAATCTTGAATCAAAATACTTAAACAAGATTGATAAAATTCTTATTTCAATTGATGGTTCAAAAGAAAGAACTGACTTTAACAGAGGTAATGGAACCTATGATAAAATTATTAAAAATATAAACTTCATGAAAAAAAACAATTACAAAGGAGAACTAATAGCAAGAATGACTCTTTCTGAATTTCCAGATGTTTATGAACAAATTATCAACTTGATTAGCCTAAATATTTTTGATTCTTTTCATTGGCAATTAGATGCTGGTTTTTTTAAATTTGATTTTAATCAAGAAAAATTCTCAAAATTTATAAAAGATTATAATGAATCAATTTCAAAACTAATCAACTTTTGGATAAATGAAATGAAAAAAGGAAATTTAATCAAAATTTATCCTTTTATTGCAGTTATAGATTCCATATTAAAAAATGAACCTGCTAAACTTAGATGCGGAGCAGGACATTCTGGCTATGCAATAACTACAAATGGAAAAATTGTTGCCTGTCCTATAATGAATTGCATTAAAGACTTTGAAGCAGGAAATTTAGATTCTAAACCAGAAGACCTAAAAGAGTTTGAAATCTCAGGAAATTGTCTTTCATGTAATACTAAGGATTTATGCGGAGGCAGATGTTTGTACTGGAATAAAGCTAATTTATGGCCTAAACAAGGAAATGAATTAATTTGCAATACAATAAAGCATTTAATAAAAGAACTTAAAAGTCATATCTCCGAAATTCATAATTTAATACATAAAGGCATTATAAAAGAAGCAGATTTTTCATATGAAAAGTACTTTGGCCCTGAAATTATACCCTAGATATAATTTTAAAATAATCAAAATTATAACAAATATGAAAGCAAGTGCTGTTGGAGTTGAATTTTTAGTTACAATGAGTAAAGAAGAAGTTTCAGAATTAGAATTTAAAACCTTATCTGGAACTCTTAAACTAAGAAACAGAGAGAAAACTATAGGTAATTTTCCTTTTGAATTAAAAGTTGGTAATATAAAAAAAGAACAACTATATTCAGAGGTAATTTTTGTTCCTGAAGATGCTTATTTTGAAAATGTAGATAAGTTTATTTTTGTTTTATCTTCAGAGGGTTATGATATGTTAAAACGAGCAGGATTTACAGGAGATAGGATAATGTGTGGATGGTGTAAATTAAAGGTTTCTAAAGAACAAGATTATTAATTTTTCTTCATCAAGAACTAGTAGTAAGATACTTTTATATAGAATTTAAAGGATTTAATCTAGAAATGGAAAAAGGGTTTAAACTGTATTTAATTGTACTTCTATTTGTAATCCTAAGCATAGTACAAATCTTAGCAATTCCTGTTGATAACTGTGATGAAATCAAATCATATTTCAGCCAAAAAACTTCTGTGAATATTAATGAAAATGACCATAAAGGAGATACTATAATCATTGATATTCCTAATGAAAATATAAATGTCCTATCTCCAAATTATTATTCTGTATATGACAATAATAGAATTAGGCTTAATATTGTAACAAAAGAAAAATGTAATCTAGAATATTCAGATTATGTTATTAAAAAAGACAACTGGTTTATTAATAACTGCGGTCATTCTTATTTTATAGAAGAGAATTTTAAGCCATTATGCAGAAAATGTTATGAATATAATCTCTCTAAATCTTTTGAAAATGGAATACACTATTTAACAATAAGATGCTCTGATAAAAAATATATTTCATCATCAATCATGTTTTTTGTAGATGGAAATACTCCTAGAATATTAGATAATTCAAAAAAAGACAATTCTTTTATCAATGGCAATGGATTTTCAGTAAAATACAATGAAAATTTTGTTCTATCAGCAGGATTGGAAATTAGAGAAGTATGCAAAAACCCTGATTTTTGCAAAAAAATGAATTATGTTGCATCATGTGAACTTGGAAAATCTCAGTGTGATTTCAATGATCTTGATTTATCTGAATTTAATGGAAAAGAAGTAGAATACAAATACTTAATATATAATCTTGGAGGAAAAACAGCAGAATCAAACTACTATCGTGCTTTTGTAGACACTGCAATACCTCTCGTTAACTTATTTAGTTATACTGTTGATAAAAATAGAGCCTTATTTAATTTAGATATAAAAGAAGATAATATTGCAAAAGTAGAATACATTGACTATCACAGCAGAAATCCTGTCTGGAAAACACTCTGCGATTTTGAACAAAGTACTAAATGCAATCCAACTATAGGAATATCAAAAGGAGAACACTTTTTTGATATAAGAGTTACTGATAAAGCAGGAAATATAGGGAAATATATAAAAGTTTCAGAAAATAATGAAGCTATTCTTGGAAACAGCTCAGCTCCTGTAACAATAATCATGTTTGGAGACTATGATAATCCAGAAACAAAATTCTTTTTTGATAAAACATACGAACAATTAAAAGAAAAATACTTTGATAAAAATAGGGTAAATCTGATATTTAGAAACTATCCAAATGAATACAGTGAAATATCAATGGCAGAATCAATTGCAGCAGAATGTGTTAGAAAGCTTTCAGGAGATGAATCTTTCTGGATGATGCATAATCTTATATTGGAAAATTCAGAAAATATGACTGAAGAAAGACTTATTGAGCTTGCAAAAACAATTAACTCAACTGATATTTTAGATTGCTTAGAATTCATGGATACAAAAGATATTGTTCAAAAAGACATTAATGATGGACAAGATGCAGGTGTTTTCATAACTCCTACATTTTTCATAAACAAAGAAGTAATAATAGGCAATGAAGGATTTGATGTCTGGAAAAAGGTTCTTAATAAAGAGTATTCTAATTGCAGAAGCGGGAATTGCTGAACAATATTAAAATCGCAAGCTTTTAAAACCTAAAATTCGCTAATAATTACATGAATGAAAGCACTAAAATATATTTAAGCCTGATAATAATAGTTGTATTGATAATTGCAGGAATATTTTTAATTAAAAATTTAAATAATCCAAATTCAAATATTATTGATGAAAATACAATAAAATGCATTTCATCAAAATCAACAATGTATTCTCAAAAAGCATGCAGTCATTGTATTGCTCAAAAAGAGATTCTTGGCAACTACACAAAACTATTTAATATAATTGAATGCGATGAAAAGATTCAAAAATGCAATGAAGCAGAGATAACAGCAACTCCAACCTGGATTATAAATGATAAAAAAATACAAGGTATTCAAACTCTTGAAAATTTAAAACAATTGGCAGGTTGTTAAAATGGAACTTACAGTAATTAAAATAATATCTCTTGCTCTTGTAAATGCCATAAATCCTTGTGCACTTGCAGCTCTTGCAATGGTTTTGATTTCAATATTGATTTCAAATGATGATAAAAGATACAAAGTTCTTCTAGGAGGTTTTTCATTTATATCTGCAGTTTTTATAGGATATTTTATCTATGGAATAGTAATAATAAAATTATTTCAGAGTTTTTCAAATTTTGCAGCAATTGTCAGTCCATACATAAGATATGGGCTTGCAATACTTGCAATACTTCTTGGAATTCTTAATATAAAGGATTACCTTAGCTACAAACCAGGCGGATTTGCAACTGAAATGCCCTTAAGGTTCAGGCCTAAAGTAAAAATGATAATAAAAAGCATAACAAGTCCAACAGGAGCTTTTTTAGCAGGAATTTTGGTTACATTATTCTTGCTTCCATGCACAATAGGCCCATATATAATTGCTTCAGGAAGTTTATCTTCTTTGGAATTTTTAAAAACCATCCCCTATTTACTCTTATATAACCTAATATTCATATTGCCAATGATTGTAATAACTCTGGTAATATATTTTGGAATGTCAAGTGCAGAAAAAGTAAGTGAATGGAGAGATAGGAACATAAAGAAAATACATCTTGCAGCAGGATTAGTCCTAGTTGCATTAGGTATTGCAATGATAACTGGGTTGATTTAAAATTATAGGAAATAACTTTAATAATCGGATATTTTTCTAGTTATTTCCTAAATAGACAAATAACAAAATTTTTCCGAAAATTTATGTTATTTGCTATAATTAAGAATTAATATTCAACACATACTGCATCTACTAAACCAAGATTTGTTAATTTTGTTCTATCCTTTGGATTTAAAGAATTCAAAGCTTTTCTTAAATTTTTGTAATTATCCTCTTTTCCAAATAAGCTTCCCCAGCCATTTTTAATTTTATTTTCAAAAGGATTTCCAGTTGTTTCATTAATAATTTTGATTTCCATAAGAGCCCATTATAAAAACTATTTTTAAATGTTTCTGCTAATCATATTTAAATACCTATTTAATTTTAATATAAAATGTCACTCACAACACTTCAATGGATAATTTTAATGACTGTCATTGATGGTCTTTTAGGATTAGTTGGAGTATTTTCCTTTTTTATAAGCAAAAAATTCTTAAATAAAATCATTTTGATTTTAGTTGCATTTGCAACAGGAGCATTATTAGGGGGAGCAATATTTCATTTGATTCCTGAATCAATAGCAAAATTATCCTGGTTCATAACTATTATTTTAACTATTGCAGGGTTTGGATTATTTTTTCTAGTAGAAAAACTTCTTCACTGGCACTATTGCAAAGGAGACCATTGTGATAATCATGAACATCCATATATTTATTTACTTTTAGCAGGAAGTGCAATTCATAACTTTATAGATGGACTTATAATTGCAGGTTCATTCATTATATCAACTCAACTTGGGATAATAACCAGCATTCTAATTATTGTTCATGAGATTCCTCATGAAATAGGAAATTTTGGAGTTCTTGTTTATGGTGGAATGAAAAGGGGAAAAGCAATTGCTTCTGATTTTATTATACAATTGACAGCAATTCTTGGAGGAATCGCAGGTTATTATTTTTTGAATTTAAACCAGTATGTCACAATTTTATTGCCATTAGCAGCAGGCGGATTCTTTTATATAAGCTTATTTGATCTTTTGCCTGATGTAATAAAAGAAAAGAATAAACTTAAGCTGATAATAAATATTATAGCAATAATACTTGGAATTCTTCTGCTTATTTCTGCTAAGATTTTAGCAGGATAATTATTTATATAAATCTCTTAATTCACAATTCCTAGGAAATTTACATTTTTTTCCGCAAAAATGAGACCTAAATCCTGCCCTAAATCCTTCACAATATCTATCTACAGCTCTTTTTTCAGCTTCTTTAAAAGTTATTCCACTTCCTTGTTCTGCCATCATTTCAATCATTAATCTTTCAAAAAATGTTTTTAATTCTTCACCCTGTCTTTTTATAAACCAGCTGCAGCTTTTTCTTTGATCATATATTAATGGAATTTCTTTTTCTGGAATCATATATGCTAATAAAAAACCATCATCAAAACCAGGAAATATTGTTCTAAATGATTGTATTGTAGATTCAATTCCAATATCTTTTCCCGCTGTTTCAGAAAGAAGATATTTATGTTCTTGTAAACATCTTTCAATTCCATAATTTCTTTTATTAATATAATCTGTTAAATCTTCAATTTTTCTTAATAAATATGAAACGTCAGTGGTATAAGTTAAACAAAATAAGTCTGCATTTGTACTCTGAAAATTATATGTATGTGAATTTTCAATATATAAATTTAATGGAACTTGTTCTAAATGAAAAGAAGGAATTGAAGTCGCCATTTAAATAAGATACTAAAGATATCTTTTTAAAACTAACCACTATTGAAAATATAAAAGTTTATATCCAGATTTGAGTTCATTTTCCTTTGAAAATCCTGCATTAACTTCTAAAACATATTTCACAGGTTTTAATGACTGATAATTTTCACAAGGCTCTTTAACACATACAGGAACATTTTCAGCTATGTTCACTATTGTAAAATTTTCATCAATAAAAATAATATCTAAGGGAATATAAGTATTTTTCATCCAAAAATATCTTATTACAGAATCATCAAAAATAAAAAACATGCCATTATTTTTATCAAGGCTTTTCCTAAACATAAGTCCTTTTCCCCATTCAGCTTCAGAATCAGCTATTTCAACATAAATTTCCTTGCCATTTTCAAAGATGATTTTTGTGTTTTCTTTATCTTTCTGAATTTCATTTTTGTTTCCTATTTTAATCATAAATAGAACTAAAATTATTAATAATATAATAACAAATGCAAATAAATAAATAAATATCCCTTTCATTTTTTGAATTCTGAATGTCCAAACTGAATTACTAAATCTATATCTAATCTGCCAACCTCAAAAGGAACATCACAAGCTCCAAAACAACTATCTAACCAAATAAAACACTCGCATTTAGCCCTAGTTTCAATCTTATCGCAAATAGCCTGTGCATAAGGTTTCATTCCTTCTGGAAATTGAAGCAAAACTCTTTTTGATTTCTTTTCATTAATAGTCCTGACTATTTTATCAATTTCAAGCTCATATTTTTCACTAATCTCTTCAAAAGTTCTTTGAATCATGTCTAATACAGCTTCACAATGCTTATATATTTTATTACCTATACTAAGGTATGAAAAAAAGAAAAGAAGATCATGTTTTAAATGAAGGAGAACAAGTACAAGAATTAGAAGATAGAATAAGAACAGAGTTAAGAAAATTAAACATAGTAGAAGTTTCTTTTGATTATGGGAGGTTTAATGACAAAGACCCTCCAAGATTCTTCTATAGATTAAAAGATGGTTTTAAAAATCCTAAGACTTGCCCATTGGCAGTTAGACTAAGAACAAGGATATGTAGAAATTTTTCCAATATTTTTTATGATATTGCTTCAGGAGAAGACATTAAAACTATTGATAGAAATATGGTTGTTGTTTACACAGAGACTCTTTTAATGACTCCAGAAAGAGTAAGAGAAACTTATCAATTTAAAAAAACCTTACTAACTTTTTTTCTTAATGAATTCATAAATTATTCTAGATAATTCTGAAAAAACTATTTTTGCTTATTAGAAATTAATCCTAATTTTCTAGCAGCATTTTCAAGAACTTGTTTATATGAATCATTCCCAAAAGGTTCATAATCTAATTCATCTACTCTAACAGTGATATTCCCTTTTTTATACAACCAAGATTCAGTATATTGACTTGGAAAATCCACCATATTCTGAATAAGGCTAAAGCAATTTTTCAAGTTTTCTTATGATACCATTTTATTTAACAAATATCAAACTTTAAAAATCCTATTGTAATATGAATTATATGACACAAATTAGACAGCCAATTGTAACTGTAGCAGGTCATGTGGACCATGGAAAAACAAGCCTATTGGACAATATAAGAAAAACAGGAGTTGCAAATACAGAAGCAGGTGGAATAACTCAGAAAATATCTTTCACAAAAGTACCGCTTGAAAATATTAAAAAAAGATGTCCTTTGATTGATGAAAAAGGAATTAAAATTGATTTTCCAGGATTTTTATTTATTGATACACCAGGACACGCAGCATTTTCTCATTTGAGAAAAAGAGGGGGAAGTCTTGCAGATTTGGCTATTCTAGTAATAGACATTAATGAAGGAATAATGCCTCAAACAGCAGAAGTTATTGAAATCTTAAAATTAAATAAAACTCCTTTTATTATTGCTTTAAATAAAATTGATAATATTTCAGGATGGAGAAAGCAGTCTGATGACTTAAAGCAAAGCATTGAACTTCAATCTTCAAATGCAAGGCTTGATTTTGATGAAAAATTATTTACCATCATAGGAAGCTTATATCATCATGGATTTAATGCAAAACCCTTCTATGAAATAACTGATTTTACAACCCAGCTTGCTCTTGTTCCATGTTCTGCAAGAAGTAGCGAAGGAATTCAAGAATTAATCCTAATGCTCTGCGGACTTTCACAAAAATTTTTAAAAGAAAATTTAAAACTTGGTAAAAGTGCAAAAGGAGTCATTTTAGAAATTAAAAAAGAAAAATCAATGCAGTATGCAGAAGCAATATTATATGATGGAACTTTAAATGCAAATGAAGAGATTGTAATTGCAAGTTTTGATGAACCTATTCTAACTAAGATAAGAGTTTTAGAGGAAATAATGCCATTGTCAAATAAATTTAAAGCAGTTCACGAGGCAAGCGCTGCAAACGGAATAAGAATGCAATTAATTAATTCAGAAGGAATACTTCCGGGAATGCCCTTTGTCATTTTCAAGAATAATTTAGATGAAATAAAACAAGAGTTTCAAAAAGAAATAACAGACAAGATAAATACAGATGATGAAGGAATAATAATAAAAGCAGATTCTCTTGGAAGTTTAGAGGCTCTGATGACTCTGCTTAAACAGGAAAACATAAAGATAGTAAGAGCAGGAATAGGAAGCATAACAAAAAAAGACATTATTTCAGCACAGACAAATTTAAAAATAAATCCTGTAAATGCAGTTATTCTTGGATTTAATGTTGATGAAGACGAAGAAATTAAAGAAATGGAAAAGGGTAAAATAAAAATATTAAAACATGAAGTTATCTACAAGCTTATTGAAGATGTTGTTAAATATCAGGATGAAAAAAGAAATGAAGTTAAAAGAGAAAGAATAATGGAACTTGCAACAATTGGAAAATTAAAAATTCTTCATCAATATGTTTTTAGAAATTCAAATCCTGCTATTTTCGGAGTAAGTGTTGAAGCAGGAAAAATAAAACCAGGAATTCCATTGATTAATGAAGATGGAGAAGATGTTGCTAAGGTAAAAGGAGTTCAGGAAAAGAATCATAAATTAAATGAAGCTGTTCAAGGACAGGAAGTTGCAATGTCCTTGCCTGGAATAAATTTTGAAAGGCAATTGCAAGATAAAAATTATTTATACACTGATTTATCTGAAAACCAGTTTAAAAAATTCAAAGATAATAAAGATCTTTTAACACATGAAGAAATTCAAACCCTTCAAAAAATAGCTGAAATCAAAAGAAAAAACAACCCTGGTTGGGGGGTTTAAAAAATAATATTTTATAACATATATTTATAATATCATAAGTGTTTAAATAAGGATTAATTTTTCGTTTTTAATGAGCACAATAGAAATGCCAGTTTTGACAGGCATGTCAACAAGAACTAATACTAATCGTTTGAATAATTTTAGAGGTCTTGTAAGAGCTTTAAGATTCAATATGGGTCAATGGACTTTTAGAGAAATTGCTGATGAAGATAAAAAACAAGAGCTTATAAATTTAAGATCTAAAAATTATAAGGCAAGACATGTGAAAGAGTCAAAGATTGATGACTTTGATCCATTTGATTTAGGGGCTAGGTTTTTTGTTCTTAATGGAAAAGAAAATGGAAGAGAGTATATTTCAAAATGTATAAGAACAGTTAACAGAAAGACTCATGGCATTCTGCCTTCAGAGCTTAGTTTATTAAAATTAGAAGAATTAGTCCAATTTTCAGAAAGATTTATGCTAAATAAAGATTACGAGTCTACATGGAGAGAATCAACAATGGATAATTTAGGTAAATATAACATAGCAACATTATTAGAAAAATATAATGGTTCTGATAAATTATACGAAATAGGCGGTCTTTTTGGAGAAGATCCATCATTAACAAGCTCATTGATATTAATGTTAGGAATAGGCAAAATAGGCTATAAGGAAAAATGGGATCTAGTTATTCAAACTCAGCATCCTAGGCATGTATCTGGATATCATTGCATTGGTTTTCCATACCAAGAAATTGCAGGTCATACTCAAACTTATATTGATGAAACAGGTAAACTAAGAAAAGGTTATAAAGACCATAATGACAGGCCTGCAATAACTCTTTCATTAGAAGGTGAAAGATTTAGAAGAAGATATTCAAGAATTCAAGAAAAAATATCACAAATTATTGAATTAGCAAATTAAAGTAGAATTCTTAAAAAGAAAGTCTTTTAAACCCCATTTTCAATAAGTAAATATGGTATTTAAAATAAATATATCTGACAAAGGAAAGACAATAAAATTAGAGACTGAAAATGAATATTTTATTGGAAAGAAAATAGGAGAAAATTTTGATGGAAAACAAGCTTCTCTTGACTTAGAAGGATATAATCTCAAAATAACAGGCACAAGTGATATTTCAGGAATTCCCGGATTTAAAGGAGAAGAAGGAACAAGATATCACAGGAAACTTTTAACTTTCGGCCCTGGTATGAAAGATAAAAGAAAAGGATTAAGACTTAAAAAAACAGTTAGAGGAGAAGAAATCTCTGGAAAGACTATTCAAATTAACAGTATTGTAGTCAAAGAAGGTCATAAAAAATTCCATGATTTACTACCTAAAAAAGAAGAAGTAATAGCTTAGAAGTAAAGAGGATACTGTATAGTTAACGTCAGATAGATTTATATAGGTTTATCTCCTCTTTTT
>JAVHOF010000074.1:0-2997 GCA_036169915.1 Candidatus Pacearchaeota archaeon | reverse complement strand
GCCAGGTTTTAATGCCAAAACCTTATCTTCTGGTTTATATATTATTTCTAAAACAGTAGAGAATCTTGATTGGACAGATTTTAGAGATAGTGGTCCTGTTATAAAATGTGCAGAATGCAGACCTGATGAAATCCCCTTGCATGAAGTTTTTCCAAATCTAGCAGAAACTCTTAGAGAAAGTAATCGTTCTTTATTATTACATGCTAAAAGAGATGGACAAAAAATAGTTACTGCACTTGCTACATATTATAATCCAGATAGAGTAAATGTTGGATGCGGAGTAAGTAAAATAGTTTATTTTGAAGATGAATCTTTTAGGCCTGATTATTTAGAAGCATTAAGATTTCCAAAATGTAATATAGAAACATTCTTTACAGGAATTGATGCAGAAGTTATGCTGAGAATTAGAGAAAAGAGATTAGAAAAAGAGGAATAATATTAGGAAAATTTATAAACAATATCCATATTTAATTTTATGCTTAAAAATCTAATTATTTCTAATGAACAAGACTTGGAAGATAAAATAAAAATGATTTCCAAAGATGGAAAAGGCAATTTTTATGTTCTTGCTGATTTTGACAGAACATTAACAAAAGCATTTGTTGAAGGTGTAAAATCTCCGACTGCTATTGCTCAGATAAGAAATGGCAATTATTTAACTCCTGATTATGCTCCAAGAGCTCATGAACTTTTTGATGTTTATCATCCTATTGAAATAAATTCTAAAGTTTCTTCTAAAGAGAAAAATCTTAAAATGCATGAATGGTGGAAAAAGCATTTTGATTTGCTTGTTGAATGTGGATTAAGCAAAGAAGTTATGCAAAAGATAGTTTCTCAAAGAACCCTTAAGTTCAGAAAAGGAGCCATTGAATTTATTGATTTACTTCATGAATATGATGTTCCATTAGTTATTATGTCAGCAGGACCTGGAGATATGATAAAAATGTATCTTGAACAAGAAGGAAGATTATATGATAATGTTCATGTTATTGCTAATTTTTTAATATTTGATTCAAATGGAAAAGCTATTGGAGTTCATGAACCAATAATACATTCATGCAATAAGTATGAAATTGAATTAAAAAAATTACCGGTTTACAGAGAATTATTAAAAAGAAGAAATGTTTTATTATTAGGGGATGGTTTAGAAGATTTGAAAATGATTGAGAAATTTGATTATAAAACTCTTGTTTCAGTTGGATTTTTAAATGAAGAAGTTGAAGCAAATCTTCCTAATTTTAAAAGAGGTTTTGATGTTGTTTTATTGAATGATGGTGATTTTTCCTATGTGAATGAATTAATTAAAAGAATTATTTAAGAAACTCCCTTAAACTCAATTACTCGCTTTTTTAATTTATTATAAAGATTTTCTGCTTGCCTTAATTTTTCCTCTGAATTTGCATAGAAAGTCATTATTTTTTCATCTTTTTCAACAATATCGTGCTTTTTTTTATACAGATATATTCCTGCTTCTTTATCTTCTGGACAGCCTGCAAATCTTGCTATTTTATTAATTAATTTATTATCTATGTGCATTACTATTGCTTTTTTTTCTGCATGTATTGCAATAGAGAATTTTGGTTTTTTGAAATTATGGCCATTTATCCTTCCTCCTTGAGATTCAATAATCTGCTTGAATTTTTTAAATGCCTGACCTGACTCAAGTATTTCTCTTGCAATTTTATTACCCTTACCTTTTTTTGCTTTTCCTGAAAGCTCAAGTATCATTCCTGAAAGCATTATAGATTTCTCTTCTAAGTCTTTTGGGGGAGAATCTCTTTTGAAAACTTTAAGTATATCCTGCATTTCAAAAACAGGACCGATTCCATTTCCAATTGGCTCTGAACCATCTGTTAAAACCACCTGCAATTTAAGCCTAAATTTTTTTCCTATTTCCAAGAATTTATGTTTTAATTTTTCTCCTTGATTTTTTGAAACTTTTGCAGATTTTCCATAGGGGATATCAATCAGAATATATTTGCTTCCTACTGATATTTTTTTTGATAAAATACTTGCCAATAGCTGGGCTGTTGAATCTATGTTTATTGTTCTTTCTATTTTTATTATTTTATCATCAACAGGTGCTAAACCAAGAGCACCCCCCCAAACAAGACAGGCATTTGTTTTCTTTATTATTTCTTTTATTTCTTTAATTGAAAATTCCACTCTTGACAATGTTTCTATTACATCTGCGGTTCCTGAAGCACTTGTTATTGCTCTTGAGGATGTTTTAGGAATTATTAATCCTGTTGAAGCGCAAATTGAAACAATAATTGGAGTTGTTCTGTTTCCTGCAACTCCTCCGATGCAATGCTTATCTATTACTTTTCCTTTTAGTTTTATCCTATTACCACTTTTTACCATTGCATCAACAAGATTTTTTGTTTCTTCTAAATTCATATCATTAACATAAACTGCTGCAACAAAAAAAGCAACTTCTATTTCTGTAAGTGCATTGCAAGCTATGTCATTTATTATTTCAAAAATTTCTTCTTTGCTTAATTTTTCACCTTTTAATTTTTTCTTAATAAAAGATATGCTTTTTGGATGCTCTGTAAGTTCAACATTCACTATATCTTTATCATTAAGAGAAAGATTTTCAAGAATTTCTTCTGAAACCGCAATTTCATGGGGATTTATTATTCCAGTTACAGTATCTACAACAGAGATTATTTTGCAATTATTTTTATTTTTTATAATAACTCTATCTGTAACGTGCAGGCTCATTTTCTTGGCTGTTTTTTCGTGAATCATGCAGACTGGCCTTCCTGTCAAGAATTTTAATTTTTTTATCTTTAATTTCATTTTATTTTTTCCTCTTTTTACTTAATAAATTATAAGAATAATTATGTTTTAAATTTAACTATAGTAAAAGACAAAAATTTTCTACTAAAATTTTCGCTTTTCCTAAATAGTCAAGGCATAACTATTAGTCAAAACTCAATGTCCTTGACTCTACATTAGATTTAAGTTATTATTTTTTAATTATGCTTCTTT
>JAVHOF010000073.1:0-14553 GCA_036169915.1 Candidatus Pacearchaeota archaeon | reverse complement strand
TACTTTATTTTTCATTTTCTATTTTTAAAACTCTTTAGTATAAAGTTTTAAAAGAAGTTATTTAAAAACCTTTCTAAAAAAATCATATAACAAAAACAATATAAAAATTTATAAACTATAATAAATAATTTATTTATTATTAATTAAAAAAAGGTGGATCTATATGAAAAAATGTATGTTTTGTAAACAGATGAATGTTCTGGATAATAGTGTTGTTGATTTCTGCCAAAGGTGTGGGGATGGTGTTTGGGGGCCTAAGATGTGCAAGGCTATTATTTCTAGAATGGAAGAGGAAAAAGATAATGGACTGTTTGATCAGGGAAATCCTGGTTTTTAGTAAAAATTAGCATAAGAAAAGCTTTTAAATGGCTTATTTCTATAGTTTTTATAGCATGGTAATTAGTGGATAGTTTAGCTATCTTAAATGACCTAAGAGCACTAAGAAAACCTAATAATTCTTAGTAGCTTGAGCAAAAATTCAAAAATCAGCGAAAACCTTCGGTTTTAACAAACAAGATTTTTGAAATACAGGAAATTAAAAATTTCCTGTCTGATTAAATTTATAAAATTTAACATGATAAAAAGAAAACAACTTAGAACACGTGGAAAAATCAAATTTAGTAGTTACTTTCAGGATTTTAAAGAAGGAGATAAGGTAAGTGTTATAAAAGAGCTTGCACTTAGACCAAAATTTCCAGACCAAATTCAGGGCAGATCTGGAATTATTTCTGGTAAAAGAGGAAATTCCTATTTAGTAAAAATAAATGATTTCAATAAAGAAAAGTTATATATAATACACCCTGTTCATTTAAAAAGATTAGGAGTTAAAAATTAAAATGATATTAGAAAGAACACCTTTGAATATGAATGAAGTTGATGAGATAGTTAAAGATATTCCTGAGAGTGAAAAAAAGACTGAAATTGAAGCTTATCTTAAAAAATTTTTAAAAACAAAAGGAACTCATGCAAAAAAAATTAAGGAAGAGCTTGAAAAATTAGATTTATTAAAAATAAAAACTGAACATATGGTTAAAATTATTGATTTGCTTCCTTCTGATGCTTCTGACTTAAATAAAATATTTGTTGATGTCAGTTTAAATGAGGATGAAACAAACAAAATACTGGAGATTGTTAAAAACAATTCATAATCAAAATGATAGACAAAGAAGAAAATGCGATAGTTCTAGATTATTTGCCTTATGGATATCCTTTAGAGAAGAAAATGATGCCCATAGCTCAGGCCATAGGTGTTAAAAAATTCATTCTTTTGCAATTGATTCCAAGAAGAGGGATTAGATTAGAAATTGGAGAAAAAGTTTACATTGGAGAAGGAAAAAGAGACAAGATTTATTATATTCTTGGCAGACTTCCTGGAGATAAATTAACTGAGACAGCAAAAGAGCAGTTAAAAGAATTTGTTGAAAAAGAAATTGCAAATGATGAGAGAAAATTTGTTGAATTTTTTAACAAGGCTGAAGCAATAAATACACGAATGCATCAATTTGAATTGCTTCCAGGGTTTGGAAAAAAACATACAGATGCAATATTGCAGGAAAGAAGCAAGAAAGAATTTGAATCTCTGGAAGATTTAAAAACCAGGATTTCTAATTTACCTGATCCTAAAAAAGCAATTGAAAAAAGGATAATAGAAGAAATAATGGGGAGAGAAAAATATTATTTATTTATAGGACAATAAAATGGCAGAACAAAAACAAATTCCACAGGATAAGAGAAAAGATTATTCTTCAATAGTTAGGATTCTGCAGACAGATATTCCTGGAGATAAAAATGTTTTGACAGGATTGACATATATTAAAGGAGTTTCATGGGGTTTTTCAAATGCAATGTGTAAAATTCTTAAACTTAATCCTAGTAAAAAAGTATTAGAACTTGATGCCAAGGATATAGAAAAAATAATTGCGTTTTTAAATAATCCAAGTCCTGAACTTCCAAAATTTATGTTAAATAGGAGAAATGATTTTGAAACTGGAAAGGATGCTCATTTGATTGGAACTGGATTAGATATGAAAAAAGAATTTGATATTAGAAGACTAAAGAAAATAAGGTCATATAGAGGATGGAGACATGCTACTGGACAACCAACAAGAGGACAAAGAACAAAGAGTCATTTTAGAACAAAAGGAAAGAAAAAATCTGTGGGAGTAAAACACAGCAAAAAATAAAATGGAAGATAAACAAATTAAATTCAGTCCTTTAGAAAAAAGCATTGGAGTTATAATCTTGTTCATAGGACTTCCTGCAGCAGGTTTTTATGCAGGCAATAGTTTCGTAAATTTTCAACATAGTTATGAACAACAACAAATCGATGTGAATAATCTAAAATCAAGAGTAACAGAGTTAGAAAAAAAATATTTTCAAGAATATAAACAAGTAAAAAATCAAGATATGAATAGAGGAATTTAAACATGCCAAAAAGAAATAGAAAAAAATTTTCAAGACCAAGAAAGGCTTTTGACAAATCAAGGATAGAAGAAGAAAATGAACTTAGAGAAAAATATGGACTTAAGAGCAAAAGAGAGATTTGGAAAGCAGAATCTGCAATTGCTAGAATAAGAAATCTTGCAAAACAATTGATTACGAAATCTGATGAAGAAAAAAACAAATTTATTGAAAGGCTTCAAAAAAAAGGATTTAATGTTGAAAATATTGCAGGTGCTCTTGCATTAGATAAAGAAGACTGGCTAAAAAGAAGATTGCAGAGCATTGTTTTTTCAAGAGGATTATCTTACAAACCTAGACAAGCAAGACAATTAATAGTACACAAGCATGTTTCTATTAGAGAGCAAATAGTGAATATTCCTTCTTATCAAGTTTCATTGGAAGAAGAACCTTTGGTTAAATTAAATATTGTTCTAAAGGTTAAAGAACCAAAAAAATCAAAAATGGATGAAATAAAGGAAGAAATACTTGAAGGGGAAGAAATTGAAAATGAAGGAGGAGTTATAGCTTAAAATGGCAGAAGAATTAGGAATTAAAGAAACTGAAGAAGGTATGAAAAATCTTGAAGAACAAAAAAAGAAAAGGGAAAAAGATGAAAAAATAGGAATCTTGAATATTTATACTACATTTAATAATACAATTATCACTTTGACTGATTTGGCTGGAAATACTATTGCAAAATTTTCAGGAGGGCAATCTACAAAACAAAGTAGATTAAAAGCAAACCCTACAATTGCAATGTTTGTTGCTCAAAAGATTTCAGAAGAAGCTAAAGATAATGGAATAACTGGATTTTATGTTAGAATAAGAGCTGAAACAGGGCAAAATAACCCTGGGCCTGGAGCTCATTCTGCTATAAAATCACTTACAAGAGCAGGATTTAAAATAATAAGCATAATGGATATTACAAAAATGCCAAGAGGAGGTCCAAAAGCAGGCGGAGGAAGAAGAGGAAGAAGAGTTTAAAAACCCTAAAAAATATAAAGATACAAAATATATATTCAAATACAGGAAATTAAGAATTTCCTGTCTCTTCATTTTATGAGGCAAAGATTCAGATGATAAAGATAAAAGACTCTAATGAAAAAAAGCAAACCATGACATTTTTTACAGATATGTCTACAACTCTTGCTAATGCAATAAGAAGAAGTGTTTTAGAAATACCTATAATGGCTATTGATGATGTTGAAATTTCTAAAAATGATTCTGCATTATATGATGAAATAATTGCACATAGGCTGGGATTAGTTCCAATTAAAACTGAAAAAAGTTCAAAAGAGATAAAATTCAAGTTAAAAGAAACAGGACCTAAGACTGTTTTTTCATCAGAATTAAAGCCTTCTATTGAAACAGGTTATGAAATTCCAATTGTTATTTTAGACAATGAACAAGAATTAGAGGTTGTTGCAGAAGCAAGAATTGGAAAAGGAATTGATCATATTAAATATTCTCCAGGACTTGTTTTTTTTAAACATAATATAGAGCCTGAATTAATTGATTTTGTCAGTGTTGATGAAAATGGAAAAGTAGGCTATGATGAAGGTGAATTAAAGGAAAAAAAGGTTTCTGAAGAAGATGTTAGTAAAATCAAAAAATTAAAAGAAGTTAATGAGCTTGTTTTTGAAATAGAATCTTTTGGCCAGATTAAGCCAAAGGATATATTTTTAAGAGCTATTGAGGCTCTAGAAGATAATTTAGATGAATTAAGTAAAGAGATAAAGTAGTTAAAAAATAAAGATTCTTATTCTGAAAAGCAAAAATATAAAACACTTGTTTTTATTAGTAATTTATCTATGCGGGGATGCCAGAGCGGTCAAATGGGATAGCTTAAGGAGCTATTGGCTTAGTGCCTTCGAAGGTTCAAATCCTTCTTCCCGCATTTATACTCATATACTAAAAATGGAAAAAAATAATAGTCAAAAAATAAATAATAATTCCGATATATCTGAAACTTTTGGAACACAAAAAAGAAAAATGAGTGGCCAGGAGTTTAAAGATTTGGTGAGGGATATTGAACCGGCTATTTAAAAATATGATTAAAAGGTCAAAAAAAGGCTTCCAAAATCTTTAAAAAGCTCTTAAGCCCTCTCTTTTTATATAATTGATAACATGATAAGCAAAACAAAAATTTCAAAAAGAATGAATAAAAAAACAAATCCTGAACTAGTTAAAACTATATATCTTGCTAAAAAGAATAATCATCTTGAACTTGCTAAAATTTTAGCAGGCTCTACTAGACAACAGGTAAAAATAAACTTGACAGAATTAAATGACTCAAATGAAAAAAATATAATTGTTCCTGGAAAAGTTCTTGGTTCTGGGGATATTAAAAAGAAGTTAAATGTATCTGCGCTTTCATTTTCAAAAGGAGCAGAAGAAAAATTAAAAAAACAGGGATGTGAGATAAAAACTATTAGAAAAGAAATTGAAACTAATCCTGAATTAAAAGGAGTAAAAATATTAAAATGAAAAAAATAATAATTAATGCAGAAGGTGCTGTTTTCGGAAGATTATGTAGTTATATTGCTAAGCAGGCCTTAGAAGGCAATGAAATTGTTATTTTAAACTGTGAAAAAACAATAATAAGTGGAAACAAGAAAGATATTATTGAAAAATATTCAAATATGAGAAAAAAAGGCGGAACAGCACATAAAGGCCCAAATTATTCAAAAATGCCAATATTAATGCTTAAAAGAGCAATAAGAGGTATGCTTCCAAATTATAGAATGGGAATTGGAAAACAAGCTTTTTCTAGAGTTAAATGCTATGAAGGGATACCTAAAGAGTTTGAAAAAGAAAAAGTATCTAAATTTATGTCTAAGGAGTATAATAATTACATAGAATTAAAAGAACTTTCGCAGAGAATTTAAAATGGAAAAAAATATAATGGTTGGTGGAAAAAGAAAAAGAGCAATAGCTAAAGCTAGAATTCAGGATGGAAATGGAAGAGTTTTAATTAATAAAAAACCTTATGAAAATTTTGATTTTTTTAAAAAACTAGAAATTCAAGAGCCTATTGAAATAGCAAAAAAGGTTCTTGGAAATTTTAATTTTGACATTAATGTTAATGTTAAGGGTGGTGGACAGGAAAGCCAGATTCATGCTTCAAGACTGGCAATTTCAAGAGCACTGGTTGAGTTTACAAAATCTGACGAACTTAAAAAAGCATTTATAAGATATGATAAGAATCTTTTAATTGCTGACACAAGAAGAAAAGAAGCTTATAAACCTGGTGATAGCAAAGCGCGTAGGAAACGTCAGAAAAGCTTTAGATAAAAATATTTATTAATGAACATTACTTATTATATTCATAAAAAAAGAGAAAATGACTATTGATTTAAATATCTTAAGCAGGATGAATTCAGTTATTCCTTTAGAATATCAGTCTCAGTCTTATATTCTATTATATGTGCTATTTTTTGTTTTTTATGCTCTTTTTGTGTGGAAATTCCATAAATTTATTTCAAAAAGAGAAATAATCTCTTTAAATTTAAGACAACATGATTATTCAGAACATCCTGCTTTTGAAAAATTTTTAAGCATTCTTTTTTATACTTTTGAATATCTTGTGCTTTTGCCTTTTTTAGTATTATTCTGGTTTGTAATATTTTTATTGTTTTTATTGTTCTTATCTGGCTCTCAAACTTCAGAGCAGATACTTATTATTTCTGCTTCAATCATAATTGCTTCTAGAATAATGGCATATATAAACGAAGATATTTCAAGAAATTTTATTAAAATATTCTCATTTAGTATACTTGCATTTTTTATTTTTGATCCTAAATTCTTTGATATTGGGAATTCCCTAAAAAAAATAATTGGAGAGATGAGCCTGATAAGAAATTTTATCACACTCTTTGTTATGATTTTTATCATAGAAGCTGCACTTAGAATTATTTATTCTATTTTTCAAATGTTTTCAACTATGAGTTCAGAAAATGAAAATACTAAAAATAGAAATGTTAGAAAAAAGGCTGTTAAAAAAATTAGTTAATTTTAAAATCTAAAACTCTTGAATCTGGAGATAATAAATAAACTTTGTCATTTTCAGATCTTAGTCCCCGATAAATCCTTTGTAAAAGCTCTCTGTGTGACTTGTCCATGTAAAAACTCATAAAATGCTGAGGTTTTATTTTTTTGAAAATTTTCCAGAAAATTGAAGATATGTCTGGATAGGGGAATTTTGTTATGACAATGCTATTGCAAATATCTCCTGGAAAATCCATGCCCCTAGTGCATTTTGTTGTGAAAAGTATATTTGTTTTTTTATTTTTAAAATCAATAATCCTTTTTCCTAAAGGATCGTTTTCCTGTTCAAGAATAATTTCCTGTTTTGTCGGAAGATTTTCCAGATTATAGTTTATTTTTTCTTGTTCTGTTGGCAAATCAGAAAAACTATTTATATGAACAAGAACTGGAGGTTTTGCACATGCTATTGATTTAGATAAGGTTCTAAGATATTGTTCTCTTGTTATTTTCTTTTCTTTAAAGTTTTTGTAGCTACAGTCTAATTCATATCCATATCTGCATGGAATTAAATCTCCCTGATGTTGAGTTTCTGCTTCTATTATCTTAAAATTATCAATACCAAAAATATTTTTTAAGACGTTTTCGGAATGAATTGTTCCACTCATCATTATAAAAATTTTATTTTTTTCAACTAATTCTTTGAACCTTTTCTCAAGATTTGTTGTAACCAGATTTATTATTAGATTATTATCTTCTTTTTCTATTGAAAAAAAGGTTTCACCAAAAAAACCATAAAATATTCTTGCTACTTCGTCTAAATGATTGAGATAATTGAATTCTTCATCATCTATTATATCAAGTAAATCAAATTGAACAACTGCTTCTAAAAGCTCTTGAATAGAAGTATTTTTAATTTCATAAATATCTTCGCTGTTAAAATTCTTTGATGTTTTTATTGAATTTACAATATCTCTTAAATAATTTATCAAAACACCTGTTTTTTCATTTTTTATTGAAAGATTATTCAAAGAATAGAGCAATTTGTTAATATTTATTTTTTCTTCTATTGTAAAGCTATCCAAAAATTCATCGCATTCATCTATTATTTCAAGTTCTGTTGAAGGTTTTCTGTTCATAAGACACTCAATTAGATATTTTTGGCTGTTGAATATTATTACATCAGAATCTGTGTAAGATAAATACTGTTCATAGTAAGAACATCCGGGTTTTCTCTGATAAATAGTATATTTTTTATTTTTTAATCCAGGATATGTTGTTTTTTTAGAATCTTTGAATTTTTTTATTTCAAATTCCTCTGCATATAAAGGAGACCAGTAGGGGCAGATGGGTGCAATTGACATCCTTTTTATCTCATTTACTGAAGAAAAATCAGAAAAATCAATTGAAGAATTTTTGTTTATGTAATCTTTCAGCTTATCTAAATTTTTCTCTTTTATCTCTATCTTGCATGGAATAAAATCATTGTTGCAAGTATCATTTTTCTTGGATTTTAATGGTTCAAATGAATCAGTCAATGTCAAATCTTTTTCCCTTTTCAACTGAAATTTAAATTGCTCTGGAAATTCTTCTATAAACTTGCATTTAAAATTCTGTCTGCCTATTATAGAAGATATTTTTAACTTTTTCCCATTATATATAACATACTTTTTATCAGAATAATCTTTTATGTACTGCTCTTGGAGAGATTTAACAGGAACAACTATAGAAGTTTTTCCAAACTTTCCTGCAAGATTTAGTGCAATAGCTGATTTTCCAGTTCCGCATGTTCCTTTAATAAAAATTATTTTATATCCTTTATTAATCGCATCACTTACTTCATTGACTATATCTTCTTGTGTTTTTCCATTTGAAAAAACTAAGGGCCCTAAAGGTTTTTCATTTTCATATAATGACCACATTTTTTAAAAATCTAATCCTGACAAATATCAGATTCATTTAAATTGTTTATTGTATTGCAATAATTTTTGAATTCACACCAATTGCATAAACATCCTGGATTGGCCTGAAATTCTGTTGTAGATTC
Source organism: Candidatus Pacearchaeota archaeon (assembly GCA_036169915.1). Classification (GTDB taxonomy): domain Archaea; phylum Nanobdellota; class Nanobdellia; order Pacearchaeales; family GW2011-AR1; genus ARS1285. The sequence continues at coordinate 6,080 of JAVHOF010000073.1, read as the reverse complement.
TATTTTTTTAATTATTTCTATTATCTCGTTTCTAAGGGATTCTAGTTGTTCATCTGTTCTTTTGGAAAACATTTTTTTATTAAAATCCAAGAAATGCCATATTAATGTGATATCCTTTGCATTTTCAAAGTTCTTCTTTATACCTAAAGAATATAGAGCTAATTGCCTGTCTTTATCAATTTCTTCTTGGGATTTTATTGAAGCCCCTGTTTTATAATCATGTATTTCATAGGAATTTGTTTCTTTATTAAATACCAGACGGTCAATATAACCCTGAAGTTTATATTTTCCTTCTTCATCTAAATCAATCATTATTTGTTTTTCAAGAGCTATAGTATTATCTTTAAATGGGTGATTAGATAGGAAGTAATCTATTATGAATTTTATCCCTTTATTAAAATAGTACTCTGCATCATAATTTTCTTTGGTTATCTTTATTTCTTTATTAAAATCTTTATTCCAGATTTGTATGTAAAATTCAATTGCATTGTCTAGATGGACCTGCTGTTGATTCATTAGTTGTTTGTATATCCATTCAAGTGTTTCATGAACCTTATTTCCAAGAAATCCTTCTATTGTCTGCTTTATTTCAGGAGTTATATTATCAATGTATCTAAATTTAAATTTAAGAGGACATTGTTCAAATGTTGATATTCTAGAGTGGGAGTATATTGTCATTTCACAACTTTTTATAGTTTAGATAATTATTCTTTAATTAAAGGTGTATTAAAAGATTTCTATGCCATAAACAGGGCTTTTTTTGGTAGATAAAAATATATATAAGCTAAACTCAAATTATATGAAAATGGTGCTGCAATACAAGTTTAAAAAAGATAAAAAATGGAAAGATTATCCGGGGAAGAATAAATTGAAATATTCTGTAAGAAAATATGATTTTAGGCTATTGAATGAAAAGAGAACAAAAATCCTTGTGGAAAAAGGTAATTATGAAAAAGTAATGAAAAGATTTAGGCAGATTGAATTCTTCAAGCATAGAAGATAAATTTAAAAGAATAAGATTTCTAATTATATAAAAAGATGGAACTAAAAGTTGGTTTAGGATTTGCTTTTATTATTTTAGGTATAACTTGGAGTGTCTTAGATAGATTTCTCTGTAAATCTCTTTGCAATATTTGTACATATGAACAAATATCTCCTTGTTTTTTCCTGTTTCTTTTTGTCGGAATTATATTTATAATGGATGGGATAAGACTAATAATCCCTATAAAGAAGAATAAATTTAAGAAAAACCTTTCGGTTAATTTTAAAAGCAAACTATAATTAATTTCCATATGGATATATTTAAAATAAACTATAAGGATAAAAAAACAAAAGCTAGAGTTGGTGTATTAAATACGAAAAAAGGAAAAATTGAAACTCCTTTTTTCATGCCTGTTGCAACAAAGACTTCTGTGAAACATATTTCATCTCAAGATTTAGAGGAAATTGGGGTTAATGCGGTTATTTCAAATACATTTATTCTGCATCTTAATCCAAATGAAAAAATAATCAAAAAATTAAAAGGTATTGGAAATTTTATGAATTTTAAAGGAATAAATGCAACTGATTCGGGAGGATTTCAAATGTATTCTACTTCTTGTTATATAAGTTCTAGTGATAGTGGGGTTTTATTTAGAAATCCTTTTAATGGAGAAAAGATTTTTATAACTCCTGAAAAGGATATGGAAATTCAGATAGATTTAGGAAGTGAAATTGCCATGTGTCTTGATTCAATGCCTCTTTTAAGCCATTCAAAAGAACAAATAAAAAAAGCTGTTGAAAAAACTAGTTTATGGGCTGAAAAATGCAGAAAACATCATGAAAAACTTCAAGAAGGTATTTCTCAAAATAAAAAACAGCTTCTTTTTGGAATCTCACAGGGAGGTATTTATCCTGATTTAAGAAAAGAATCTGCAAAAGAACTATTAAAAATAGGATTTGATGGATATGCAATTGGCGGACTTGCTTTAGGTGAAACTTTTGAAGAAGAAATGAACGCAATTGAATCTCATAAATCTGTAATTCCTGAAAATGAAATTATCTATCTTATGGGTGCTGGAGAGCCTGTTGAAATTTTAGAAGCTATTTCAAGAGGTGTTGATATGTTTGATTCAAGATATCCAACACAAAATGCAAGGCATGGAACAATACTTACTTCCAAAGGGAAATTAAAATTGCTGAATAAAAGATATGAATCTGATAAAAGACCTCTTGATAAAAATTGTAGTTGTTTTGTTTGCAAAAATTATTCAAGAGCTTATGTAAGATATTTATTAAAACAAAATGAGGGAAATGGACTTAGACTTGCGAGCTATCATAATATCTTTTATATGAATAGTCTAGTAAATAAGGCAAAAAATGCTATTAAAAAAGGGAAATTTTTGGAATTTAAGAATAAGGTAAAGAAGTGTTATAAACAGGCAAAATAATGAAAATATCCACTACTACTTTAAAATTACTTGTTATCACTTTGTAGGTTTTTTGTATTTAAATATAATTAAACTAAAATATATGTTTTTTTATATAAGTTTATATTTAAATATAGCTTTCTTTTTAAGAAAAGAACTAAATTTTGGAGGTAAAAAAATGATAATTGAATTATCGTTTGGAATTGTTGGAGGAGTTAATTTAGGGCTTGAAAAGTCTTGGAAAGTTATAGAATATTTAATGAAAAGATACCCTTATGCTGTCTGGAAAAAAGTTATTGACTGGAGAAATGGCAAGGGAAAATATATTGTTGAGATTGAATGAGTATTTTGGAGTTTTAGATTAAAAGATTCCGGAGGGTATTAAACCTAAAGGTACGACAAACCTTTATAAAAATCAACAGAAAAATAAAGTTTATCTTTAACTATTTCTTTAGACAAGATTTACATGCCTTATAATCTTTTCTTTTAAAAAATAATTTGTTATTGCTGTGTAGTTTGTATTTTCTTTTTAACATTTTAGAGAATTTACAAGTTCTTTTATGATAAGTTTTTGTTTGTGTTGAACCAATAAATTCATATTTAGGAATATTAGGTCTTATGGGCTTTTTTTCTATAGTTCTATATATTATCCTTTCTACAGGAACTTCTTTTTCAACAACTTCAATAACTTTATTTTCTATTGGAATTTGGATTTCTTGAATTACTGGTTTTTCTACAACATGAATTAAATTCCTATACACTGGCTTTTCGATTGTTTTTTCTGGATTTATTGACATAACAGGAGAATCTACTAAGAAAAATGCAAATAAAGAATAAAATGTTGTAAGTAACCAAAATGTCAATATATTTACAAAAAGATTAACATTTAAAATTATAATTGTTAATATAGCTATAATAATAACCATAATAACCATAATACCCACTAAGATTGCAATCAGTACCTGTTTTGTTTTGTTTGTTATAAGCAAGTTATCCATGATTTACCTAAGTCAATGGAGTATATAAATCCTACTATTTGTTACTACTTTATAATAACATATCACAATGCATTATTTCAATAAATGTTATCAATCTGAGGAAAATTTTGGAGAGTTAATCCTTAAGATTAAGATAGCTACATAAACCGAATAACTTTTTGCAATTGGGGTTCAGATTACCTGCAGGGATTTGAACCAAAGATATTTAAATTAAGTAAACTATTTCAGGGTATGTTAAAAAAAATTATTGGAACTATTTTAATAATTTTAGTTTATGTTACTCTTTATCTCTTAAGCAATGTTTATAAAAATTACTGGTATCTTTTCATGTTTCTATTTTTAAGTATAGTATTTGCAATAAATTTTGTGTTTTTTAAAAACAAAAACTATTCTTGGGCTTTTATTTCTTCAGGTATTTTTACTTTAGTTCTATTATTAATAATGGGTGTTGACTATTCTAATTTATTAGGTATAGATTTGAATCACTATGTAAGCATCTTTTATGGAATACTTGCTGCTATTCTTTTAGTTATGGGGTTAGTTGCGGGCGGCATTAATTTACTTAAGAATAAAATGAAATAGTTAATTTCCTTAAGATTAAGATTTCCACAAACCATGCAGATTGCAATGTGCTCTGGCAAATAAAATATTATTAATTTCTAAGCAGAACTCTGCTTCAGGTTTATCTCCAGGTTTGAGAAACTTCTTATCACTTTTATTATCCCTAGTTATTACCTCTATCCATTCAATATAATGTTCTTCTATCATAGGATGTTCAATGCTTCCTACTTTAACTATAATCTTATTCTCTTTATGTTCTATTATAGGAACATGTTTTTCTAAACTTGCATCAAATGTATTTTCCTTAAGAAGAATCATGGGTTCACCGCAGCAAATCAAAGTTCCTCCCCCTTCATGGAGAACTTCAACAATGTTTCCACATACTTCACATTTGTAAACTTGATTTTTTTCTATCATTTTTATTCAGATTCTCCTAAATCAGCCTCTGCTTTTTCTAATTCAAATGCTGCTTTTTCCAGGGCTTTTTTATTGTTGCTTTCACAATTTTTAGCTTCTTCTAAAACTAAATCTTCTGCTAAATCTATGTGTTCTTCTGCTAATTCAAGATTCTCTTTGGATTTATTTCTCTTTTTAATCATTTTAAATTAGTCTGTTCATGCTCTTAAATATTCTTCTCTTTCTGATAGTTTTGGTTTTGCTTGAACTCCTAAAAAAATAAAAGAAGTATTGTAATCTGAACGATAAATTCCCCTTTTTAATTTTTTTCCATGCAATTCAGCACTAGTTGGAATCTCAATACGTCCGCGTAGATGGATATTTACCCCATCTATTCTTCCTTGTAAACCATAGATTTGATGATCATAAGCAGAAAGATCATCCTCGTAACTATAAATGTTTAAATGATCTCCATTATCCCAGTATGCTAATAGCCCTCTTGATTCAGTGGAAGTAACATTCTTAGGTCCATTTAAATCATTGTTTGATACAAAACCATCTAAAACTTTGTCTAAAGATGGAAATTTTGCTCTTTTTGATATAGGAGCCACTGGAACCATAACTATTTTTTGCATATTTATCCTAATTTTTTTGTATATTTAAGCATTATTGTTACAAACTGTCAAAAGGGCTTGAAACTTTTTTTAATTCTGAAGATGAAACATGGGTATATCGTTCAGTAGTGCTTAAAGAAGAATGACCTAAAAGAATCTGTATCTTTCTTATATCTGTTCCATTCTCTAATAAATGTGTAGCATATGAATGCCTAAGAGTATGAGGATGAGTTGATTTTTTAATTCCTGCCTTAAATGAAACCTTCTGCACTATTTTTTGTATATTTCTCGTTGTTAATGGCTTATCCTTTGAGAAGACATAAGTCCAGCCCTTGTTTTTTTCAATAAATTTATTGAGAGTTTTTGATAATCTTTTTGAAATTATTATCATTCTGTCTTTTTTCCCTTTACCACCTCTTACCCAGCCTATATTTTCATTAAAATCTAAATCATTTGGTTTTAGATTTACAAGTTCTGAAACTCTTAGTCCTGAAGAATAGAGCATTTCAATTATTAAACGGCTTTTTTTTGTTTGAGCTGAATCAAAAAGTCTTAAAACTTCTTCTTTTGATAGAACTTCTGGAATTTTCTTTTCGCTTTTAGGACGTTTAACTCCTATTGTTGGATCTTTTCCAAGAAGATTTGTAAATGAGAATCTAATTGAAGAAAGAAATAAGATATTGGATATTGCGGATTTATCTGACATTTTATCTGCTAAAAAGTTTTTAATATCCTGCTGTTCAATTTGTTCAGGTTGTTTATTTGAGTGTTTGAACAGTTGTTTATTAAAGTTTAAATAATTTCTAAGAGTATAAGGAGAGAATTTAGATATTTTTATTTCTGTTTCAAGTCTTTGAAGAAATTCATCTTGATTCATTTTTTTAATCACCTTTTCTGAATTAGAATGTGCGAACCCTTATATAAATTTTTGCTAAAAAAATATCGAAGAGAAAATTAAAAATATGCATATATTTAAAAATATGAATTTATTTTTAAAATGAAAATTATTGTTTAATAGAAAAAAACTTAAAAAAGTGGTTCCAATAAATATTTGTGAGAAATGTTTGAATTTTATGAGAATTGAAAAAAGAGATAAAGATTAT
>JAVHOF010000072.1:0-3045 GCA_036169915.1 Candidatus Pacearchaeota archaeon | reverse complement strand
TTTCTAGCCAGCTGTTTTGTCCAATTGCATTTTCCACACTTTAAAAAAGTAAGGCTGTCTTCATCAGAAATATAAGGAGGTCTTTCAATTATCTGTGCTCTGTCAAACCCGCATTTTTCACATATAAAAGAATCATATTCTGCAAATATATTTTTATCCTCAACAACTCCCTGTTTTAATTCAGTCTTTCCAGTTTTAATATTTTCTTTAACACTCAATTCATCACCTAATCTTATTTCTATAAATCCGCAATTCAAACATTCAAAATTATCTTTATCATTTATTTTCATTATACTTTTACACTTATTACAAAATTTCATCCTTAACAATATTGAAGAAGATTTTTATATCTATTCCTAACATTTAAAAACAATTGCATCTTGTAAATTATAGGAAAAAGGTGAAAAATGAGTGATATAGACAAGACTATAAAAGAAATAAGTAAATTTTACAAAAAAAAAGGTGAACCTTCAGAAAAATTTGATTTAATCTATGACTCTACTTCAGAAACATTAGAGCCTGTTTATTTTTGGCTTTTAGATTTTATGAATGATACATTTAAAGGAAAAGTTGAAAAAATAATGGATAATTTTGCTTCATCTCCTGGAAGCGGACATTTTTCAGAATTACAAGGAAAAGCAAGCCAAATGCAGCAAGAAGCATCAAGAGTTCTTGGAACTGTTAACAATATATTAAAAGGAGTTTTAAATTTAATCTATGATGTAAAAGAATTTAAAATAAGATTAAGCCACTATGAACAGGCAAAATCCAAGGATAAAAATGAAAAAGAAGCAGGAGTTCTTGCATTAAAGCAAGTATGGATGGATAGAGTTGATTTGCAAAGAGGACAAGGAAGCATAAACGCTCTTTCATCTGGAAATCTCCAGTTCGTTACTCTTAGAGATGCATTCATGGCTGTAAATTCTGTTGATGAAGTTGATAAATTAGATTTAAATGACAGAGTAAAAAGAATATTAAAACCTCGTGTACAAGAATTTTTTGAATGGATGAAAAGAAGCGAACAAGAACTTAGAAAAAGATATGAAATTGAAAAAATATATCTTAAAAGCCAGATTGATGCTCTAAAATTAAATGCAAGATGGGCAAAACCATATCTTAAAGCAGCAAGTCAATTAACATCAAATGAAGAACTCTCAAAAAGTGCAGCTCTAGTTACTGCATTCAATACAATACTTTTACAGCTTTCACTTTTAGGAAAAAATGAAATAGATATAAAATCCTTAGTAACAGCAAAAAAGATTCCAAGAGAATTTAAAAAAATGGAAAAAAATCTTAGAAAATATTATTCAGTTGTATTTTTAGAATTTAATTTCAGAGGAATTCCAAGCAAAAGCGGACAGCATTATACTTTTGGAGGAAGAGCACAAGTTGAATTTAAAGCCTATGCACTAAATGAAGAAGAACTAATACTGCTAAAAGATAGATTAAGTGATTCAGACTTAAATTCTGCACTTAAGCTAGTTTCAGGAATGACTGATGATTCACTTTTACAGCTTAAAATAGATATTGATGAAATTTTAGATGAAAAAGATAAGGAAAAAGAAACAGAAGAAGAGACAAATCCTTTTTCAGCGCTTTTTTCTATTTTCAAATCATCAAAAAAAGAAGATGAAAAAGACAAAGAAAAAGAAAAACTTAAAAAACTAAAAGAAAAAGGTGTGAGAGCTGAAAATTATGCTGAAAAATACATAAGAAGTATTGCAGAAGCAGAAGCGAGAAATTCATGTTTCTCAATATATGATATTTACAAAAAGAATCATGGAATGGCTTCATTCCCATACACAACAGACTTTGAAGGCAAACCTCCAAGATCTTCTGCTGAAAAATTCTTTGGGCTTAATCAAACAATTAGATAAATTTTTAATTTATATTTTAAAACAAAAGTTATAATTCTATCCAAAATGAAAATACTCAACATATCTTATTTTGTTTGCAAGAACTACATATAACTTTCACTTCCTGATTTCGCTGATATTTATAATAATCAAAAAAACAATGTGCCACCACACCTTAAAAGGTGTGGTTTGTTACAGGCACTTGTTTTTTGGATGCTCAGAAATTAAAACAAGTTATCATCCACATCCTGAAGGATGTGGTTTAATTTCTGACATTATAAGATAAAACATCATAAAAGGAAAGCTAAGTAGATAATATTCAGAATCAAAAGAAATAAATAATCCTTTCTATTTCTAATATAATGAAAAAAAATAAAGACAATGAAAAATCAGAAGAAGATGAAAATGAAGAAAGTTCAGAGGATGAAGAAGACGAAGAAAATGATGAAGAAAGTTCAGAGGATGAAAATCTAGAAAATATTGTTAATACTTCTGCAAATTATCCATCTAGGACTTCAAAAGAACAAGCAATAGCTCCTAACTTGGAGATATCAAATCAATCCCAAAGGCTTGAATCTGAATTGAGAAATGTTCCAGCAAACACTTCTGAAGAAAATACAGGACAGTCAAGCCAATATAGTTTAAATTCAAGCTACATGTCCAATAGCTATCAATCATCCAGCTACAGTTCCTCTGTTTACCCAGAATCAATAAAACCTCAAGATACTGCAAATCCATTTGATTCAAGCCCAGCCCAGTTTAGAAATCCGGGAATTTTCAAAAACAATACTGCTTCAGATTCAGAAGGATATCCAAAAGAAACAGAAATAAGAAAATATGATTCTCCATCAGAACAGAAAAGAGATAAAAAAAGATATTGATAAATATAAAATGGGGCAAATAACAGAGTTCATGGAAAAAGAACATAATAAAATATTTGATATTCTTGATAAAATTGAAAACAAAAAAGATACTAATCTGATTTTAGAATTAAAAAGAATAGTTGAAAACCATATATTTATTGAAGAAAAATTTATTTTTAAAACTTCAGAAAATGAAATAAATAGATTAATTCCAGAACATAAAGAAATTCTCTGGCTTATAAAAATGCAGAATTTCAATGAATTAAAAATATGGTGATTAACCCATTTTCGGACCAAAAAAGCTTAAATAATAGCTAAACTACGAC
>JAVHOF010000071.1:0-14684 GCA_036169915.1 Candidatus Pacearchaeota archaeon | reverse complement strand
CCTAAAGTTACTACCATATCCTAAAGGATATGGTTTTCAATTTTGCACATAAAATATTTTTTATTACAAAGTTAAAAACAAAAAATATATAAACTATAGAACTTCTATAGTATCATGATAACAACAATTCAGCTGAATGAAAATGTGAAGAATGCTCTAGATAGATTAAAATCTAATAAAGAAACTTATGAAGAGGTTATTTTAAGCTTAATGAAAATAGCTGAAAAATGTAAAAGAGAACAAGAACAACTTTTAATTGAAGGTTGTAAGGTAATGGCAGAAGAAAGCTTAAAGATTGCTAAAGAATTTGAATCTATTGAAAATCTGGATGATTGGAGATGGTAAATGATAATTAAAAGAGGAGAAATTTTCTTAGCTAATTTAGAGCCGACAAAAGGAAGTGAACAGGGAGGAATAAGACCTGTTTTAATAATTCAAAATGATATTTCAAACAAACATTCTCCAGTTACAATCATATCAGCTATGACCTCAAAAATTTTTGAAAAAGAATATTCTACAAATATTTTTATTTCTAAAGAAGAATCTGATTTAGACAAAGATTCCACAATTATGCTAAATCAAATAAGAACAATTGATAATTCAAGACTTATTAAAAAAATAGGCTTGTTAGATAATTTTACAATGAACAAAGTTAATAGAGCAATTAAAGTAAGTTTAGCAGTTGATTAATTTTACTATTAAAGAGAAAAACATTAATAAGTTAATCCTTAAACAAGTAATCGTCAAAGTTTATCCTTAAAAAACAAAAACTAATCCTTATTATTATCCCTAAATATTTACCTTTGCAAAACTTTATAACTCCTTTTTTCTCATTTTAAATATGATAAATCAAGAAATTGAAGAAGGACAAATTGTGCTCTGCACAGTAAATCAAATATTAGGAACAACTGTATTTGTAAAACTAGAGGACTATAATATCGAAGGAACAATAACAACCTCTGAAATAGCTCCTGGAAGAATAAGAAACCTTAGAGACTATGTAGTTCCTGGGAAAAAAATAGCATGCAAAATTTTAAGCATAAGAGAAAACAAAGTTCAATTATCCTTAAGAAGAGTAAAACCTGTTGAAAGAAAAGAGCTCTTAGATAAAATTGAAAAAATAAAAAGCTACAAAGCAATACTTAAAACAGTTCTAGGAGAAGAAGAATCAAAAAAAATAATTTCAGATATCTCTGAAAAATATTCTCTATTAGACTTTTTTCAGGAGATAAAGGAAAATCCAGAATTATTAAAAGAATATCTTGATAAAGAGCAGTCAGAAAAAATAATTAAAATTTTAGAATCAAAAAAAGAAAAAGAAAAAGAAATAAAGCATATTTTTAAACTGTCAAACAAATCAAATAATGGCATTATAATTATAAAAAATATATTAAATGAATCATGCAAAGGAACAAAGTGCAATATAAACTACCTTGCAGCAGGAAAATACTCCCTTTCCCAAAAAGGAGATAATTTCAAGGAAATTAAAGGAGAAATAAACAAAGTAATAATTCAAATAGAAGACTCAGCCAAAAAAACACATTCTGAATTTTTAATTGAAAAAAATTAATATTTATTTGTTTTTAAAACAACTTCTTCTGAGTATCATCTGATTTTTTAATCTCAGTATTTGTAAGTTTCTCATCTCCCAAAGAAATTTCCTTTCCATCGATGAGAGCCTTTCCATAAACTCCATCATAACCTGGTTTAACCTGTATTTTCCCATCCCTATTCTTTAATATTAAATCAACAAGCAAATCATTTTTTAAAACTCTAAAAAGTTCATCCTTTGGAACATTCCACAAAATATTAAACTCATTTTTAAAATTTTCAATCAAAGAATTATAAACTTTCCAACATCCTTTGCTATTGACTCCAATTCCAATTGCAAGAGAAATAATTTCATGCAAAGGAAGCATCTTATAATAAAACTTTTTGTCTTTATGCTCTGCAATTCCTAATTTTTCTAATTCATTAACCCTATAATCAACACCAATCACCAAAGATTTTCCGCAAACAGGACATAATCCATTTAACTTTTTTGTTTCTTCAGGAGAACATGAAAAATTGCAGTTCCTATGTCCATCAAAATGATATTTTCCATAAGCAGGATCAGTTTCAATAGTTCCAAAAAAATCCTTTTCTCTTATTTGCCTTATTATTTCATTGTAACTTAATTTTCCACCTTCTTTTAATTTAAATATAGTGGCCTCTCTTCCTAATCTCCAAGGCCAAAAACTATGGCAATCTGAAAAACTTACAATAGACTTATTATCTAAATCTTTTATTTTCCAGCACATTTCAGGATCTGCACTAATTCCAGTCTCAATTGCATGAATTAAATATGCCTTATCTTCAAATGCCTCTTCCAAGCTATCAAAACCACCTTCACTTCCAAAAATACCAAACCAAGGTGTAAAACTATGGGCACATATCACCTCAATCCTTTCATCTATTTCTTCCATTTTAGCTGCAAAATCTCTGCAGCTTATTCCAAAAATCGGCCTTCCATCATAATCTCTTCTTCCAATTCCATCAAGCCAAGAATTAATTTTTTCAACAACCTGAATTGAAGGGGCAAGATAAACAAGATGAACTCTCCTCCCTTTACCATTTTTGCTATAAATAAGTGAAATTTCAGAACTTAAAATAAATGGAAATCCATTATAATAATATATCCCATTATCTTCTTTTAATTTTTTTATTTCCTCTAGCCACTTAGGATGTGTAAAATCTCCTGTCCCTAACAAATCCAAACCTTTTATCTTTGCCCATTTCACAAGATTCTCAAAATTCAAATCCTTGCTGCATGCTCTTGAATATTTTGAATGAATATGCAAATCTGCAATTAACATTTTATTCAGTTCAACATCTTTTTCCATTAACAGTCTATAAAACTTCAAGTTTTTATAGATTACTACTTCTTAAATTGTCTTTTTTCAATTAATTTTTTTATTTCTAAAAGCTGTTTTGCAAGATATTTATGCAATTTTTCAATCTCTTCTAAACTTGCTTTATCTTCATTTTCCAAATCATTTTTTACAGCTAAATATCTTTCATAATTATTTATCCCGCCAGTTACTTTTCTTATCATCTCTTGAAATTCTTTTTTTAAATAATTCTTATTTTCAATTAATTTTTTAATTATATAAAGAGTTCTAATTCTTAAGATAAGAGTATACGCGATTTTATCATTAACATATATCTTTTTATTTTTTTTAAGCTTATCAATAATTTTGCCTATTAATTCTATTTTATCTTTTGTAGTATCAATATGCCATTTAACATTATTTTTAGTTACTTTTATTTCCAAAGAATTAAGAAAGCTTGAATTTAAAAGAGGTTTAGATTCTTTTATCATCTGCCCAATAGGAAGCAAATCTTCTTTTAATTTCTTTTTCAAAGATTCTAAAGATATTGTGATTATAGTATAAATTCCTTCATTAATAATTTCCTTATTAATATCATTTGTTACAATCAAAACATCAATATCGCTGTTTTTATCTTCTTCTTCTCTTGCATAACTTCCGCTTAAATAAATTCCAATTATATCTTTAAGTAGAATATGTTTTTTAATAATATGAATAATTTCAATTAATATCATTTCAGGAGTTTTTTTTAATAATTCTATCCTTACATCTTTATTAAGCCATGCTCTTGGAAGTATTACTGCTGAAGAATTTCCTGCTTTTACGGCTTTTTTTATTTGAAATTCCATTAATTTTCCTCCAGATATTCTTTATCATCTTGAATTTTTTTTAAAAATTTATCATCTATTTCTTTCTTCCAATAATCTTTACTAGTGTCAAGTCTGCCTTTTTCATTTTTTATTTTTTCTTCATGTATTTCAATTTGTTTCTTAATAGAATCAATTCTCTTCTCTCTCAATTTCTTCATATGTTTTCTGTCTCCCATGTACTTACATGTACTTACATATTTTTAAAGCTTTCTACAAAAAGAAGTATAAAATTATAAAATATTTCAAACATTTTTTATTTGAAGACATCGCCGATTTTTATTAAAGTCATGAATTTATATTAAAATCTCACACTCTCAAAAGTCTAACAAGATTGTAAATATCTCCAGAATCAAATGTTATATTTGCAACAGTAATCTGAACCAAAGCCAGGAACCACATAAACAATATCCAATTAATAGCCAGCACCCATGTTAAATTATAATCTTCTTTAATCTTAATCTTATAGAGAAGATAAACATTTACAAAAGAAAGATAAACACCAATCAAAAACAAAAATCTCAAGTCAGAAACTATTCCGGCAATATTAGCTTCAGTCCTCTGAAACTTGTCTAATTTATTATAAGCATCTAAATCAAACCTTGTAACTCCAAGCTTATCCACATTAGGATTAAAAAAATTAGGGATTGTGTCTAATAAATTAAAATTATAACTACTTTTAACACCATATTTCTCCAATGCATTCACATGTGAAGTCTCATGAAAATAAGTTGAAATCTGTATTAAATAAGGAAGTACAAAAAATATAGTTATAAAAAGAAAAGCAGCAATATAGAATATTTTAAAAATCTGTTGTTTAATTTTCTTATCCATATTGCACCTCTTATAAAAACAAGACAAATCACTCTTTTAAATTTTTCCAAAAGATTTAAAGCATGTTTATAATCCTAATTGCACATAATTCTTTCTTTTTAAAAAATTCTAATAAAACCTAGTATCTCTTTTATGGAATTTTGGAGTAGAATTCTTTTTAACAAAATAAATTATAACAACCGCTATAATAGCAAGAGAAATTGCAATTATAATAACCCACCAGATAATGCTTATATTTTCACTAACCTGTTCAGCTATTTGTTCACTTGTTTGTTTGATAGTTTCAGCAATACCTTTATTATCTTCAGTTGTAGTAGTCTGCTTAGAAATCTCCTCATGCAAGCCCTTAACACTTACACTAGCCCTATTATTAGTTATAGAATTTAATTTAACGCTTAAATCATAGAAATTATCATTATTAACATCAAACTTCTTTTCATCCCCAATGCTAAACTCTGCCTGTTGTGTATTTGAACTTATATTTATCGTAGCTTTTGTTGATGTTAAACCAACAAGTCCGATATAATGCTCTTCATTATTTATTTTAACTTTTATTCTTTCTTTAGTTCCTAAATCTTTTGTTGCTCCTGAGACAAGTTCACTTTCAGTTACAAGCTTGGTTGAAGTCCAATAAGCAATGCTAGCTAAACTTCCGCCATTACTAAGAGTAGCTACAGTTCCAACTTCATGAGTATAAACTCCAAATGTAGTAAGATGATAAGTCCATATAATCAAATCACTTCCAGAACTAATAACACATTCCCTATAAGTAACATTATCAATATTAGTTGGATTTGTAGCACTATTGCAAATAGTAGTTATATTTGTTAATGTTAAACTTCCTCTAGACCACCCAGCACTTTTTCCAGCTTTTCCTAAAAATGTTATCTTAACAGGATTTGAAAAATTTAATTCCATTGTTGAAGAACCCATATCAATAGTAGTATCTGCACTGCCTGAAGGAACACTAAATCCAGAACTATTTACAGTTGGAAGATTTATTTTTCCATCCCAGCCAACTCCTCCTGAAACATTAATTCCAGCTGGAATAAAAAGAGTATAATTAGTAATTCCTACAGTTGTTAAACTAAGATTATTAGAACCAATAGTAACATTTCCACCATTCAATAACTGGGACAAATCCAATGAAACAACCTGAGTTACATTTGTTAGCATTACATTCTGCAAACTTGAATTATAACCAACAACAATACTAGTTATGTTTTCACTAACATTATACTCGCTTTGATTTGCTAAAAAAGATGTAGAAGGCAAACTAGTTATATTAAAAAAATAAGTTAAATTAGTAACCTTATTAAAAGAATCATTTGCATAAAAAGTTATATTAAAATATCCAATAGAAGTATAATTTATTGTTCTTGCCCCTGTATAAGGATAAACACTAAGATTCCCTCCTGCAAGAGTTCTGTTTGTTGTAAACCAATAATTATAAAGAGTTAAATCATATGCACTAAATTCCACAACAATTGTCTGATTTGCATAATACACACTATTATTCTTAAAAGAAATAACTTTTATAACCGGTGCAGTTGTATCAATAGTAATATTTATAGAAGTTCTATTCACATTTCCAGCCTTATCAAAAGTAGAAACATTAATTGTATAATAACCATCAGAAGTAACATTTAAAGTAACATTATAATTGCTACGAGTACTATTGGCATAAGTTATAAGCAAATTAGCAGAATTATAAACTGTAATATTAGTAAAATCCATATTAGTATCGCTTACAGTTAAATTTACCTGTATTAACACTGAACTTAAATTCTGTCTATTTGAAGGTGTAACAAAAGATAAAACCGGGATGACAGTATCAATGGTTATATTTCTTAAATCAGTTGTATTTATAAAACCGGCAGTATCATTAAAAGCAGAAGCATTAAAAAACCATAAACCATCTGATAAATCAGATAAATTAACCCATATTGTTGGATTTGTTGAATTATAAGTTAAATTAAAAACCTTTGATGAATTATAAATCCATAGGGTGATATTAACAAAATTAGTTAAATTTGAAGTTACATTTATTATAATAGAATGATTTCTATTAATATAAGTTCCTGAAACAGGAGTAGAATTTAGATAAGCAATTCCAGTTACAGAATCAGTATATCTTGTTGTAGCAGAACTTCCATTTACAGAGGGTCCTGCTCCAGAGAAATGAGGAAGTCTTATCCAAATTCTATTTAAAGAAGTATCAATGTAACATGGATTTGTTTCATTAATTAGAATAGCTTTTGTTATTGCAGTTCTAGTGCAAGTTGGTGAATTTGTTAAATTACCCCATGCACTCTGATAAGTTGAATAATGTGAATAATTTCCAGCTAAAGCACCTGCATTTGTTCCATTCACTCTTACATCCCAAATTACATTCCAATTGTCATCATAAAAAGTAGGAATAGATAATCTAACAGGAATATTATCTTTTAATCCATTAGGTCCATCATCATAAGGAATTGAAACTAAAACATAATCATAAATAGTTGGCCCTTGAGAACCAAATCTTTGAGCAGCAGCAAAGGTACTTGTATCAACAGCTTTTGTTGAAGAACTATCAAATGATGCATCAGGAGGCCCTGAAGCTAATAAATCAACATTAACATAATGAACAAATATATTTCCAGTTCCCATTCTAAAACTAATTTTTCCACCACCCATAACAGCCTTCATAGGATTAAAACTAGCCATTGTTGAAGAATCTTGCAATAAGCACCCAGAACCAGGATTAGGAATATCACATGTTGAATTTGAAGCATATAATGCTATACTTACACTTGAACTAGATAAAGTTTCATTTATTCCACCAGGATTAAAAGTACTTATAGGTATATTATTACTAGCAACTATTTCAGAAACTGTTTTTGAAGTTCTTTTAGGAGTATATTGACTATTGCCTCCAGAAGGTCCTCCGCTTACAAATAAATTCATTTCTTTTATTCCAGTAGCATTTATCAAAGGTATTGCAAAATTAGCAACAGATTGGCTTTGTTGGACATCTACCATCCATGTAAACTGCATAGCACCATAACTTGAATAATCAACAGTTACTTCAACATGAGCCTGTACTGAAGCTAAAGCAGCATTTGTAGAATCAACTAAATTAAAGGTTTGTTTTTTTACAGGAATTGCAATTTTATTACCTCCTTGTTGTCCCATTACATCCATACT
Organism: Candidatus Pacearchaeota archaeon; assembly: GCA_036169915.1. Lineage (GTDB taxonomy): Archaea > Nanobdellota > Nanobdellia > Pacearchaeales > GW2011-AR1 > ARS1285. The sequence continues at coordinate 6,925 of JAVHOF010000071.1, read as the reverse complement.
CATATTATCTGCACTTCCCAACATTCCAGACATTTGAGTAAAATTAAATCCATTTGTTGGATCAGCACCATAACTTAGACTTATATTTCTAAATCCACCATAATAAACACCATTTTTTATTGCAGATGCAAACAAAATTATAGTAGAACTTTCAGCTGTTGCAGGAAGGCTGATATTAAAAAATCCATCTGTTAAATTAAAAAAATCAGTCTGCTGATTCATTGAACTTAGATTATAAGGCATTGCTCCATATTGTGAATGAACCATATTTCCAGGCTCTAATAAAAGAGGAATAACAGTAAAATTATCCCATCCACTAATATCACTATAATTAATATATCCCGTAACTCTTGCCATAGTCATTGAAGCATTAAAAGTTTTATGCAAAGTAACTGTTGTTACATTATATTTTGAAACATAACTGAAATTATAAGAAACCGGACAAGTAAAATTATCCCAATTATAACTAATCGGCATACTTTGATAAGGATAAACCATTATAGAATAATTTCTATTTGTAGGAACATAAACCAAACTTTCATTTGTATAAGAATCCATAACACTTGCAATTGAATAACCTAATTTTGTATCTTTAATCTGATATTGAAAAGGAATTCTTGCACCTGTTGAATTAACAACAGTAATATTAATTGTTCCAGCAGGAGTTAAATAAAAAGTAGTTCCAGAAAGCATTTGCACCATTTGAGCTGGAAAAGCAGGAATTATTTTAGATCTATAATCTACAAAATTTCTTAAAATAAAAGTCTCATTTAAAGCAGTAATATTCCTATGTGTAATTGAAATTTCATATATCCAACTTGTCTGACTATCATCTCCCATAGAAAAATTAAATTCACCAGTTTCATTTGAAGTCGTAGAATTATATCCGACAATAGCCCATCCAGCAGCATTTCTTACAGTAATATTAATAACAGAATTATTTATTGCAGTTCCACTTTCGCTTTTTACAGTTCCATTAAACTGGAATTCTGCAGCAGAAATAAAATTCAAACTAAAAATTATAGCTAAAAATATTATTAAAACCCTTAAATTTGTATATATCTTTTTTGTCACCATCTTTTCAACACTCTTTTTATGAAATATATAGAAAATCTATCTTTATAAATCTTTTTTTTTGAAAAAAAATAAAAAACTATTCCTCATCATCACTAACACCCTTGCTTCCGACAAAAAAAATACATTCATTGTCGGGAAGATTAGGAGAATCAATTAATTTTGCAACTCTGCTTCCTTTTTTTCCTTTCCTTATATACATACGAAATGTAGAATTATGAACAACAAAACCATTAGCAATATAATTCTCATTTTTTGGAACAGAAAAATCATAAAATAATTTTTTTTCTTCATTCTCGCATATTTTTATTTTTCTGATTTTTTCAAATCTAAAATCAGAGTTTAATAATTTAAAGATAAATTCTATTTTTTGTTTGATTTGTCTATCGACAATCTTCACAATCATTAAAGTATTAAATGCCTTTTCTAATTCTTTTCTATTAATCCATTTATAATTCCCTTGTCTTGATTTAATGATTGTAGAAGGCATAAGTTTTGCATCCTTTAGTAAATTCCAAACATCTTTCCGGCTTAGAGGCATCATTTCTTTAAAATAAGTATTATTGCAATATTTATTCCATTTTATTAATTGCTCTTGTTTATCTCTTGCACTAAATCCTATCTGCAAATAATCACTGACATCTCTATCCATTATTGATAAATTAGATATTTTCTTTTTTCCTACATCAAATCTTAAAAAACTCCTTATCCCAAATCTAAGCAAAAATAACTGTAAATATCTTAATATCTGCTTTTCTTTTTGAGCAATAGTTATTTTAGCTCTTTTTTTATCAATATGCCCTTCAGCGTCAACAAATCCTTTGATAAATCCTGCAACAACTTCTTTTTTGCTTTTGCCAACATAATCAAAAATATGGGGGATTATTAATTTAAAAAATTTAGAAATTTCTATAGAATTTATATCTAAAGTATGACAATTTTTATCTTTCATTTTTGAAATTTTTCCATTAACATTAAAAATAACTTTAAAATAATTATTATAATTCTCTAAAACTTCCCGCCTTTCATCTCTAAATCTTAATCCTCTTGATTCAAAACTCCCATCACCTAAAAAATAACCTGAAATTTGTGCTAAAACTGGATTCATTATTTGAGGAATCATCAAATCCTTATGTTTATAAGTATAAAGTGGCATCAATTCCAATTGCAATCCTTTAAAACAAGTTTGAAGATTTTTTAAAGTATCAAAATTAGTAGGATAACTTTGGTTTAAAACTCTTCTGAACTGCCTTGGAGTTATGCCAATTTTTTTGCATATTTCTTTTCTTGAAATTTGATTTTCATTTAATTCTTTTTTTATTTTTTCAGAATTATCTTTAGATAATTTTCCTATCTTCTTAATTAAAAAATTTGGAAGCTTCTGTTCTTCTCCTTCAAATTCTATTTTTCCTGCCTGCATAATAAAATCATTCTCTCTCAAATCTTTTGCTTCTTTTTCAAAAAGAGAAAAGTTTTCAATTGTAAAAAATCTATGAAGACTCGAACATTTTATTTTTCCAGTTGTTTGGATATTATATATTTTATTAACATTCGGATTAACAAAAACCAAATCAGAATATGCTTTTTCAAATTTTAAATTTTTAAAATTTCCTGAAATGATATTTTCTTGTTTCATATCCTTAATTTCTTTTATGTTTCCATCTGCAAGTTGAATTAAGCTGTCTCCCTCTAAACACGCGTGTCCGACGATATTCCCCCCGATTGCAGTAGTAGGATCTCCAAACATCATTGCAGGATTTGTCATAACCTGATTAGTCACATAAATAGCAAGATTATACTGCTCTGCAATTTTCATTAAATTATGAAGATATCTGTTTAATTTTTGCTGCCTATCAGCCAATTGTCCTCTGCCAGAAAATTCAGCTCTGAAATGAGCTGTCAAAGAATCAACAATAACTATTTTTATAGGCTCCCCATTTTTTATCATCTCCCCTATCTTATCAATTAATAATATTTGGTGGTCGCTATTAAACGCGCGCGCAACAAAAATATTTTTCAAAACACTTTCTGGATTAGTTCCTTTTGATTCTGCAATCTGTCTTATTCTCTCAGGCCTAAAAGTTCCTTCTGTATCAATAAAAACTGCTTTTCCCTCTGCTCCTCCTTTTTCCAAAGGCAGTTGAACATTGACTGCTAAACTCAAACCTAACTGAGTTTTCCCAGAACCAAAACTTCCAAATGCTTCTGTTATTGCCTTAGTTTCAACACCTCTCCCCCCAAGAAGATTATCAAGCTCCTTACTTCCAGTTGTAATATGACATACTTCCTCTCTTTTTTCAGCAAATTCTAAACCATCTTGAAATCCCAAATCCATCATTTTTCTTGCAGACTGAATTGCTTTTCTTGCAACAGCTTCTCCCAGCCCAGCTGTTTCAGATAATTCTTTAGGCCCCATTACAGCAACTCCCATTAAATCATAAATTCCAGCAGCCTCTAATTTCTCAAGAGCAGCAGGCCCTATTCCAGGCAGATCAGAAAGCTTTACTTCTTCTTTTTCTTCTTCCTTCTTTTTCACCATTTAAACAACAGAACAATTTTATTTATAAGTATTACCTAAATGAGTTATATATTTTCCAAGGACTATAACCAATCAGACTACAAACCATAACTTTCACTAAATAATTTGATTCTATTGAATTCCTGAAGAAACTCAAGCCCTCTAGAAGTTATTTTAAAGAATTTTTTGTCTCCATTAAAAATCTGCTCAATAAGATTATTTTTAATAAGGTTATCCAAATAGGATTTAATACTATTATTAGACAAATTCGACTTATATATTAAATGAGTAATCTTAACCTGCCTATTTTTTTGCAGGACTTCTAAGATATCTCTTGTTACTTCCAGCTTTGTTCGTTTTTGATTCATTTTTTCTAGTAAGTTTAACTTGATTTATTAAAAGATTTAAAAATCCCATCAATAAAAATATTCCACCAATTAAATTAAGCATTGAATAAACATCTGAAAAAACAAAAAAGAAATGGCTTATCAGCAGAATTATAAATGCCAGCAAGACTAGCAAAGAATTCATATTTCTCACTTTTTTATGATTTTTATAAAAATGAATTATTAAAAACGTAATGATGAATAAAAGAGTTAAATGAAATATAAAATTAAAATAAATGCTTAATATTACAGTAACTAGGCTAAAGTAAAAAAACAAAACTACTTCTCCTTTTTCATTTTCTTTATTAACAATCAAGAATAATATCAAAAAGCCTGTTAAATAAAATATTTTAAATAAATTAAAACTGATAAAATTAATTAATTGCATATACTTCAGCTGGGAAAAGATTACAAAAACAAAATTTGCATTTTCTATCTCAATCTTATGTAGAATAGTCAAGTCTGAAAATATTTTAAAAACAAATGCAATAGCTATGATTAAAAAAGAAATTGAAAAAAGCTTGTAATTCTTATCATTTATTATATGATATATTTTTCTGCTGTAATAAGAAATTATAAGTGAAACTAGAATAATAAGAATTTCATCCAAAGAGTCAAGAAAATTTACCAGATACCAATTTAATGCCATTTTTGTATAATAAAATTGTTATTTTTGTTTATAAGCTTTATGAATTTGTTTTATGAACAAAGAATTCCTAACTGATTTATAAGCACTTTACATAAAATCTCTATGGAGGTAAACCTAAAAATGAAACAAAAATATCAAAGAGATTTTGAAAGAGACGAAATAGATATTTTGTCAGATCAATTAGAGCCTAAAGAACTTTATATATTAGGATTTCTAAAAGGTTTTGACAGAAGAGTTTTAAAAGAATGGGGCAAAAAAGGGATTTTTGATTTTTCAATTAATGTTATTTGAAAAATCAATCCTAGAGATAATATAAAAAGATACAGAAAAATAAAAGTAATTGCTATACCCTTCAGAATTAAAAACCCATTACTTAATTTATTTTTATAAACATTATAAGTTTATAACCCTAAAAAAAGAAAACAATCAAAAATAAACCTATGTTTGCAAAAATCATAAAGAAAAAAATACTTTCTTCTAATTTTCCACCTGTTAAAATAAATCCAGAACTCCTTGCCTTAAAAGGCCAAAAAGGCTCTACCCCATCTTTTGTAAAAGAGTCAGCTAAAATATGAAGTGCATAACCCATAAAAAAACCAAGGCTTGCAACAGGCCAATATATAGAAATTATTAAAGAAAGAAAAACAGCAAAAGTCAGGCTATGCATCAATCCTCTATGTCTAGTAAACAACTGAATAGGTTTTGAAATAGCTTTTTTTCCAAGTGTTGAAAATCCACCGTCAATATCAGGCAAAAATGTAGCAATTATAAATAATGCTATAAAAATAGATTTATCATTCACAAAATTAACAAATAATAAGATAATAAAAATTGCAAAACTCAAATGGGTTTTTATTAGCATAATAAAATGAATAAAAATATATTAATAAATTTATGTAAAGGTATTTTACATAACTTAATTCTTCTCAAGTTCGTCAATTAATTTATCAACATCAATTTCTTGAATATCTGAAATAATAAACTCAGGATTATTATACAATGCATTTTTCCTGACTTGTCCTGAAATAATCATCTCTTTACCAAGAAGTTCTTTCTTTCTAACACTAAATTTTTCTGGATCTTCCAAATCTAATCTGGGCATTAGTTTCTCAATTTGTTCTGAAAATATTAAAGCCCTGATTGAATCACTACCATCATCAATAACAAAATTAAGCAAGACTCTTCTTTGAGGAACAACCTTTCCATGATTCTGGCATTCATCAAGTTCACTTACTTTTTTTCCGCATTCAGGGCATACTTTAAAAAATTTAGGTTCAAAAATCTGAACAATAAAGGCCCTCGCAGAAACCCTGTCATTCATTTCAAACTTGAAAATGTCTTTTTTAACTAAAGGCCTGTCTAAAATAACTTCTTTAATAACTTGATTGGAGATTTTAATCTCTGAAAAAGAAGTTAAATGTATCTCACCATTTCTTATCGTAGCATTGCTTATCTCAACAACATCATTATTTCCTATCTTGCCTTGAGATATTAAATCAATGTGATTTTCATCCCACATAACAATTCTCACATTGCTAGTATTATCTGCTAAAATAAAACTGCCTATTCTTCCACTCCTTCCATTTTTATTATACTCTCTAACAGGAAAAAGATTTATTATTTTTCCAACTAGATTTATCTTTCTCATTCCAGGAACAATTTGAGAGATTTTTATTGTCTGTCTGTCAAAATTAATGTTTAATTCTGCTGCTATTATCTGCGCAGCACCTGCCTTTGATATAAGCCCTGCAAGCTTGGCTTGTTTTGCTTCTATTTTTCTTTCAATATCTTCTTTTGAAACCCCTGATTTTTCAGATATAAGTTCAACAAGCTGTAAATAATTATCTTCCATTTATCACCTTTTATTATAATGTTAATCTTTGAATTTCTGTGTTTATAAGAATTATGGTTTATAAGAATATAATTATCCAATAGTTTTAATAACAACCTTGTCTAAAGAATCTCGTCTTGAAGGTTTCGTGAGGATTCTCAAAAAAACTGGTAATTTTATATCTTCTACATGAAAACAAATATCAACTTTTAATCTTTCTCTATATCCTTCACAAAAAGAGTCATTATCACGTTGAGTCACTCCAAGGTAACCTAAAATCATTTTAATGCTTTCATGATACTTCTCCCTGCTCTCCCCTCTTAAATCTTTTTTTGTTTTTACTCCAACAATATAATAAACCATTATAGATATAAAAAATTCATTTTTATAAATAAGATTATAATAAAAAATATAGGTGATTAGGGTGATTCCGGACTAAACTATCCTCCTTACAATACATATATCTA
>JAVHOF010000070.1:0-3077 GCA_036169915.1 Candidatus Pacearchaeota archaeon | reverse complement strand
GAATTAAAGATTATCCTGCTAATCTTTATGTTAAGTATTAAGGTTTACTTAACATATTCTAAACTGTCTCCATCAAATTCACTAACTTCATCAATTTTTTCTTCTTTTTCAATTTTTTTTATCTCACCTTCAATTTTATCAATCTCATCTTTTTTAATTTCTTCAACTATTTTTTTCATAGCTTCTGCCTTTTCCAGCTCTTCAGCCAAAACATCAATATTTTCTCCACCTTCTTCATCAGCAATATTTTTCAATTCTTCATTTATCTCATTTACATCATTTTGAAGCTCTTCAATAAACTTATCCCTATTTTTATCAAAATAATCATATAAATAAATCCATATTTCTTCCAAATGACCTTCTTGCTCAAGCCATAATTTTCTTGTGTTGCTCAAATGCAAAAGCGGAAGAAAACAAGCCAATTTTTCATCCCTTTCTTTTCCAGTTAAATTAGAATAACTCACCTTATTGAGATGTTCTTCATTTTCACTAGTTTTCTTTTTTATAACAATAAGAATTTTAGCATAAAATTGTTTTATTCTGTCTTTCAAATCAATTCTCTGAAATTTAGGAAAATCAACCTCTGAAAGTCTCTTAGCATTCTTAACTGCTACTTCTCTTTTAATTCTCCTAGACTCTGTATTAATTGCATGGCTCAAAGCAGTCATAAGCTCTTGCAGAGTTACTTTTTTTAGTCTTTCTAAAGGAGTCTTTGGAATTAAAATTGGAAGTTCATCATCATTAATAGAAATTTTTTCAAATATGCTCTTCTGCTCTTCTTTTCTTCCAAAAAGAACCTCATCTATATCTTTAATATGCTTGTTAAGCAGAAATTCAGATTTGATTCTTAAAAGTAAAGAGGCTGCAAGCAAAACCTTGCTGGAAATGTAAAAATCAGCATCTTCAAGTTCTGCTATTTTTTCAAAATATCTTCTAGTCAAAACAACAAGGTCAATATCCCAAGGATCAAGCTGCTCTGAATTAATAAGTTCATAAATAATATCATACCAATCGTGTTTTTTGCTTGTGATAACATCATAAACCTGGCCAGGGCTTATTTTATTATTTACTACACTTTCCTTTAAGTGTATCTTTTCATCTTCATCTTCTTCAGATTCTGGCAAAAATTCTTCAAAACCCATTTTATCACATTTAAACCTAATAAATTTAGATTAATATAGTTTAATAGTTTATATTTTTATATATAATTCAGAGTATAAATTAACTTATAAAGCCTATCAACCACTAAATCCTACAAAAAAATGAGGCAATGCATCAGATAATTCAAAATATACTGATGTCATTTGTTAGTTACAACAATACCGAAAACTTTAAATACTCCAACCACCTATAATATTTATCACCTCTTTTTCCCCAGAAGAGTCAGGACGTACTTTTGTATGACACCGACTTTTCTAGGGTTTATACTAGCTAGATAAAAGTCGGTGGAATACAATATGACACCGAGCATTTTCAATTTGAGTAATAATCAATAAAATAACAAATTGAAAGTACGAGAAGACTTTTCTAGGGTTTATATTCAACTTAAGATGGAAAAATCAAATTTACAAAACTTAAAAGGAACAAAAGGATTAGAATATGCAATTTCAGATACTAGAATAATTCATAATCCTAATCAGGTTAAGTCACCTGACGAATTAAAAATAGGTCAAGTTTATTTATTCCTTCATGTTGAAGAAAATGGAAATCAAATTCAGGAATCTCAAATTCAGGAATCATATCCTGGAAGAGTAAAGGCTATTAATCGACCTGAAAAAGGCTGGTTTATAGCAACTCATTTATGTCAAGATGGGAGTACATTTGAAGCTGAAAGATCTATGGCTGATTTAGGTATAATTCCATATAAAGATGGGGGATGGAATATAAGAAATTACCTAGTTCCTAAACAATAATAAAAAGATTATATTTAACAAGATTTGATTCTTCAGGGAGAAAGGATAAAAAGAGGGGTGATAAGAGGCGAAATATTCCTTTTCAAATATCACAAATCATACTTAATCGATTTAAGAAAAAGAAGTAATAGAATAAAGCATTCAGGTCTAAAATCCTGCACTACATTATTTAAGCTTCTTTTTATTTTTACTTATCAAGATTTTTAATCTTCATCATCATAATATTCTTCTGAAAATTCATCATCCAGTTCATCATCATTTAATTCATCTTCAGAATAAAAAATATATCCATCATTACAAAAACCAAATTTATAGAAATTCCTATCTTTATTTGCAAAATTCCAATCATTACTAACAGAAGTATCTAAATTATCCAAAGCAATATGAAATAACCATTCGCTTACAGCTTCTGCTCCACCAAAAGTTATAGAAACATAATTTTTTAAGTCATTAGTATAATAATGTTTTTCACTTCTATGATTAATCCCTCTATCTTCTTTATTTTCATCAATCCATTTGTGCAGATTTTCAAATGATTTTCCTGTTCTTATTTTGCTCATAGCAAAATGTGTTTTCCAATTAGGCATTTTAACACCCTATTTTTATAATCTAATTAAGAGCTTCAAACCTTATAAATTATTCTTTTAAGAAATCTAATTTTTGATTTTTAGAAAACTAGCCCTAAAAATATAAAGATATAGCCTCTCTTGTTCTCTCCATTAACTCATCAAGTGTTCTGCCCTGAGTATGGCATCCTGGAAGTTCGATTACTTCAGAAATATAAAATTCATCTTCGCCTTTCTCAATAATAACATTAAAATCTGCCATAAATAAATCAATTATTTAGTATATATAAAATTATGTGTTTATTTCAAGAACTCAGTATAATGGCATCTTCCACAATATAATCTATTATCTGCTTTCATCAAAAATACTCCTGCGCCACATCTAGGGCATGTCTTTTCTCTTGTAATCTTATCTCCATCAATTTTGTATTTTGTATATTTCTTTGATGTAGGTTTATTTTTATGAGGTTTTTTGCCTTGTTTTTCTTTTGCCATATTAATCTATAATAAACCAAAAGAAGACTTTTTAAAGGTTTTTATCACTTGATACTGTATACTAATCATCAGTTCTCTCGTTAGCTAAATATCTCGCCAATCC
>JAVHOF010000069.1:0-14883 GCA_036169915.1 Candidatus Pacearchaeota archaeon | reverse complement strand
GCCTTACTTTTTTAAAGTGTGGAAAATGCAATTGGACAAAACAGCTGGCTAGAAAAACTAGATAATTATATCACTAATTAAAAATTAAGAAAAAGATAAAATATGAAAAAACCAAATCTAGTAAGAATTGATTTAGACAAACCAATTACAGAGCTTGTGAGCAAAAGCGATCATAAAACATTAGGAATTTGGGCAGCGGATTGTGCTGAGAGAGTATTACACTATTTTGAAGAAAAATATCCGGAAGATAAACGTCCGAAAAAAGCTATAGAAACACTTAGAAATTGGGTTCAGACTGGTATGTTTAAAATGGCTGATATACGTAGAGATTCACTTGCAGCTCATGCAGCAGCTCGTAATGTAAAAGAAAATGATAATGCAGCTAGGTCTGCTGCTCGTGCTGCAGGTCAAGCAGTGGCAACTGCACATGTTCCCGCACATGCTATTGGAGCTGCTGTTTATGCAGTAACAGCTGTTCGCGATGCAACTGGTTCTATTGAGAATATTAATAAAGAACGAGATTGGCAATATCAACACTTACACAATTTGAACAAGATTATTGGCATGTCTTCTCCTGCAAATCAAACCCTCTGGAGGGGTCTCGGCAAAAATGAAATAAGAAGAAAAAATAATATTAAAAAAGTTTAAGGAAAAGTATAACATGCCCCCACGAAGATTCGAACTCCGGTCTTCTCCTATTCGCGAATCCATTTTTTGTAAAATATTTTATTTACTAAAATGGATGTCTCTCACCGCAAGGAGAAATTCTATCCAACTCATAAGAAGCATTTTTTAATATGGGCAAACAGGGATTTGAACCCTGGTCACAACCTCCGCAAGGTTGTATTCTATCCACTGAACTATTCGCCCAAAAAATGTTTCTTACTCGGAACTATGGGAGCTTTTTTTCTTTATTCTCTTATAATATTATTAGGAGTTATATTTAAATAGTTTTAATTTTTAAATATCTTATGAAAGAAAAGGGGGGATTGAATAGGGCGCAGGTTTCTGTATTTATTATATTTGCGATAATAATTGTTGTTTCTATCTTAGGAGGTTTGTATCTTTATAATCAGAATAAAAATTCTTATTTTAATTCTCCTTTAATAAAACCTCAAATAGATAGCATTAAAATGTCTTTGGAATCTTGTATAAAAAATACAGCATTAGAAAGTGTTAAGGTGATAGGATTTCAAGGAGGTTATTATAAGGTTCCATTAGAGGATTCTTTGGATTTAGGATGGATGAAAATACCTTTTTGCTATAATGAAGGAAAATTAATTTCTTTTGATAAAAAGATTGTTGAAAATCAGCTTTCAGAATTTGTTGATGAAAATTTAATTGAGTGCATTAAATTAATTGATACAAAGGAGTTTAATTTGAGTATGGACGAGATAAGAACAACTTCTAAAATTTATCCCGGAGTTGTAAGATTTACAATTGATTCAACAGCTACAATAGAAAAAGATACAAAAACAACAAGTTTTGAACTTAATAAAATGCCTGTTTCAATTGATAAGAAATTAAATGAGATGATTGAGGTTGCAAATTTTATCTGCCAGGACAGTGAAAAAAATAATGGATATATCTGTTATAATTGCATTAGTGAAATGGCAAAACAAAGAGGGATATATGCTGATTTTTTGAATTTGATAGAAGGAGAAAGAATAACTTTATTTGTGCTTAGTGATAACATATCAAATGAGACTGGAAATGAAAATTTTGTTTTCGAATTTTTAGCTAAATACAAAGAACAGGAAAAAAAGGAATGGCTTTTGTAAAATGAAATATAAATTAATAATCGGATTAATGTTGGGGTTGTTATTAATTGGAATTGTATTTGGACAGGCAACTACTGGTCAGACTTCTGATGACAAAAAGAAATTAACAGATTATCTTGGAAAGACTGAATCTGAAAGTATTCAGGCGATTAAGACTTTTGGGAAACTTTCTAAAGAAGAAAAAGATATTGCATGGGCTAGTGCAAATGGTGCTGCAAAGGATTATTTTATTGAGAGATTATCAACAAAAATATCTGAAGTTCAAATGCAGTCTATAACTGGAAGTCTTGGAGAATTTTTTAAAAACAATTATCCAACTTTTAATAATCTTTTACAAAACAAAGGCATAAAACTTGAAAATTTTGAAGCAGTGAGTAATCTAGCGAAAACCGTAGGTATTAATTTGGATAATGTTTTGAATGTAAGAATAGATTCTGTTAATGGTTTTGATAATCCTTTATTAAAATGGGCTGAAAAAGGGAATATTATTGGTGATGGAAAAGTTTGGCTTAATCTTGAAGGTATGCCTATAGGAACTTCTTCTTTAGAATATAATAATGGAAAATTCATTCTTGGGAATAAAGATGGGGGAAAAATAATACTTGGAGAGGGTTCAACAAATGAGAAAGGAGAAGTTATTGCTTTATCAAAATATAAAGATAAATTTGATAAGGAAATGGAAATAAGAAAGCTTGGAGATTTAGATTTAAAAAAATTACAGGAAAAATTTTCTGTAGCTGGCTTGAATGAAAAAGGTATTGTAGATTTGATGAGGCCAACTGAAGGAAGTTTTTCATTGAGGAATCTTATGATAACTGGTGGGAAGGGGGAGATAGTTTTAAGTGAAAAAGGCTTTGAAATAAAAGGTGATGGAACAAAGGTTAAATATGGCGATTTTAATTTTGGAAGAGTTGAGGGAGAAAAATCACAAAGTCTTGTTGAATTTGGTTTTGATAGAATTATGTTAAAAGGGACTGAATTTAAGAGAGAAGGATATGTACAGGTTTCTTCAACGCCTAATAATTTTGTAGTTCATTTTGGAAATCCGGATGGATTGACTAATCAAATCAGTTTTAATGATTTTATAACACCTTCAGCTAATGCCCCTGTTTATGATAATATATATGTTGGGAAAATAAATATGTGGTTTGATGATAGTGGAAAATTAACCCATGTGAGTAGAATAGATATTGCAAATGGGCAATGGCTTCCTGTATCAATGGCTCTTGAAGGAAAAAGTTATCTTGCTGATTTGTATGGCAATTCCGGAGATAGTGTTAAAAGTTTATTAAAATCTGCAAATGAAGGAAGTGTTGGTTATTGGGATGTTTGGGGAAAGTTTTATTCAGATATTTCATTATCAAATAAAGCAGATATCACCCCTGTTTCAAAGATAGAGAATTTTCTTAATATAAATGGAGAAAACTTTAATGTTGGTGGTTCTGGAGAAGTTAAAATACTAAAAGAATTAAATAGCATAACTGGAATTACAACAAATAATTTTGGAATTGAAGATGGTAATGGAAAAATAATTTTTAAGGATGGGAATATAATTATGCCTGGAGAACAAAGTGCTTTTAATAATGGATTTAAGGTTGGAAATATTGCAACTTTAGATTCAAGAAAAACAGGGAATGATGAATATTCAATTACAGGTCAGGTTGGAAATCTTATAACTTCTAAATCAGACAGAATTTCTGGTGGTAGAATGACTCTTTTAGGGCCTGCAGGCATATCTGCAGATTTATCTACAACATTGCCTCAAGAGACTATTGATAATTTAAAGAAAACTTATAGTTCTATGACTCTTTGGAAGGGTGATAATTTTGTCAGGGATATGAAAACAAATGATTTTGATGTGAGATTAGATGTAACTGTTCCAAGTGGTGTTAGTGTTTCTTCTGATACTGTCAGCAAGTTTATAATGGATAAATTAAATAATAATTTTGAAAATAAAGATAGTTTAGCCTCGATTTCATCAATAATTTCTCAAGCTTTTGCAAATGGTGAAACAACAAGAACTGGAACAGCTTCTGTTGTATTTAAAAATAATCCTGGAGAAGATCCTGGATTAATGTTAAGTCTTCCTGGACAGCAATCAAAACAGATTCAATTAGATGCAATATCTAAGGCTGCAGTCAATGATATTTTAGAAGGTAGCTTAAGATTACCTGATTTAGAAAAGATGATTTCTAATGATAATGATAAAACTCGTTTTATTAGCGCTATTAGACCTGACTCTACATTATCTGATAAATTATGGTTAGCACAAAAATTTAGATGGCCTTCACCCATGTGGAGTAGATTATATTATGATAATCTTGGTAGAAATATTAGAGGCGGCTCCTGGCAGGATAAAGATTTTTTTACAGGTTTATTAAAATCTAAATAATAAAAGAATTATTTTTTATTTTTACTTTCTTTTACTTTTTTATCATTTTCCCTATAATCTAGAATCATTTTCTTATTTTTTTCATTTTCTTTGTTTAATTCTTCAATTCTTGCTTTATAAGATAAAGTATTATCTTCAAATAAAGAATTATTCATTTTCTCTTGATATGATTCAATTATTTTATTGTTTTTATTTATATCAGATTTTACATTTATTTCAAATTGCTCAGAAGTTGGAAGAAAAGGATAAGCTATTGTACCCATTGCCTGGCAAAAACCATTTAATTCTCCTAAAGCATAGTCACAAGCTTTATATCCACTGTATCCTAAAGCCAATGTTGTTGCAGCAACAATACTCCATAAAGTTCTAAATCTTTTAGGTTTTGTTTTTTGAGTAGGTGTTTGTTCGTAAGAAGCATCATATTGTGGTGTAGCAACTACTTGCGTACATAAATCTTGATTTTGTTCTAATTGTTTTATATTTTCAAGTGTCATTTTTAACCTCAGATTGATAATTTACTTAGGTAATGCTAGTATTTAAATCTTTTGTTTATGATGTTACTAACAAGTAGTCATAAAATGGTGATTAATCAAATAAATAACCTTTTGAATATATTTATAAATCTATAAGATTTCTTTATTATATGAAAAAAAGAGTTGTTTTATTTAGCGTCTTAATTGTATTTTTATTTTTTATGTTATTAATTCAAATAGCTAATTCTCAAAATCAAGGATTAACATCTGAAGAGCAAAAAATAATTGAAGCACAATTACAATTAATGCAAGGAAAAGCAGATTATTCTCTATTAAACGATTTAATAAACGGAAAGGGGGTAAGTTCTAAAGTGTTGGATTATATTCTTATAAACTATTTGGACAAATTATATCCTTCTTTATTAAAATCAAAACCTTCAGACTTGGATTTTTTGCTTTCAAAAAGTTCTTTTATAGAAGGATATAAAAAACTTAGTGATCAAAAAAAGATAGAATTGGTTTTGGCGAGAGATGATAAAGGAGAGATTTTGTTTAAAACTGAAAGATTAAATAAAATTCTTCCAGATTTTATTGAATCTTTTAAAAAAATTAGTTCTGATAAAAAGGCAGAATATTTCTTGAACAAAGATTCTAAAAATAATCCTCTAATGGATGATAATTTAAAAAATCAGGTTTGGAACTCTTTTGATAAAGCAACTAAGGATTCAACTTTACTAGGGATTTCAAATAAAGTTTTATCAGATTTATATTCAAAAGATGAGAAATTTAAAGATAATCAACCTAGGCTTGAAAAAGTTAATATTGCAGATAAATCAAAGTTAAAATGGGAAGGAAACAAGCTTATTGGAGAAAAAGGAGGATATATTGATTTTGACGATAAAGGAGAGAAAAGACTTCATCCGGGTATGAAAGAATTAAGTTATGAAAATTCAAAATTTACTGGATTATTTCCAAATGGGAGGACTTTGGTTTTTTCAGAAGGAACTATTGGATGGAAGTGGGAAGAAACAAAAGAAGGTGCTGAACCTTCAAGAGATACTTATTTTATTGGCAAAGATGGTAAAAGAGTAGGTGGTAATAAAGGTTTGCAAATTGGAGGAATAAATTTAGAGATTAGTTCAAAAAATGGAGAAAAAAGTGTTATTGAATTAAATTATAATGAAAAAGGAGAAACACAAATTTTATTGTATGGAAATATTATGGGGACATATTTAATTGGAAAAGATCAAAATAATAATCCTTATTATCTAGGAATTAATCCTGAAATTTTTGGTGAAAGAAGTGATAAATATAAGTCTGGTGATTTAAAAGTTGAGACTAGTGAAAAAGAAGCTATTAGTATAAAAATTGATAAGGATAATATTTTATTAGTAAAAAATGCAGATATTCAAACTTCTGGAATGGGAAGATTCAAAACTTCTAATGGAGAAGAAACAGCTTTAATTGGAAATTACTTTAATGAACCTGGAATTGGAATACCTTCAATTCTTGGGACTGCATTTTCTGCTGTAAAATCTGAGGTATGGGGAAAACTTTCTGAAATGGCTCAAAATTTATTACAAGATACTGTTCAAAAAACATCTAATCTTTTAGTAAAACTAAATAGCCCTCTTCAAACTGCTTTTGACTTAGCAACAGCTGAAAAAAATGTTATATCTGGAGAAAATCTTGGAACCTATGTAATTCCAGTTTTAACAAAAGATGAAATAGAAAAAAGAGTAATTGATAAATTAGCCCATCCTGAGTATGAAAATTTTGATTATAAAGGTTCTAATTACATTTATGTGAATAATGTTAAGAACGAATTGTCTCCACAGGCAATGAAATCTAAAGGAGAAGAGATACCCTGGATTGTTGAAAAAATAGGAGGTTCTGGAATTGATGTAGATTTATCCAGTGCCTATAGAAGCATTGATAGGTTATATGCAAGTAATAATTTTGGTGATAAACCAATAACAGTTCATGATGGTCCTTCTATTATTACATTTGAAAGAGAAAAAACTTATTTTAATACTGTCTCA
The DNA here is from genome assembly GCA_036169915.1 of Candidatus Pacearchaeota archaeon. Lineage (GTDB taxonomy): Archaea > Nanobdellota > Nanobdellia > Pacearchaeales > GW2011-AR1 > ARS1285. The sequence goes on along the minus strand of JAVHOF010000069.1, from coordinate 8,195 downwards.
TTAGATAGAGGACTTTATGAAAACCTTGAAGCTGTAAAACCTATTGATAGGATAATAAATACCCAAGATAAATCAGGTCCTATGTGGAAAATAGCAAATTCAGAGCAGGAGAATAAAATGTATCTTTATAGTATTGATAGATTACAAGAAGGAGTAATTCAATCTGCAAGTCAATTTATATCAGGTTCTTCTTCATCAGGAATTAAAGGAAGACTTATTGCAAAAGGCGTAGGTTTAATATATGGTGGGGGGATGCAAATAACAAATGCTCCATTAGATGAAGGTACTTATCCAGGTGATTTAAATGATCCAAGAGTTGATATTGTAACAGACCCTCAAAGAATTTCTTATGGCGGAAGAAGGCCTGGAATTGCTGGAAGAATAGCAGATAAAATGCTTGAACAACAAAGAGCAAGTATTTCTGTTTCAACTGAAATGGTTTCAAGCCAAATGAGCAGTACTTTTGAAGATACTTTAAATGGCATGGTTGAAAGCATGGGTGGTGAGTCTCAGTTTTTAACAAGTATGGATTATCTTGGAAAAATGAAAGCAACTGGAGTTAATTTAGAACAATCATTGCCAGGATATAGTAAATTAATTGATGATTTTTATTATGTATATCAAAATCCAGAAAAATTTGATGAAACTATGAATGCAATATCTGGTGCAGGACAAATGAGTCCAGGAGTTCCATTTACAATGACAATGAATGAAGGTGCTTTTTTGGGCGGAGAAAAAATACAAGGGGCTGATCCTCAAGTTATAAGATTAATTGCTTCATCAGCAATAATGAATCCGCAACCCGCAACATATTCAACACCTGAAGAAATGCAATCTAAACAAGGTGAAGGGATTAAACCTACACAAAGCATTGTAAATTATTTTAATGAAATGAAATCAAGGGTAAAAGATAAAAAAGTTGCTGTTATGACTCCTTCTTCATAAATTTTTTAGTAGAAAATTAAACCTTAGATTATTTTATTTTACTAGAAATATATTGTTCAATTCCTTTAGGTTTTAATAAACTTTTAAAAGATTGATGATTTTTAGTTTTATTCATAGAACTATAATTTGTTTCTAATTGATATAATATATGCATTTCAGCTAAATCAATTTCGTTTTCCATTAATCTCCATGCAAAAGCATCTTTATTTGCATAAACTAATATTGGTCTTATATTTTTTTCTTCAATTTTTTTCCAAAAATTATTGAATCTTTTTAGTTCTTCTGAATTTAAAGAATTATGATACTTTTCAGAATCTTCAATAATTGATTTTAAAAGACTTGCTTCTTTTGAAGTATTTTTATTAATATTATCAAGTATATATCTAAAGGCATAAGATTCAACTTTTCTTTTTAATTCAATTTGTTTTTCTTTATTTTCATAAGAATTTGATGAACTAAATAAATTTGCTACTTGAGAAAATGACTTCAAACCACCTAGCCCTTTTTCTAATCCTTTTCCCATAGCATCGCCTGCTGATTCTACAACTGCCTCTGCAGTATTTTGTCCTACATTTCCATATTTTCTATTTAATCTTTCACCTGAATATGCAGGACTGCATAATGTTCCAGTTATAATTGCTGTTGCAATTAGATTTTGCAATGTTTTTGCCATATTATTTGATATAATTTAGGTTATATAAATTTTTTGGTTTTGTGGTCTTGTGAGTTATATTTAAATAGTTTAATCTTTTAATTCTTTTATGAAAAAGAGGGGATTGAGAAAAGCACAAATTTCTGTATTTATTATATTTGCGATAATAATTGTAGTATCAGTTATTTTTGCATTTTTTATTACAAATAACTCTAAACAAAAAGATAAATATACTTTAAGTAATTCAGATTTAAAACCTCAATTTGATTTGTTGAAACAATCAGTTAGAGACTGTGCAATATCAAATGCAGATGATGCTATATTTACAATAGGTTTGCAAGGAGGATATTATAATAAACCAAAGGATTATTATAATTTTTCGTTTTTTTTCGTGCCTTATTATTTTAAAAATAAAAAAGCAACAATTCCTACAAATGAAATAATAGAAGAAGAACTCGGAAGTTATGTAAATGATAATATAAAAAATTGCATAAACAATATAGAAAAAGATGATTTTGTTATAAATGTAAATTCAATAAAAACCATGGCTAATATTTCAAAAGAGAGTGTTTTATTTAATATAGATATGCCTGTTTTAATAAAAAGAGGCGATAATAATTTACAATTTAATACTATTGCTAATCCAGTTATTTTACCATCAAGATTAGGTGGGATGATTGAGGTTGCACAATTCATAGGTGAAGAACATGTAAAAGATTCAACAAAATTGTGCATGTCTTGCATTTATTCAATGCTTTTAGAAAGAAATTTTACAATGCAAAAAGTAGATTTTACAAAAACAACAAGCACTTTTGTTATAATGCATGGAGAAGCAGGCAATAGAGAAGATTTCGAATTTATGGTAGATTATTCTTGATTTATTTTGATAAGATTTTTCAATAATATTTATAAACTTAGATAACAAAGTTTATTTATGAAAAAGAGGGAAAATAAAAAAGCGCAAGTTTCTGTATTTATTATATTTGCTATTATTATAGTTGTTGTGGCGGGCTTGGCTTATGTTATAAGCAAGAATGCTGGGCAGGGTGTTATTGATAAAAATCAAATTGATAAAGAACAATTGGATTCAGTATCAGCTTCTGTTTTAGAATGTTTTAATGATATCTATAAAGAATCATTAAATGATATTGGCTTGCAAGGAGGTTATATAAATGAACCTTTAAGTGAATATTTTGATTCAGGATTTCAGGTAATTCCTTTTTATTATTTTGGAGGCATGAGATATATACCTTCTCAGGAATTCTTAAGTGAAGAATTGTCTTCTGCAGTTAGTTTAAAGATGAATAGATGTTTTCTTCAAATTGACAATTATGGATTAGATTATAATTTTAAATTTGTTTCTAATGATATAACTTTTGGAGATGATTATGTTGAATTTGTATCAGATATAGATGTTTCTTTAATAAAAGGTGATAAAGTAAGCATAATAAAACTTAAAGAACATCCTGTAAAAATTAGTTCTAGATTAAAAGAAATGAATAGTTTTGCTTCATATATTGCATATTCAAATGAGATTAATAGTGGAGGGATTTGTATGAATTGTCTTCTTGAAATTGCAGGTTCAAAAAAACTTGATGTTGAAATTTTAAATGACATTAATGGTGTATTACTGGTTAATATAATTAATAATAAAACAGGAGATAATCCAAGAATTTATAGATTTTTAATGACAGATATTACAAGTAATGCTCAACCTAAAATAAATTTATCTCAATTTAAATTAGATAAGAATCAGGAAAAAATAAATTATGTTCAACCTCCAAAAATTTGAAATGAAAAAGAAATCTTATTTAAATTATTGCATAGTTTTAATTAGTATTTTATTAATGATAGGGTTAGTAATGTCTCAGTCAACAAATGGGTTGACTGACAATGAACTTAAAAAAGAGCTTGATAAACTTAAAACCGAAGGACAATTGAGTGATACTATTGTTAAAAATATTGATAAGCTTACAACTTCACAAAAAGATTTGATTATGAGTCAATTCTCTAGTCTTAGCGATAAAGAAAAATTTTGGGCACAATGGAATGATTTATCTGCAGATAATAAAAAAAATTTAATAAAATCTTCAAGCTTGCCAAGCAAGCAAATATTTTTTAGAGAATTAGGAAAGTATTATGGAGTTAGTTTCAAAGGTTTTGCTGAAAATTTTGAGAAAAATGTTGGTTTTGAAGTTGGAGGAATCATAGGCAATGATAAAATTTATTTTAATGCTGAAGAAATCAAGAAATTAAATTCAGGAACAGATTCTGATAAAAAAATAAAAGAAGTGGAGCTTAAAAAAGAAGCTGAAAAAACTGTTATCTCTTATACAAAAGAAAATGGTGGTTCTGCAAAATTAATTGTTGGAGAAGACCAACTTGGTTATTATATGGATGTAAGTAATAATAAATTTTACAAATTAAAAGATTCTGGAAAAAATGATGGAACTACTGATTTTGATGAAAAAAGTACATTTACAGGAAATTGGAATGGAAAAGGACAATTAACAATTGATTCAAGTGATAAAAAAACAAAGATATCTATGGATTATAATAGAGATTCAAAAGGACAGGTAGGGAATATAAATGATTTTGCATCTTTTACAAATGGCAAGGGTGAAACCTATAGTGCTTTTCAAAAGCCATCTGGAAAATATGATAATAAAGGTAATGAGATTTATTTGGATAATAAGGCAGAAGTTACATTTAGTGAAGATGGAAAGCCTGTTTTGATAAGCGATAGTTATATTGCTAATGATAAATATAAAGGATTTTTTGGAAAAGATGTCAATGTTTTGTATAGCAAAGCAGAATATGATGCAATGTCTAAAGATGCTAAGTCTAAGTTAGGGTCTTATTTTATTATGGATGAAAAAACAGGTTATATTGGAGGAGATGTAAATAGGGGCAAGTCAGGTTTAGTAGGTATTGCAAAAGAAGATTCAAACAATATTATAAATTATTTTACAAAAGAGGCTGTTCAGCTAAATAAAATACAAGAGGGCGTTGATTTGGCACTGGCTGGAAAAGGTAAACAGACTGGTTGGATGGAAAGTATAAGAGCAGGAATAGTAACTGCTGCTGGGGAGTTTGGATATACTCCTGAATATTATATTTCTAAAGGTATTAATGACAATCTTGGGATAAAATTATCAGAAGATAGTTTTATTGTTCAGGCACTTGCCACTCGTTTGAGCCTTTCTACAACAAAGAATGTTTTAGATTATGCTCAATCATATTTAAGTGTTGGAACAGCAACAGCAGGTTTATTGAGTTATGGGCTTGATACTGTTAATTATCCATTTTTAGCAGCAGCAGTTCCTTCTGAAGGTTCTTATTTGGAATTAGATATAAATAATGAATTTGCAAAAAGTTTGAATAATGTAGAATTTAAAGGAAGGTTTAGTATTGAAGATAGTCAGGGAAAAGAAGTTAATGTTATTAGTTCTGCTACACCTTATAGTTATACATTGAATCCTAATTTTAATAAAGATGGAGTTAGTTTTGAAGGAATTAATTTTAATTTAGTTAATCAAAATGTTCCTGAACAAAAGATTCAGATAGTTTCTGATTCAAATGGAAATTTAGAAGCTGATGGGATATCAAATGAGGCTGTAAGTAAAATTGGTTCTATAAGTGCTAGTACTACAGTATCAATAGCAGGTCCTAGAGGAAAAGTACGTGGTGGTGGAAGTGATGGATTATTTTATGCTGAAATGAGTTCAAACACTGATTCATTCACTAAAGCTAAAGAAGCTTTAGATCAATCAGCTGCAGATCATAATAGTCTTATGGAAAGTTATACAGCTGAAAATAAGAAAAATGGTATTGATGGATTTACAAGTGAGCAATTAAAAAATTTAAATGATTTACGTAATGGCATGACTGCACAATATTGGAAAGCTATAGGGGATAGTCAATTTAATTTTGAATTAGATTCAATTTCACAGACAAGGCCTCAAGAATTTGGTAATGTTATTAATCAGATAACTTATCAATTAGATTCATTTGCAAATAGTCCTTCTACACAAACCCAGAATCCAGATACTTCTAATCCTGCACTTAATCAATTACTTGCAATGACAATTGAAGGAGTTATGAATGATTATACTTTACAAGACCAATTAGCTCAGAGAGGACTTTCAAGTTCAAGTTCAATAGAAACTGCAGCAAAAAAACAAGTTAGTGAAATTTCTGAATTTTTAAGAAATAATAATGGAAATTCAATTCAATTTATTTCTGATAATCAAAATAAGATTTATCAATTAAAATACGGCTCTGAGACATTGAATCTTGATCCTGCAATAGGAGGCATAACAAGCAAAGTATTACCAATGATTCTTGGTTCTGGAGGAATAGATAATAATGGAAACTTTTATATTGATAATTATGTTAGAAATAATAGATTTAGTAGTGATAGAACGATTGTTGTAAGTGCTGGTGAGCAAGTACAGCCACTTAGAGGCAATCTTAGAAATATAAAGGGTTTTATTCAATCAGAAACAGCTAGAATTACTGGCTCTGTAAAAGAACAGATAAAGAGTAGTATTATAGATCAAATAAGAACACCTGGAACTTCTGAATAAAATAAATTTTATAATTGAGAGTTTATTTTCTTCCAATAGACTCAAAAAATTTTATTAAAGGGGAAACAATTGCTTTGTTTATAGGTTCCCTATATTTTTCTGCTTCTGCTTTTTCAAGAGATCTTGCTATATAATTACTATTAAAAGAATTATAAACTTTTATTTTGTCTGATAAATCTAATTTAAGCTGGTCAATTTGTAAAGTTTCTGCATATTGTTCCACAGTTTTCTTTGTTCTTGAATCATATTTAAGAGCTTTAATATCAAATCTTTCTTCAAGAGTCTTAATGTAGGTTTTTAGATATTTTTCAGGGTCTGATTCACACATTAGTTCTCTTTTCATTATTTCTACTTTTTCTTTTGGTGATTTTCCTTTAAGAATTTCTTTTATTGATTTCTTTAATGCTTCTTTTTTTTCAGGATCATATTTACCTTTTTGCATTAAAACTTCCATGTATTGAACGCTTAGTTGATTATATTCTGTTCTTGAAGTCTCATCTTGCCATTTAGATTCTTCTGTTAATATTCTTTTATCTTGTTCATATTCAGCAGGTATTTTTCTTTCTTGTTCTTGAGAAAATGATTGTGTTGGCAAATAAGTTCCTGCAATAAGTGCTCCAAGTCCAGTTAAGAATTCTCTTCTTGATGTTCCTCTTTGGGAACCTCTTTGAGGTGTTTGTGCTTTTTCCCCAAGATAGTCATTTATTGCCATTTTATTTATAAATTGATATTTAATTTATGATTATATAAGAAATAAAGAGTATTTAAATGTTTCTTTTGTGACTACTTAGTTGTGACTACTAATATAGACTTAGTTCAGATTTAATTCTTTTTAGCCAGGCTATAAGTTCTTCCATCTAAATCTTTTGCAGGTCTATCTGGGTCATACTCACTAGAAACAAAACCTTCTTTTGCAAGTAGTTGTCTCATACTATTTATATGACAATTGCCCCTTATAATTAATCCTCTTTTATATTGATCTTGATTCATTAATCTAGTTATTTCTTTTACTGCAAATTCATCTCTTTTTCTTATATATCTTTCTTGTATAAATTGTGGATCTTTTTTTATAGTTTCATCAAAATCTATGAACCAGGGTGCTTTTCTTTTTACTTCTTCCATTTTTGCTTCTAAATTTCTTTTAATTATCTCAGAATTTTTAAGGTTAAAATTTCCTTTGAAATTTTGTAAGTCAAAAATATTATAATCCTTATTTTCTTTGTGTCTTTTATTTGCTTCTTCAAGCTTTTCAAAAGCTGTCTGAAAGGATTTTTTCATCATACCCATACCACATTTATTATCATATTGAAGATTATCAACTCCATGTAATTGTACTTTATGTTTTGGTTTTACTAATCTCACAATATTTGCTCCTGGAGTACAAAAAGTAAAGTCTTTATATTCTAGTGATGGTATAATCACTTCTCCATTTTCTCTTACAAGAATTGCTATAGGATAGTCTATTACAATAGTTCTGCCTTTTTTTTCATCAATTAATCCTATTGTTAATTCAGCATCTTCATTTATCTTTTTAGAATAATTATCATCAATTCTTCCTTCAAGACCTTCTAAAAAAACACATTCAATATTTTCATTATCAATTATTCTAGTGTAATTTTCATAGTTTCCAAAAGCTTTATTATGATGTTCTCCTATTAAATAAATCTGCTGATTTCCTTTAATTAAAACACTATGAACTAATCTTTTATCTTGTTTTTTTAAAGATTGTAAAGGTGTATTTAATGCAACTGTTTCTGTTTTAGGCTCTGCTGAAAAACCTGGAAAAGCTAAAGCACCAGCTAAAACAATGCCTGCCAGACCTTTCAAAAATCTTCTTCTAATCATAGTTTTTGCCATGTTATATACAAGGCATTGTAGTTTATAAATATGTTGTTTGTAACTACTTAATAGTTACCTTTTAATAAAGGATTTCTGTTTTATAAACCTTTAAATAATGTTAAGTCAATAATCAAACTTAACATCCTTGGATTTTATATAAAAAATTCTCA
>JAVHOF010000068.1:0-14948 GCA_036169915.1 Candidatus Pacearchaeota archaeon | reverse complement strand
TTAGTTTCATGGGGACAATTATATTGTCCTTATGAAATAGTTTCGGGATAGAATACCAGTTAGAAGGAGCTAAGTTCTATAAACAGTTAAACTAACATCATGACAGTGTTTACCATCTACTTCATATTTAAGATGCCTTGCTTTAACTAAAAAATCTGGAGTAATTCTCAAGGAAGATAAAGCCTCTATTACAATATGGCTTGGGAAAGGATATCCAACATCAATGAACTTTCCAGTAAGAGCATTAACGGAACGTCCTGTATTTTCATCAATTAATACACCTAAGCCTCTTATTCTACCATCTGAAACAGAGTAAAATTCTTCATCAAAAGCTTCTGGTCCTTCAGAACCATCCTCATGACATTTCATTGCTAGAATAGGCTCATCAACTACTGCTTCTTCAATATCAAATAAATTATATAATTCCTGTGCTATAATTTGTTCCAAGAAAAGATATTTTGTTCTGAGAGCATCCATTTTTTCAATCTTTGATTTTTCAATCCCAGTAGCATACCGATTATAGTTTACAATTGGCATATAGTATCAAGTATATGATATGAGTTTTTAAAACTTTCTTCTAAAAATCACCATTAGGGATAGATATACTGAATGAAATGGTTTTTGTCCCACGCCGGTCTCAAAAACACCTAAAAAACTATTTTATAGAATATAAACATAAAAATCCGCCGCTGCCCCTCCTCTGAGAACTAATCCAATCCTTAAAGATTATTATGCAATCTTATTTTAACTTCTTAAAATAAAACTCTATTTTTTATAAATATTGTTGCGATGAATTGATATGATTATAGCAGATGATTTTATTTCAATATCCAAATCTTCTTTCATAATTCTTAGGGTCAAATAGAATAATCACCACTGAGCTTTCAAGCAAGCAGGAAGTTTTCCATTAAATCTCTTTTGTTCTTTAGAATAATGCTTTTTGCATAAATAACTCCATCCTTTCTTTTTACTTTTTTTACCTAAACAAGGAAATACTTCCGCATATGCAATATTTGTGCATTTACCATGAAAATCACAACAAGGAAATTCTTTTCCATTTTTTAATATCTTGAATCTTATTGTTGAATTAATATTGTCTTCTTTATTTTTAAGAATCCTTAATTTTCCATGTTTATTATAATATTTTGTTACAATTTTCATTTTTTTCTCAAAACTCTTCTTCTCCAATTCTTCTTAATATTATTTTTATTTCATCAATTACTTTTTGTTGATCTTTTTTATTAGACATTCTGACAAATTTTATAAGAAGATCATTCAGTTCTTTTTCATCCAACATTTTTACTTTAAAACCATCTGTAATAAAATAAAACCTAAATGACTTATATCTTATTTCTTTGATTACTATTCCACTAACATTTCCAACAGGCTTTCCTTTTTTTGGATTATCTCTTAAAGTATTTATTAATTCAAAAACTTCAACAGACTCTCCTTTAAACTTCTTATGTATTTCTTCAACTAAATATTTAGTTACAATTACTTTTGCCATCTCTTTTTAGCATCATCTAATGCTTCTTCAATAGAAATAGTGTTATCCTCATCCATCAAAAGGTCGTGAAGCTGTCTTTTCCTAGCGCTTTCTAGCAATCTCACTATTATTTGTGAATATGTTTCTCCCTTATTTCCAAACTCCTGTATTCTTTCTTTAATGTCAGGAGTTATTGCAATTGTTGTTATGTCCATGTTATAATTATTATAATTTATATAAATATTATAAGAGTTATAATATTTAAACTTTTCGGTACCAATGAATGAATTTATTTCATTTAATTGTACTGCGAAAAACAAGAGAAATAAAATATTTAGTGTGTTTATGTTCCGGAATTAGAAGAAAGGTTAAGCGCCGCTGCCCTGATTTAAACATTCTGTTTAAAGCCGAAGCAATAGTCTCATACTGAATAAATTCAGTATTTTTATTATGATAATAAATTATAATCTCTCGACTTTATATATTTTTCGTAGAAGTTATTTTTGCTATCTAGGATATAATATTAATTTAAAGAAAAGAATTTCTCTAATAGAAGTGCTTATTCTTTCTAAACTATATTTTTTAAGAGAATCTTCTATTTTTTTTATGTTATCTTTAAGCAATTGTGCACAAGAACCTTCCCCAGATATTACAAATATTGTTGGTGAATTTGAATCAGTTATATTTATTGTCCTTCTAAGTATCTCGCCTATTCTATCTTTACTCTGAACAAAAAGAGAATATTTATCAATATTTTTTAATACATCTTCTATTTGTTTTTCTAAATCTTCTATGGAGTCAACTAGTTCTAAAAGAATGGCATTATATCTATTTAAAATTCCATTTTGTACAAACTCGGCTACATGCAATCCACTTACTTTATATTTACGTAATATTTTTAATCTAAGATTTTGTCTTTTTTCAGTATTTTCTTCTACTTTTCTTAAAGTTAATCCCATACCAACCAAAAAAAGTAATTCTTTATTATGAATATATCTATGATAAAATTTAGATTCCCCAGATTCATATTGTTCTTTTGCAAGTTCTATGGTTTTTTCATCTTCTATAAATGCTAACTTTCTATCTCTAAATTTTTTTACAAGAATGATTATTTGTTCTTTAGAAAATTCTAATGAGGCTTCTATAACGTCTTTAATAATTTCAGAAGACATTTCCAAATTCCTCCAAATAAGCAGAGATACTTAATTCATTATCATCTAAGATAATCTCGCTTCCCGGAAGTATAACCATATTTTCAACTCTTACTGGAACATCAAAATATCTATCTAATAATCTATTTCCCCCTTTATCTAAAACAAATTCACCATCACTTTTATAACCCAATTCTTTTAGCAAGAGAATTTTAGAGTTTAAAGACACATTTTTTAAAGACACAATTTCCATAATATTAATTCCACTACCCCTATATAAATAGGATTATAATGAAATATATAAATTAATCGGTTTAAGATTAATATTGCTGCAAAATAATCGAGCTGAGGAGATTATGAAGCAGCCAAAAATTACAGCCGAGCCCTCAGGCGAGGCTGATTATCTTCCAGTACATCTGCAAGTTGAAGTTTCCTTTTTTGTATACTGATTAACCTTATAGGTTATAGTACAACTCCAACCTAAATCATTTATAGAATTTAAATGGTTATCTTGCCCATAACCACAAACCATAGCCTTTCGGTCAGAGCTACTCAGATACTTAAAATAATTAGGAAGAGTTCCATTAGTAGTTGAGGGAGCTTGATTTTCAAGAGCTTTTATCCTAGTATCTTGATTATCTAATTTATCAAAGATATTCATAATTGCATTACCTATTCCCATATGAAGTGTAGAGTCAAAAATGTCCATTCTATATGAAATATTAGACAGAGTTTCTACGATAGTATGTTTCCAAGATTCTAGGGTAGAAAGTCTTTGTTCATGGTTGTTTTGAGTATAATCTATTTTAAATCCATCAAAATTTAAACCATTATAGTAACCTCCAAATGTAACCGCCCCAGACTTTTCAAAATTACTTCTTAAATCAAATGTACCCTCTATTTTATTGCCGTTTTCTGTAAATGCAAAAAGTGTTCCTGTTATAAGAACACTATCATTTGCATAAAATTTATTATTGTTAGAAAATGTTAAAATTGGACAAGAGCTTAAATTATGTGTAACTATTGTACCTGTGAATAGACCTTTATATTCTTTATTTGAAGAGCTAGAAACTAAAGAAGGAAGTTTTATGATAACTGCACCAGTAGTTGAACCGCCTAACACTTGTTTATTTGATAATTCGTTACAGTTAAAATTTTCATCAGTAGTATAAAACTCAATAATACCATTATCTTTAGTAACCCCATTCATTCTAGCATTTACAGGACAGACAATTTTTACACTATACCCTGTAACTGTTGTTCTATTAAATATATCTTTTGTAGGATTAAGGGTAGTCAAATCACATTTTCCTTCTTCAATATTCCAAAGTCGAGTATTGAAAGAAATTTTTTCTATTGTTAAAGAACTAATATTTCCGCTTGAATACCATTCTCCTTCAAATCCCAGAATAAATGAGCTATTAAAAACTATTAAGAACAATCCAAAAACTAACATTAATACTTCTCTTTTCATTTTTTATCTACATTTGTGTTTATGTATATGTCTCGAACAAAAATGTTTTCCACAACTTTTGCATTTTTTAGCACAATCAGAGCATAGAGCTTTTTCACAATTTCCCATAATAGATTTTGATTGGCATATAATTTCTGTCCTTTTTCCACAACTAGAGCAGAAATCTTTTTCCCTTAATTTGTTTACAAGTTGTTGTTGTTCCCACTCCTTTTTTGACATTCCATAATTAAGATATTCCCAAACTTTTCCCATTATAGATAACTCCATTTCATATTGTCAATGTTGACAATTGTTCTATATAAATATTTATGTAATATTGTCAATATGACAAATCTAAAGAGTTTTTTAATTTTATAAATCAAGAAAATTAAGAATAAAACTAATTAAATAAGTTCTTAGCCCAACCTATTTGCTTTGTAAAAACATCTATTGTTCCTTTTGAACATCCGTTTTTTAATTCGCCTTCATTGTTTCCTGGCTTTAATGCAAGTATTTGTTTGCAACTGCATCCGTAAATAATTTGTAATCCTATTGTATCTGGACATTTATCTTGACTATCTGGAACTCCATCATGGTCTTGGTCTAGAATTAAAGGGTGACAAGATTTATCAACTAGATTAATACAAAAAGGACCAGGTGCATACTGAAAATCATCTGTCGCACATAGGTGACAAATTGTATGGTTGCAGGTATAATTAAATGTTGGACTAACAAAGATACTTTGACCATTGGTCAAGCATACAAATTGGTAGGCACTTAAATAATTTATACATAATAAAATAAAAATCATCATGCTTGATAAAATAAAAAATCCTTTTTGAATATTTTTCATAATTATTGAACTATTCTTTTATATATAAATGTTTTTGACTACTTAGAGTGGATAAATTTATACTCATAAGATTATAATGCAAATATGATTATTACAGAATAACCAAGAAAAGTAAAATATTCTTGCTATATTATGGGTGCCTTATAGAAATGATTATTTAGGCGTTCATAAGAACAAAAAACATATAAATCTCAGAAAACTCCCATATTTATGAAAAGATATTCTAACGTTTCAATCAAGAAGGAATTTATGCCAGAATTGATAGCATTAAAAAAAGAATTTGGAGTTGCAAGTTTACAAATGGTTTTTCAAGTATTGATTCAATCTTACAAAAAAAGAAATGTTCCAGACAGATTTAAAGTATTAGGAGATTTGACTAATGAAAGTAAAATTAATCTAAAAGAGGGTGATGAGGGAGTCATAAAAAAACTTGACATTTTACTAGAACAAAATAAAGTCATTTCAAAAGGAATAATGTTAGTAGAAGATAAGTTAACCAAAATTTCATCTTAATTTACTCGTTAGAGAATCTCCGAGAAGGTGAGTTAACCAACCTGCCAAAATAAAAATTCTAATTGAATAATAATTAAAAGAGATATTCAAGAAACTAAATTTGCTACTAGCTGGCCAAAAAGAATATAATATTAACATAGTTAAGGGAATTAATAACAACCAAAATCCTTTATGTATTAGTCCTCTATGCCATATGTCTGTGGGTCTTTCTATTAAATCAGGTAATATGGCTCCAAAAAGAAAAAATGGGACATGGAATATTAAAAATGAATAAGGAATTTCAATATAATGGCTTAAAAAATATATTAAAAAAGAAGCTAAGCCCAAGCTAAACAAAAGGTGTCCTCGCCTATTCAAACCTCGCTTACATTTTGGAAGTATCATCTAATCTATATCTCCTGAATCTTCATTAGAATCCTCTTTTTTCTTTTCATTAACCCATATTCTTATGTTTGTGTGATAATACTTCTTTCCGTCTCTTGTTTTAGTTGGAAAGAAAGGTATCTTCAAATTTCCTATTTGCAAGGTTAGATACTTCTCTCCTACTTTTAGTTTTTCAGTCATTTTCTTTACCTCCTTTTATAGAATTTCTACAAGAATTTATACTCCCTTTAAAATTTTGGAGTTTATCTATGTTTTCAAACATAGTATCTACATTTTCAGTCTCAACTTCGGGTTTGTTATGGGAGCAATCAACAGCAAAATTTCCATCTTTAAAATACCCTTTAACCTTTTCTAATTCTCCAATTAAAGCAATATGCCCTGTATTCAGTTTATAACTTTCAAAACCATTCACTTCTATTTCAAATTCAATTTTTAATATCTGAATTATTTGATGAGTTAATGAATGAATTTTATCTAAGATTTCTTCCCTAGAATCTGCAAAAACATCTGTTAAATACAAATTGGCTTTATTTCCACCATAATAAAAGAATTTACATCCAAGTAGCTCTGTTTTTAATCCAGAATATCTTTTATTTGTAAAAGGACAAAACGCTTTGTTTTTTTCTAGACCTTTTGGTATTTCTGATAAATAAAGAGTCAGAGATAAATTATGACTTCTATATCGATTAGATTCTTTAATATTCCCCCTTAAATTTTGAATAAATTTTTCACCCTTTTCAGTTAATTTAAAATCATCCATTTGATTGAATAAATCCCTCTTTGATTAATTTCTTAATATTATAGTTTATAGTCGATAAATTCTCTCCAAGTTCTTCCGCTAGGAAAGTTTGACTCACCGTTTCCTTACCCTGATATTCTTTTATTTTCATGAGTATCTTTAATTGAAGTTTGTTAAATCTATACGTACTTCTACAACTTTTTCTACAAATTTTTTTTTAAGTTCCATTTGATAGTTATTAATTTAGCTCATAACATAGCTTTACACCTCTGTATCCAATAAATTCTAGATAATTTTTTCTTCTTAATTCAGACAGAACTTCACGTGCTTCTTCTTTGGTTATACTAAATGACCTACATATTTTCATGTAAACGATATTTTTTGAAATAAATCCTTTTTTTGAATGTATAGAGATACTCTTTTCTGCTTCTTTCAATCTTTCAAGCAATTTTCTTTCAAGTAATTGAGGTATATCTGCTAATACTATCTTATTATCTTTAATATCATATTTCATCTTTTATTTTTTCCAGTTTTTTTAGTTTACGAAACTCCTTTTGCTTCTTTAACACCCTTGCTATTGATTTTATCGCTGACTTTTTTGCAGCTTCTTGAATTTGATTGAAGTTATTTTTTGTCTTTCCCATAATCTATCTTAATCAAATCCGACAGATAATTCGTACATTGAAGTTTAGGCTTTTTAAGACTTAAAAATGCAAAAAGCAAAGAAAATTACTGCGATTTCAATTTCTCATTAATTAATTTAACATACATTTCTTCTAATTCTTCTTTCATGGCTTTTTTTAAATCATTCATTTGATTATCTTTCTTTAATTGCAACTTAATTATTGCTTCTTCTGTCAGCCCAAAGCCACAGAACTCGCAATATTCATTCTTAGATTTATTTTCCTTATTACATCTCTTGCATTTGATTATCGGAGGTAATTCTTTGATTATCTCTTTTTCTTTTTCAACACCTTCTAATTTTAATAATTGGCTATAGCAATCTTCTTCATCATGGAAAGAATAATGCTCTATTGCTCTACTGTTCTTAGAATGTCCACTCATCTTCTTAATTAAAGCATATGGAACTCCTTGCCTCTCCCACCTAGATATAGCCCACTTTCTAAATATTTTTGGAGTGAATTGTGGAATATTTAACTTCTTTCCAACTTCGGTGAACAGATTAGAATAATAAGCATGACAAACAGGTTTATTCTTATCAATATTTTTTAGTTTATCTTTGTCATAGTTAGGAAATTTTCTAAAAATATACATATCTGTTAAATCATCATTATCACTTTTAATTCCAAATATTTCTTTAAATTCAGCTTTCCATCTATGATAATAAGGCAAGGCATAAATTAAAACAATTTTTCTATCATCTTCATCTCCGCTTTCTTTTGCAGTTCTTAAATCTAAAATTAACTGGCTATTATATTCATAAATCTGAGAAAATTTGCACTTTTCAATTTCAATTGGTCTACCCGCAGTATTCCATAATAGAGCTAAATATAATTTATCCCTATTGTTTCCTACAACATTGATTATCTCATCAACCTCTTCATTAGTCTTTACCATTCTCTTGGGTTTTTGAGGCTTAGGCTTTTTTTCATTTCTAGGTCTTGAAACATCCCAAACCTCTTCAGGATTATGTGTTCCTGTTTCTTTCCAAAACCTAAAGACCTTTTTTAATGCAATCCTCAAATTTTCTCTTCTATAATATTGATACTTAGAATTGCTTATCCATGCATTAAGGTTTCTGCAATCCTCTCTTTTTGCTTTATGCAAGTCCATATTAATAACATAAGAAAGAACTAACAAACAACTTCTATATTTGTCTTGAATATTTTGTTCAGTTAAACCATCTTTTCTTAATTCTTCATAAAATTCCTCTTCTTTCTTTAAACTATCTTGAGGAATAAATGGAATCAGCTTATCAATACCCTCGCCTAGTTTTAATTTAGGAAGTTCAACTCTCATTAATCTTCTTTTAGTATTCACCAGTTTTAGTTTATTATTTCCCTCAGCCATAATCGATTCAACTCCTTTCAGCTTATATATATCGATTACGGCTTTAAACAGAATATCTGACGCCGCTGCCCGGAATCGAACCGGGAGGCCGTAAAGGCACCGCTCTCAAGGCGGTTGGAGTACCATTGTCCCACAGCGGCTTATGCCATATTTATGGGACAATGGTTTACCATTGTGTTCAATCTCGTCAGAGTTGAACAGACAGAGAATTCCTAATTCTCTGTATCCCACAGCGGCAGTAGTTGATAAAACTTTTTCAAGTTTTACAGCGTTTCAAGATTATTCTTAAAATACTGCTTGAATATCTAAAATTCTGTGGTATTATAAAGTTTTGTATAGAAGAATTAATTATTTTTTTCTTTTGGTGTCTTTGACAACCATTAGTTTTTCCATCTAACAGCTATAAGAATTATTCCTAAAACAAAAATTCCTAATCCAAAGATGCCACCAATATCACCATTAAGAAAAGGAATTGGTGAATATCCGAATATGGCAGTCATTACTACTGCAATTATACATACCCATACTCCGTTTTTTCTTGTTAACAATTTGGATGAATGTTTCATAGTCTTTCCACAGGCTATTGCAATAACTAAACCAAGAACAGCAATCATCGCACCAAGAATATCAATATCCATATTCCACCATTTTAAAGTTAAGAAATTAAGTAATAGCATTGCTACTCCAATTACACACAACCATACTCCATTTTTTCTTGTTAGTAGTTCCATTATTCATTTCTCCTCCTTTAAATTTTGTTCTTACAATGTTTCAAGCTTTTTCTCTTGAAACTTATTTATGATAATCTAAAAGTAATCAGTCTTTTAAATGTTTTTGGTTGAATTAAGAAATATTTAAAAATATGGAGATTGAAAAAAGAAATAGATTAACCCAAATAGTATTTGATACAACTTTAGCATTAATATGTGCAGGTACTTTAATAGCTACTGGAATTGCAGTTTACAAAACAGACAAGTATAATCCTAACCCAATAAAATCAGCTAGTAATAATCCAACAGCAATGCTTGGTGGAGTTTTGTTCTATTCTAATTCATAAATTATAAAAATAAAAAAATAGAAAGATTAAATTAAATACATAAAAAATAAAAAAAATAAATTTTTTGATTTACTCACTAAGGAATCCGCCAACAACAGCAACTACTCCTCCAATTGCTGGAAGATAGTAATTTGCACCATAAAATTGGCCAATTACTGCTATGACTCCGCCTATTACAGCTACCCATTTACCCCATGCAGCCATTTTTTTTGTACCTCCTTATATAACAAAATAAAGCAAAACCAAGTATATAAGTATATTGTTTTTAAAATTAATACTTGAAAATCATAGTAAAATTTTATAGATTATTTTTTTGATATTTTATTAACTTTTCTTTCTCAACCTGTTGACTAATCCAAGCATAAGTTTTTTTCATACCTTCTCTTAAAGGATAATCAGGTTTCCATCTTAGTTTTTCTCCTATCAAAGTATTTTCAGAATTTCTTCCTCTCACACCAATAGGTCCCTTTATATGATTTAACACAATTTTCTTCCCAGCTATATCTGCAACCATTCTCGATAAATTATTTATTGATATTATTTCTTCAGAACCAATATTCACAGGTCCAATAAAATCTGAATCCATTAATTTTTTTATACCTTCTAAACACTCATCAATATATAAGAAAGATCTTGTTTGTTCTCCATCACCCCATATTTCTATTTCTCCATAGTCATCTACTTCAGCAACTTTTCTGCATATTGCAGCAGGAGCTTTTTCTCTTCCACCTTTCCAAGTTCCTTCTGGTCCAAAGATATTATGAAATCTTGCAATCCGAACAGGAACTCCTTTATTTTTCATCATTGTAAGATACAATCTTTCACTAAATAATTTTTCCCAGCCATATTCAGAATCTGGGTGAGCAGGATATGCCATTTCTTCTTTTAATCCTTTATTATTTGTTTCTTCTTGGATTTCTTGGGGATAAATGCATGCAGAAGAAGAATAAAACAATTTTTTATACATTTTATTTAAACTGGCAATATTTAAATTTATTATAGCAGAATTATGCATAATATCAAAATCATTCTCTCCAGTAAAAACAAATCCTGCTCCCCCCATATCTGCAGCAAGTTGATAAATTTCATCAAAAATTTCACCTTCTGTTAAAATTAATGCTTCCATGCAATTTTTTAAGTCTCTTAAATCTTTAATCAAAAAATTATCAGCTTTAGTTTCACTAAATTCAGGATATTTTAAATCAATCCCTCGAACCCAATATCCATCTTTTTTTAATTTTTTTACAAGATGGCTTCCTATAAACCCGCCTGCACCACAAACCAATGCTCTTTTCATTCTAGATATTATTTAATTATAAATACTATATAAACTCTATCAATATTATATATATCTAAAAAATATTTATAATTTTTAGCAAATTTTCTTTCAATTTGTAAATCAATTTATAGTGGAACAGCTTCTAAATAAAACTATTTCAACAGCATAAGATAACAGACATGATTTTAACTATGTCTGCCCTATAAGTTTAGTCTTTCTTTCTGAAGTTTCTTTTCAAAAGAAAGCTCTATCCAAACAGAGCACTTAATCCAGCTGTTGATTCTTCAACTTTCTTTTCTTCTTTCTTCTCTTCTGCAGGTTTTGCACTAGCTGCTCCAGCTGATGATCCGCTTGCACTTGCTACAACTGCATTAGCAAGTTCAGCTTCTATATCAAGGCCTTTTAGACTTGCAACAAGGTTTTTGATTTTTGACTCATCTATAGCTGCTCCAATTGAATGAAGAATTTTGTTTATATGTTCTTCATCTACTGGTTTTCCAGCTTTATGCAATAAAAGAGCTGCATAAATATATTCCATTTTAAGCTGTTTCCTCCCATGAATTTAATTTAAGCATTAGTTCATATGATACTTTTTCCAATTCCTCTAATTCTTTTAATTCTCTTGGTCTATTTTCAGTTGGCCCATGTAAAAATCTTTCAAATACTCTTTCATAAACTCTGTCAGTTCCTCGAAGTTCTCTTTCATAATTTTCTAAGTCTCTGGCTTCTCCAATCTGAGCATAAATTAAACTGCAAATATTCTGGTTTTCAATTAATTCTTTTTCACTCATTCTATAATTTTGAAATCTATTCATGCTAATTCTCCTGCACCTTGTGAAATTTTATTTTCAATTGCTCTTGCTCCAATATCTGCCTTAGTTAAGAAATAACTAATTGTTTCTTTGCAGAAATATCCTATTTTCTGAGCAAATCCAAGTGCTTTTGCAGCTGCAAATTTCAATTGTTCTGCTGTTTCTTCTGCATTTATTTTAATTTCAGTATAAATTTTTTCTGTTTTTACATCATAGATAGCAACAGGATCTAAACCCACACTAAATGGCTGTACATTCAGTTTCTGCAATATTGAAGCAGCTCCTTCTGATATAATATTTCCCTGTTTAACAATAACTTTTGGAAATTTTATTGCAATTTTTCCATTTTCAACTGAAATCTGTATTCCTAATGCGCCAAGTTCACTGATTGCAGGACCTGGAACAAGATCAGTAGGTCCTTCTTTTACTTCAATGTCTGTTGGTGCTATTTGTCCAGCTTTTGCAAAAACAGGAGTTTTTTTATTAGCCAAAATTCCTGCTAATTCAAAACCTTCAATTTCAGATATTGCAAAAGCGCAATTTTCTTTTATATGATTTTCAAGCCCAAGTACAGATTCTTTTTTTAATTCTTTTATTGCTCTTGTAAGAATATTTTTTTTAGCAACTTGTATAAATGCTTCATTTCTTATTGATTTTTTTATATCCTGAAATTGCTTTGAAGGAAGGCTCTTGATAGAAACTATCATAAGAGTTTTTGAATTCTTTATTTTTTCAGCTAATTTTTTTACATCATTAATTTTTTTTACAGGAACTTTGGATTTTGTATTTTTTTCTTTCATAATAATCTCCTAAACCTCAACTAAAACAGGTTTTCCCATTGAAAGTTTAATTTTAACATTTCTTATATTTTCTTTTTTCTTAGGAAGAGTTTCGCAGACTTTATTGTAAACTGTAAGGATGTTCCTAAGTATCTGCTCATTGCTCAAAGATTCTTTTCCAATTCCTATTTTTATGCTAGGTTCTTTTACTCTTACTCTTACAGTAGAATCGATTTTAGTTTTAAGAGCATTTATAACATTTTCATCTTCAGAAGGCAGGACTCCAAGCTGTGGAGAAGGCATTTTTCCCGCAGGTCCAAGAACTCTTCCAAAAGCAGTTGCAATAGATGGCATGAGCTTTGCATTAGCAATAAAGAAATCATAATTTTTAATAAGTTTTTTTATGTCCTTCTTTTCTTTATATTTTCCAAAATCATCTTTTTTAATAGTATCAACAATTTTTGAGTCTTTCTCAAAAAATCCTGCAATTTTTTTCTCTTTTATTTTATTAGGAACTTCAATAAATACACTGAAAGCTTCTCTTCTTACATCAAAATTTTTTAGATTTATAATTAAGTCTATTGTTTGATCAAAATTCTTCTTATCTTTTGATTCTTTAAGCTTTTCTATTGCTTTCAGGAATGTTTCTTCATCTGACATTTTTCTTCTTATATAAAAATGGAAGATACTGAAAATCTTTTAAAGATTTTCTTCATCTGACATTTTTTCTCCTTGTATTCATACCTTCTACCTATGCACCTAAATTCCAGAAAAAAGGAACTAAGTGATGTAGTTAATGGTAATTAATTATGATTTACTGGGTTTTTAAATCTTTTTATACTTTTTCCAATTCACTCAAATACTCTTTCACCCTTTCTATTATCTGAGGAAGCACAAATTTTTCAATGGGTGAAAGTTCGTAAGAACTGAACCCTTGAAAAATTTCTTTATGTCTTCTCTAACTCACTCAAATACTCTTTCACCCTTTCTATTATCTGAGGAAGCACAAATTTTTCAATGCTATTTTTAAAAATTTCTGCCAATGTAGAATGTTCTGTAAGATAATATTTGTTTTCAGATTTATCAATCAGCATATAATCTCTAAGTCTTTTTAATTGCCTTCTTATGTTTGATTCAGCAAGCCCTTTAGTTTCCAAACTATATTTTTTTCTTAATTCACTAACTTTAAGATTTATTTCATCACTTGTAAGATTCTCTTTTTTCTTATTAGCTTCAATCAAAACCATTAATATATCAACTATGACATCTCTTGAATCTCCCAATTGAAGGAGCCCTAAAGACAAACAGATTTTTCTAATAAGTTCTCTTTTTTCAAGATTAGCAGGTTTTTCATACTTCCTTAAAGTTATTTCAGACAGTGGGATATCTTTCATATTTTCCTCTCTTTAATAATTACTATAGTTTATCTAGGATATATAAATTTTTTTAATTCCTTTTTATCACATATAACCTTATAAATTAAATTGTTTATTCAGAATAATGGAATTAATAGCAATGATTAGTTCAGGAAAAGAAACCTGGGGGCAGGTTGCAGGTGTAATTAATAGAGGGGATTGGGATAATATTATTATTATTGGAAATGAATCTGCAAAAAAGTTTAATGTTGAAAAAGATTTTGAATTCATAGAAATAACTTCTTCAGGAATAGCAGATATGAAGAATGAATTATTAAAAAAATTAAAAGGAAAAATAAAAGGGACAGAAGTTGGATTGTCAATAGCAAGTGGAGAAGGAAAAGAGCACATGGCATTGATTTCTGCAATTCTAAATATTCCAGCAGGAATAAGATTCACAGTTCTAACCAAAGATGGGATTATTTTTATGTAAAGTTTAAAATGGGATTAGATTACCAAAGTTTTCTAGTTATTGAAGATGAATATTCTAATATAGAACAAAAAGTAAGAGCTTTGGAGAATAAAGGTTGGAAATATTTTGAAAGCCCACGAGGAAAGGACATAGATAATCCTAATTATAAAAGAGTAAGAATAAAAACTACGAACGGAAAACTTTTAGCAAGATATCAAATAGACGAAATATTACAAAAATTAGAAATAGGAAATACTCATCAAATAGAAGCTCTTCACGCACTCAAATATTTATATCTAAAACAAATTAGTGAAGGGATTAGAGATTTAAATTAGTATAACCTGTTAAGTAAATTATCAATCTTAACATTTACTTATTCTCTATAATCTACCCTCTTTAGCTCATCTTACTGAACATTATCAATAAAAAGAAGAAAATTGGCTGTCTCAACAATAATTAAATTATGGTTCTTATTTCAATTTGGATGACAATTTTTTAAGAGCATGTTAAGTTCACAAATTGAACATAATCTGTTAAGTAAACCTTAATACTTAACATAAAGATTAGCAGGATAATCTTTAATT
>JAVHOF010000067.1:0-3130 GCA_036169915.1 Candidatus Pacearchaeota archaeon | reverse complement strand
AGATGTTCTGCTGGATTTTTCTTAAGACAAGGTGCAAATTCACAAAAATTATCAACAGACGAGATAAGGAATTTTTTTAATAAAGAAGGAAAAATATTATTTGATGAAGCAATTCATGCAATATTTAGTTTTAATAATGGTTTTGATAAAACAAAGCTTACTACTTATTTGAATAAAGCAAAATTAAGCCGAGTTATTTCCGATGAAGCAATATTGAAGAATATAGGAGTTCTTATTGAAAATGGAAAATTCAAAAATGCAGGAGTGTTATTTTTTTGTGATTCAATAGAGAAGTTTATTCCACAAGCAATAGTCACATGTGTTTTATATAAGGGGCTTGATAAAAGATTTATCATTAGTAAAAAAGATTTTCAATCAGATATTTATTCAAATTATGAAGAAGTGTTAAAGTTTCTATATACAAATCTTAAAGTTGTTTACAGAATGGAAGGTTTTGGTCCAAGAAAAGAAATTTTGGAGATCCCTGAAAAAGCATTAAAAGAATGCATTATTAATGCTATGACTCATAGAGATTATTCTGAAAAAGGGGCCCATATCCAGATTGATATTTTTGATGATAGAATTGAAATAAGCAATCCTGGCGGATTAATAATAAAGGAAGAAGAATTTGGAACTAGAAGCCTTTCTAGAAATCCCACTATTTTTAGTTTATTTCAAAAGCTGAATCTTGTGGAGCATGTTGGAAGCGGGATAAACAGGATTAGAGGAGAAATGAAAGATGCAGGTTTGAAAAATCCTGAATTTCAATTCGGGAAATTCTTTGCAGTTACATTGTTTAGACCAACACAAGAAGAGTTAGGCAGATTAGCCGGAGAGAAAACTACCCAGAAAACTACCCAGAAAACTACCCAGAAAATATTGGATTTAATTGGAGAAAATCCAAAAATAACTAGAAAAGAACTTGCAAAAAAAGTAGATATAACTGAGGACGGAATTAAGTTTAATTTGAATCAATTAAAGAAACAAAATAAAATCAAAAGAATTGGTCCTGACAAAGGAGGATATTGGGAAATCCTTGGAGGATTTCCCAAAAGTTCGATTCAAGATGAATCTTCACACTTTGGGGAATTGTCGATAAAAAAGAAAATGAAAACAGCCCTTTTGGGAAAAGTCCTGGGGCAAAAGAAAAATGAAAAAGAGCAATAAAAAAGAGATTATGAAAGACAAAAATATGACAAAAGAAAATAAAGAAAAAATTGAATTGAAAGAGAACCCGCAAAAAGTTTATAAACCTTTGAATGTTAATAATTTTAACATGCTCCCCGGTAATCCGCAAGGGTTGCCGGATGAGTCCTTTTTAAAAGATACTTTAGTATTTATTGATGCAAATTTTTTATCCAAATTATCAAAACATTTTGGCAGTGGAAAATATTTAATATATGATTTGATAAATTTTTCAGAGAATTTGTCAAAAAAACAAAAACTTATTTGCAAGAAGATTTTTTATTATACTTCTCCGCCCTTTCAAAGTTCAGTTCCTACCTTTGATGAAGGAAAGAGAAAAGATGGATATGATAAGTTTTTAAATAAATTAAGAAAAAGAGGAGTTATTGTCAGAGAAGGAAGATGTCAGAGATTAAAATTTGAAAAAGATTTTGTTTACAAGCAAAAAGCAGTAGACATTTTATTAGCTATGGATTTAATGAAGATTCTATTAGACTATCCTGAAATAAAAAGGATTATACTCATTTCTACAGATAGTGATTTTGTTCCAGTCATAAAAAACCTTCAAGCTAATGGGATTAAAACAATTCTTTATACTTATTATGAAAAGATGAGAGATACTCCATTTTCAAGAAGCAATTATCTTATTAAATCAGTTCATAAATATGTTTTACTCACAAAAGAAGATTTTACTTCATGTCCATTAAATAAAGAAGAAAAAGAAAATGAAAACAGCCCTTTTGAGAAAAGTCCTGGGGCAAAAGAAAAATGATAAATAAAAAAGAGATTATGAAAGAGAAAAGTGGAAGAAGCAGGGTTTTAATAATTGGAATTATATCTATTATGCTAGGTTTATTCAGCGCGAGCGACTCGCAAGGAGCGAGCGCTGAAATCATTTTAAACAGATTATCTGAAAGGAGGTTTTTCAAATGAGAATTAATTTTATGAAGAAAGCAGTGAATTTAAGGTTTATAGTTTTAACTGTAATTGCAATAGTTTTGGCAATCAGTATAATAGCAGGAGCTGTTTATTATTATTCAGGTTCGCTTTTTTCAGGCGGGACTTTTAATAATACTCTTTACAATAGCACTGAGCAGTATATTTATCTTAATTATACTGATGCAACAAATACAAGTTATGTTACAAATGGAACTTATATTTCAAGTATAATTGATTTTGGAATCAATGCTACATTTGTGCAGTTGAAATGGAAAGGTTATCAGAGAAGCTGTCCTGCAAATATGTCTTATATTGACAAGTTCGGAGGTTATTGCATTGATATGTATGAAGCATCAAGACCTGATGCAACAAGTGTAAGTGCAGGAAGTGACAGCACGCATAATGCAACATCAAAGCCAAATGTTCTGCCTTGGGCAGCTGTAACACAATTAGTTGCAAGAACTGCTTGTGCAAATGCATTAAAGCATTTATGCACAAGTGAAGAATGGTTAGGAGCAGTTAATATTAAAGGTGTTGTTTATAATTTGCCAACAGGCGCTGGTTCTGCAACAAGAATTCCAAGTGTTTCAACTGATTCAAGTGCATGCAATACTTATTCACAATGCGCTCCTTGTCAAACAGGAAGCCATTTGGATTGTGTTTCATCAGAAAATGTTTATGATATGATTGGAAATGTTGCTGAATGGGTTAATGAAACAGTTACAACAATAAACCCGTGTTCAGGAAGCAGTAGTTATTGTTATATTAATAATACAAGAGGATGGCAGACAGGAACAGCTAATACAAATAAATATGGAAGTGATGGAGTTTATTTTTTAGCTGGAGTTTCAACTGGCCGGGCTGTGTATCGCGGTGGCAAGTGGGTTAGTGGCGCTGATGCTGGTCCTTTCTATGCGGGCGTGATTTACGACGCTTCCAGCTCTGACGGCAGCATCGGGTTCCGTTGCTGCAGTAGTGTCTTGTAACTTGAATCTTGGAATCTAAA
>JAVHOF010000066.1:0-3147 GCA_036169915.1 Candidatus Pacearchaeota archaeon | reverse complement strand
TGATATATAGAAGCCCACTCATCAGCTCTGCTGTGAGTGGGTCAGTTCACTGGAAGTAATTTTATGGGATGTGTAGATTGAGCCGTCACCTCGAAGCCTCTTGCAAATATAAATATCACCACATAGTGGGTCAGTTCACTTAAAATATCTAAATCCTTGAAAACCTCTCATTGGAATTGGTTCTATTTTATGAAAAGGTCCAGACCTTTCTATAAATTTTCCTTTCCAATCTTTACCAGTCGTTGAACAGGTGAAGTTTTTTTCAGACATTCCAACTATTTCCATCCATCCTATAATAAAACCATTATAAAGCGAATAACACTTGCTCTCGATTTTTGTTTTTGGGAAATTATTAACTTTAAAATTCATAACTTGTTTATAATCTTTTACAGCTTCTAGTTCTTTTTCATATTCTTTCCACTGTATAGATTTTGGAATAGTGATAATAATATCCATATTTTCAGATATTCCAGCTAATTCACTTAATCTTTTTTTGTATCCTTCTGAAATCATTCTGTAATTATTTCTGTTATTATTTCTATATGGCCGCCATTATATTCATAATCACATTTCTTATCGAAACAATAAAATCCAAATCCAGCCCTTTTCCCGTTTTTATCATAATAAGTTACTTCTACATTATGAACATCTTCTATATCAGTAATAATGCCATATAAATTTTGGTCACCTTTGTCTTTTATTTTCATTCCGACCTTAATATCTTCAATAGTATAGCCTCTTACATATTTTTTCGCCATCACACTATATTTTACTATAAATACGAAAAATAATTATAAAAGTTGCATATTTATAAAAAAATAAAAAATGAACTCAATCTTTTTTTCAAATAACAAAGAAGGCGAATCTATAAATTTCACCACAACAGCTAGTACTATAAATTTAACTCCATCTGTGGGCGCACTTAGAAACACTGGATTACCAATTTGGAATTTTAATGATGAAAAAAGACTCTCCACATCAAGTACTACATATACATTTTCTGGTTCATCTCCTCGCACTGTAAGTATAATGGCAAGCAAAAATACTGAATTTACTGCACTTGCTTTAGAGAGTTGTGGAATTGTGGGGAATTTAAGTTTAACCGCAGCAACAAATTTAAACATTTATCTTTTATATTCAAATCCTAGTTTAACAGCCATAACATTACCAAATTCTTCTGAGGTAATTACCACTTTTTATGCATATTGGTGTGATTTAAGAAACTTAGATTGTTCTAGTTTAAGTGGTCTGGGTGGTAGTTTTCAAAATCATTCAAACATTAGATTAACAGCTGTAACATTACCAAATTCTTCTGAAGTGTTTTCTAACTTTCTTCTTTCTGGCTGTGATTTAAGAAATTTAGACTGCTCTAGTTTAAGTGGATTAGGGGGAAATTTTAGAATTTACTCAAATCCAAATTTAACAGCTGTAACATTACCCAATTCTTCTGAAGCATTTACTGACTTTGACATTCAAGGTTGCGGAAGTTTAACAAATATAGACTGCTCTAGTTTAAGTGGATTAGGAGGAACCTTTTGGGCACACTCAAACTCAGCTTTAACAGCTGTAACATTACCCACTTCCTCTGAAGTGTTTACTGATATTTATATCCATAGTTGTGATTTAAAAAATTTAAATTGTTCTGGATTAACTGGACTTGGAGGAGATTTTCAAATATACTCAAACTCTGGATTAACAGCTGTAACATTACCAAATTCTTCTGAGGTAATTACCACTTTTTATGCATATTGGTGTGATTTAAGAAATTTAGACTGTTCTAGTTTAAGTGGCTTAGGCGGCAATTTTCAAAGTAATTTAAATACTGGGCTAACAGCTATAACTTTGCCAAATTCAACACAAGTATTTAGCAACTTTGTTATTAGTAATTGTAATTTAAATTCTTTAAATTGTTCTGGTTTATCTAATTTAGGAGGATGGCTTGTTGGAACTAATAATAGTAATTTAGCATCAGTAACACTACCAAACTCATCAGTGCAATTTACGTCAATTTGTTTTGATGGGTGTAAATTAGGATATATAAATTTTTGGCCACTTTCAGCAGGGACAAATAATGGAATAAACATTCAACTTCAAGATAATACAATGTCTGTCACTAATGTAAATCATGTATTAGTAGATTTAGCTGCTTTATTTTGGACTGGTGGAACGCTAAATATTGCAGGAACAAATCTTGCACCAGATGGCTCTACTGGTGGTTATGATGGCCTTACTGCAAAATCCAATTTACAAGCAAGTGGATGGGCAGTTAATACCAACTAACCTTTCTTACAAGGATATGTTGGTTTAATATAAGAATCAAAATAACTTCCTGGAGATGCAGATTTTATAATTCCAAGATAAATTGTCTCTGGAACTTTAAAATATTTATATTTCCCCCCCTTTACAAAGTCAATAGTCAACACTTCTGTGGAGTCATTATATTCAACAGACCTAATTCTTGATGATTTTAAATTCATAATCGTTTTTTATCTTAAATATGCAATGATTTTAAAACATTGAATATTTACTATAAAGATTTCCCTCAAGTGTATGGGCCACTAGTTAACGTTTCAGAAGATACTTGCAGGTTATTTGATTTAACTTTATCAAGTTATATTGACTTGAACTTTACCGAAGACTACATTTAAAAACTTTTGAATATTTATAATCATGATGAACGAAAAAGAAAAAATGCAGTTCATGGCTGGTATCATCACTGAGGAAAAATCCCCAGAGCTTCCACATGCTCACGATGATGACAGAATGCCATATGCAAAAGATAGAGAAAAAGAAGATTCCACTTTACCAGAGAATGTTTTAGATAAAGTCGAGAATGAAGATATTGGAGAAGTTTTTGGATTAAGAATTATTAAGGTAAATGGAGAACAAATGAGAAATAAATCTGATATAGATTTTTGTCTTGGTGGAAATTCTTCACGATATGCCTACACTCCAGAAGGAGAGCTTTGGGCTGAACAATTTTTAACTCCAACCGACTTTACAGCTACAATAATTCATGAATTGATTGAACATCTTCTTATGCAAGGAAAAGATATGTCATATGATACAGCACATGAAAAAGCAAGTAGTGTTGAAATAGCTTTTAGAAAAAAGGTTGATTCTGGAGATATTAAAATAGCTTCTTTT
>JAVHOF010000065.1:0-3244 GCA_036169915.1 Candidatus Pacearchaeota archaeon | reverse complement strand
AAAAAAAATTAAGTTATTACTAAAATTAAATCATTTTTTCAAGAAACATTTATAAATATGAAAAATATAAGATAATCATGAAAAAAGGTGTATCAATTGGACTGACAACAGCAATAACAAGTTTGCTGTCAATTTCTTCTGTATTTGCTCAGCAAACAAATTTTCAAATATGGGGAGAAACAGCAGCGGGCTCAATAGCCAGATTATTTGAAACACTAAGACTTGGCCCAACATCCTTCTCAACAATATTATTAGGAATTTTACTATGGATGGTATTATATAGTGTACTAAGATCATCAGGATTATTTAGAGAAGGAGAAATGGGTGGTGGAACTGCAATAGCAGGAATAGTTGCTCTTATTGTAACTATTTTAGCATTTATGTATATTCCAGATAATTTTGTAGAAGCAATAGTTTTAAATTATGGAGCAATGGGTGCAACAATTCTTACTGTCTTACCAACATTTATTATTATATGGTTTACATTAGCAGTAACAACTAATTTACTTCTTGCAAGAATGATTTGGGCAGTTTACATAATATATTATATCTCATTAGCACTCTATAAAATAGGTTCAGTATCAGCATCAAACTATGTTGACCAAGGAATATTTTCTGCAACAAATCTGATACAAATATCTCCCTATTTAATTGCACTAATCATTGGCATATTCATATTCCTATTTTTAAGACCATTTAGACAATGGTTTTCAAAAGAAATAATAAAATCAAAAAGAGAAAGAGCTTCTGTAATTCAAAGAAAAGCAGCAGCTTATGATAAACTCAGAGCAAAAGGTCTTGATGAACTTGGCAGTTCAGAATAAATTTTAGGTTCAAACATCATCGCCAAATTTAAAAACTCTCTTTCACTATTATTTCTATGAAAACAAAAAAGAGATTTGAAATATTCCTTTTAGTTATTTTGGTCTTAAGCATATTTATCTTAAATATTTCAAACATAATTTCTCAAGATCTTCCTGTTGTAGGAAACATAAATCCTGACACAGGACAGCCAGCATCTTTTGAAAAATTCCAGCAAGCAGGAGAATCTCTTTCAAAAGCACAGGAAAATCAATCTTATATATTGCAAGATTGGACAGTCTGGGCATATGATAATAGTGTTTTAGGCCCAGTATTATTCTACACAGAAAGTTTTTTCTCTGCTCTTAATCCTCTTTGGCTATTAATGTTTGACACTGAATTTTCATGGTCATGGCAATTTATTTTATCTCTAATCCTATGGATTGTTTTAATCATTGTCATTTATTCTCCTGCAAAAGCATTTACAAATTTTAACTTTTTTTTAACCCTAATATTTTCAATGATAGTTGCAACCCTTGCAGGAAGCCAAGGAGTAATAAAAACAGCAGTTGAAATTTTTACCCCTTTTATTCAAAATATTTGGATATTAGGAATTTTAATATTTTTTGCAGCAATATTTACCTGGCTCTACTGGCTTCTTTTCAAAAGAGCAGATAAAAAAATGAAAAAAGAATCAGAAGAAGAAGAATTAAAAAAAGCAAAAGAAAGTATTAAAGCTCATGGAAAAATTTCATCACAAGCATTGGACTATTATAACAGAGGACCTAAATAAAAATTTTGTTTAAATATACATCAAAACAGCGTCCTTTGTTTTGCTTTTTCAACAAGTTCATCAAGTTTTACAAGCTGATTTTCAATTCTTTCCTCTGAAAAATCATATTTAACAAGAATCTCTTTAATCTTCTCTTTATTTATTTTCGGAAAATCAATTTTCCTTATTTCAATAACATTGGGATGTTCAATCTCTTCATAAATCTTTTTCCAATCAAAATCCAGGTGATTTTCAGAATCATCAGATTCTGAACTTTTTTTCCAATATTTCTCATTGCTTTCAAGACTCTCAAAAATCTTTTCCTTAGTTTTATGCTCTTTAACAAATTTTAAAGACTTTTTCGGCCCTAATCCTTTTACACCTCCGGGATTATAATCTGTCCCGCATAAAATCCCTAAACAAATCAATTGTTCATGATTAATGTCAAGTTCCTTTAAAACCTGTTTTAGCTCAATCATCTGTGGAAAAACTTCCTTAAAACCAGAAACAGTTTTTCTTTTTCTTGCAAGAGACAAATTTTGAATTAATTTTGGAGCTTTAAACATTAAGCAATCATAATCCTGTGAAGCAGCAGCATAAACAATTCCTTTTTCAGCCATAAAACTAGCTTGTGCTTCTCCTTCTCCAGGAGCCTGTACAACAGCAATTCCCATTGCTTCTAAAAGTTCCTTGCTTTCCTTTATCTTATTTTCATCCAAACGAACATCTGCCCTAGAATATTTTCCCATAAGCTCAACATCTTCCATTTCCAAAGCCTCTTTATATTTTTCCCTCATCTCATCTCTGACATCTTTTCTTTTTTTCCATGTTCTTGATTTTAATTCAGGAGCTTCTCCATCAAAAACATAAACTAATTTAATTCCTTCTAAAATTAAATTCGTATTTCTATAGAACAGTCCAGATAAATGAGAAGTTACATTCCCATGAGAATCTTTTAAAGGAGTTCCATCTGGTTGCCTGATAGTCGTGAGAAACTGATAAATTGCATTAAAAGCATCAACTGCAATAATCTTTCCCTTCAGCTCAGAAAAATTTATTTCTTTCTTTGATATTATCTCACCTATTTGCAATCCCATAGATTATTAAAATAAAAAGGATTAATAAAATTATTGTCTTAGTCCTTTTCCTGCATAAAAATCTTTTTGATATACTTCTCCCACCATTGCATCACTTGCATCTGCAACAGAACAAGAACCTCTTAAAGCCCTATATCCCATAATTTCTGTTAATGCTCTTCTTTTTCTTTCTGGTCGTGCAAATTTATCATCAGCATTAATTCCATTAGTTCTTCCATATTCATATAATTTTCTAAGTTTATCTTTTCTGCTTGGAGATATCTCTATTCCAGAAGCCTGCTCTTCAAAAGCTATTAACCTAGGTCTAACTTTATCAAAATAAATACCTTCAGCATCACATCTTTCAAGTTCTTCAGTTACAATTTCTGCAGGTCTAACATTTGCTCTATAATTTGTAAAATTTGGTTCTGCCATATCACTTATAACAGATTTTAATATTTAAATCTTTCTATTGTTATTACTAAGAGGTTACATAATAAATACAAATTTATTCAATATAAAAATTATTTCAATTTATTATTAAAATCAAAAAAACAATGTGCCACCACACACTAAAGTGTGTGGTTTGTGACAG
>JAVHOF010000064.1:33870-48461 GCA_036169915.1 Candidatus Pacearchaeota archaeon | reverse complement strand
ACAGTTTATTTAGCGACAACCTTGATTAGATGTACGAACACCGCTTGTTGCTAACATGGTAGCATTGCCGTCAGTTGGGCATTGAAAAACAAAAGTTCATAAACAATTAAAAGCTAAATATATGAGTGAAGTTGAAGTTACAAAGTCAAACCCCAATTGCGGCAATGCGCTGTTGCCCGATGTGTTTTTTGTCGGGATGCATAATAAACCTGGTATGAAACCACTTGACAGCAGAACAACGT
Organism: Candidatus Pacearchaeota archaeon; assembly: GCA_036169915.1. Taxonomy (GTDB): domain Archaea; phylum Nanobdellota; class Nanobdellia; order Pacearchaeales; family GW2011-AR1; genus ARS1285. The sequence goes on along the minus strand of JAVHOF010000064.1, from coordinate 48,219 downwards.
CAGGTGAAATGATTGATGCTATCATAGAAGAACTGCCTTTTAAATGTACCAAAACTAATCTATTTGAAGGAGAGTATTTACCAAAAGACTTTTTAGAAATAAATAATGCAGGAATAGAATGGCATCAAAAGTATAAGCCATTAGAAAGCGATATTGTTGTATTACTTGGCAGATGGGTTCGTGACAATTTTTGGCATGATAGATTTAATATTGTAAAGTTGCCGCATCCTGCAAGTTGTATGGGAAATGTCAATAAAGAGAACTATGTAAAAAATGCTATTCACCGAATTAATAACGCTACAATAGCATAGCGGGCAACGGAAAAGTATTTGTGTCTGTTGGCGATTTAACCACAGAACTTAATTTGAAAAACTAAACTTAAAAATATGACAAAAGATAATTTGAAAAACGAAACCGCCAATAGCACAAATACGGTGTTACCTGCTGGTGCGGATAAGAAGATAAAACTTTCTAAAGCACAGAAGCAGTTAATTCAACAAATGCGTGATGGCAACATTTTACATTATATGCAAGGACTGAATGCAAGATGCTTTTTTGCAAGAAGCAACAGAAGCGAAAGTTGGGCAACTATACATAAATTGGAAATGCTTAACTTAATTGAGCGTGGGGATAGATTTGTTGAATTAACGGAATTGGGAAGAAATGTTCAATTATAGCACTATCGTAGCACTTGCAGGTAACGTTGGTGCTATGCGTTCGGTTTTGCTTCAAAATTAACTATATATTTGCAAAGTATTATCCCAATATCCCAAAAGCCTACAAAAAAATGAAAGACTACAACAAATTACAATTACTGTTTGGTAAATACTATTTAGGAATACCCTTTATTATTGGTATATTCTACTTGGTTTATTATTTATTATTTTAAAGACAATTAACATAATTATAACTAAATATCCTGACAATGAAAACAAAAACACTAAAAATCCAAAAAATAAAAGTACCAAAGGTAAAACTACCTAAAGTGCCAAAGCCCCGACTTCCAAAACAAGCAAAAGTTATTATTAGGGAGTTTTTTATTGATGATGACGGTAAGAACAAACTTATCACCCATTCAACCGATAAGACTATTGTTATTTTCTTACAATTAGAATCAGAACCTAAAAGGAAGCGTAAAATAGGCGTTGTAACCAAAAGTACACGAACTATTAAGGTGGAACGAAAAAGGGAACTACACCTATTTAAAAAGAGTTGTAGTTATGGTTTTAACGATTATATATTTCGTAATGCCAAAACATTTGATAAAATATGGTTATTTGATGAATACGACCATTGGACTTTCCCTGTTTCGTATCTGATGGAACATGGAGTGTTTTTACACTTCAAAGGTGAAAGCAATGGTGGATTTGAACTTCAAAGATTCTTAACACTTACTGACGACCTTGAACAATTTAGAGTAAAGGCAAGTGAAAATAGAAGATTTTAAGAAACTTTAATAAAAGAATAATGATAGGACTTCCACATATCCCTGATAATACAGATTTTGTTGCCAAATCGGTGATGGGTTGTTATGCTTTATTATTCGGGAAATGTTATTGAGTGAAAGTACAGATAGGTTTTTTGTCGTGGTGCGGAATGGTTTTTAAAGAGTAACAAATTATTAAATCTGATTGCAAAAAATCAAGGGTTCAAACCCGTACCATACAGTCGTGGAAAATGTAAAAAGGAATACGCTAATGCTTTTGAAATAAAATTGTATTCAATCTACCAACGCTTCGGAATGGGCGTAACAAAGGCATACCTTCAAAGAGTGTTTTTAAATCACTTTAAAGTTAAGACAATACCGCAACTAATTGAAAAGTGTTGTGGATTAAGTAAAGGCTTTAGCAAACAAAAGTAACTACCAATACTTTGCAGCATCAATATCAAATTCAACGCTAAACCCTTTGTAAGTTACCTTACAATTAACAGTACTTCCCTTATGGTTTACTTCCAATTCAGTACCTTTAAGAGTTAATGCGATTAAATCTTCAAGTCCATGCTTATTGGTTGGTCTGTGGTGATTGTTAATGATGTGAGAGATTTGCCTTGACATATCACGTAATGCTTCTTTTTCGTGTGGTTTAGCCCAACTACCATCATCGGCTTCATCCTTTTTTGTGGGGTTGGTTTCGTTTTCTGATTTCAACAAAGCATCAATTTCGGAATTAATTTTTTTATCTTTTGCCCTTGCTTTTGCCTTTGCTGTTTTTACTTCTTCCTTTGGTTGTTCGGTTGCTTTTACTTCTTCTGTGTTGTCAGTCGAAGGTGCTAACTTAACTTCCATGCTTCCTATCTTAACCGTAGTTTTTTGCGATTTTGCTTCGTCAAATGATTTTGTTTCAATTGAATCATCCGCAATTGGTTTTTTTTCATCAACGGGTTTAGGTTGTTGTTTTGCTTTAGGCTTTTTTTTGTAATCTATTTTCATTACAGTAGTTGTTACGACTTTTTTTGCAGTTTTTTTTGTAGGTTTTTTTGCCATTATGTTTTAGTTTTTACGGGAGTATTAGTATGCAAATATAACAAATTTATTTATAATCAAAGTTTTAATGAAATTATTTTAATTTTTAACTACTTTTATTCAAATTACTTTTTGTGATTTTCTTAAATTTAACAACTTTTTTCAAAAATATTTCTTTTCATGTCGTATTAAATAATAATTGATTATCTTTGTTGTTCTAATACTTTAAAAAAACACTAATTACGGAAACGTAAACACCTAATATTCAAACACTATGAAAGAATTAATTAAAAAGGTAAAAGACAATTCTGAGGACCTAAAATCATACAAAACTAAAAGACAATTACGAAATTGGGCGATAAAAAATGGCTTTTACTCTAAAACTAATCTTCCACGTTTTAAATTCGCTTTAAAAAATATTGGTATTGATTATGAAAGTATGCCGATGGGTGGAGCAAAAAGCAAAGTAGTTAAGCACGATACAAGCGAAACCGCAGGAAAAACAAAATTAAAAGAGTTAATAGCTGCAAAGAAAAAAGCAATCGAATTAGGTGCTAAAGATTTTATTAATTTAAAAGGTGAAATTTTACATTTTAAGAACGGGCAGTACCTTGTTGAGTTAAAAGAATTTGTAAAGTTGCACGATGGAAACATACAATACAAGGCGATTGAGAACTACAAAAACCATTCGATTAAGTTAGAAAAAAATGGAAACAATATGTATTCTGTTTGGTCGGGCAAAACTAATTTAGAGGATAACATCACTTCCATAAAAAAAGCAAAGGAAATTATTGGCGAAATGGGTACAAAGATGGCTAAAGGCGGTAGAGTTGGAAAAGAAACATTAGAAAGATATTTTAAAGGTGAGCGTTACGAACAAGGCGGTACTTTTAAAAATTGGCTTGAAACTCTTGATGATGATACGGTATTATCAGTTACGGGTTATAAAACTTTAAAAGAACTTAATCAACACACAGGCGAAAAACATACCATTAATGATGTGAAAAGTGCTTACGAGGATGCGTTAGAAGATTTGTATAATGAAGACAACGACACCGAAGAAGAAGAATACGAAAGTGAGCTTAAGAAACATGAACGAGAAGAAGAAAAAACATTTAAAAGTTATCAAAACCTTGTCGTTCCTATTTTTAATGAAGACCTTAATTTTGAAACGAAATCTGATTTGCTCGAAAATATTAGCCCATTAGATAATTGGGTTGAATTTGAGGAGAGCAAAAAAGAACCTATTACTCATTATCGTAAATTCGTATTGGGTAAATTTAAAATTGACAAAGTGAATCGTAAATCTGAAATGTACAGAATCGAAAACCTATACACACAAAAAGACGGCAAAGGTGTTGTAGTTGTTTCTTCTACTTCTAAAGACGGTATTCAAAGTGTAGAAAATTATTTTAACAATATAATTAAAAATTAAAATCATGGCAGAAGAAAAAGAAAAAAAAGAAGTTAAAATGTCTTTAGAAGACAGAACCAACGCTGAAATAAGAAAGTTAATTAATCTTAAAGGCGACAATCGAAGGCTTTACAACAAGGATGACTTTATGTTGATTTCCGAATATACGGGCGACACAAAAACTCAAAGTGAAATTTCAGATGGTTATTTTTATGATTTTTATACTGATGATGAAATTGTAAAAGCGTGTTGGCAATTAGCTTTTAAATATGGCTTTAAGCCATTAAAAAGTTCACGTATTCTTGAACCAAGTTGCGGAGTGGGTAGATTCCTTCGTTACGCACCATTTTATTCAGAAGTTTCTGCTTTTGAAATTGACAAAACTTCGTATTTGATTGCGAAATTATTATACCCTAAATTCAAGATTCTTAATGAGAGTTTTGAATCTGCATTTTTCTACAAAGTAGGACTTGAAAAATACGACTACAAAGCAAGTATTAACACATACAACCTTGTAATAGGAAACCCACCATACATATCACCTTATTCATCGGTGTTTAGTAAAATGGAATTATCTTTATACCCTTTCATTAAATCACTTGAGCAATGGTTTATTATGCGCTCCATTGACTGTTTGGAAAGAAAAGGATTGTTGGTATTTGTAGTTCCTTCTAAAATAATTGATAACCAAGCATCGTATTCTAAATTTAAAATAGAATTATTCAAAAAATGTAATATGCTTGATTCATACAGATTACCAAACAACGTATTTAAAAACGCATCCATCACAACTGATATTATCGTACTTCAAAAAAAATAAATTATGAAAACAAATAAAAATTTAAGAATCAAAATTCAAGACTATCTAAACAAATTAGATGAAAATGAATTTCCAAATATTTGTTCTTTGATTAAAAAAGAAGTAATGAGAGAACGAATTATTGACAATATTATAACACAAATGGTAAATAACCCTTCGCTGACTAAAAATGAAGCAATAAGCGATATTGAAATGGGTTTTGAAATTAATTAAAATAAAAAAAACAAAAAATTATGGAAAACGACAAAATTGATTTATACGCAATATCAAGTAGTGTAGAATTTTTACGCCAAATATCATATTCATCAAATAGCTTCCTTGAACTATCTAATAAGTTAGCAAGTGAGATTTTTAAAAATGATGAAAATAAAGAATACATTTTAAAGTGCTATAATGAGTTTTTCTCACTTATCAATGATAGTGGTACGAAAATTTGTATAATGGCTTCGGAAGGTAACTACTCGCTTGTTGGGGGCGGTTCTATCTATGACTACATTCCTAACTTCGATAGAGTGATTGGTACTTCGTCAGGATTTTACGGTGCGTTTTACCCCGATTTTAATATTACCATTTTGCCGTTAACAGAAGGGTTTTATGAAAGGCAGATGGATTCTCTTTCTTCTTACTATGGAGTTGATAAATTATATATTACCGAAAACGTATTGGGTACTATCTTTTTGACATACATTCACGAATGTTTACACGCATACATAAGTGCTGTAGCCAAAATTTCCGAAAGTACTTCTGTTGCACTTGAAAGCGTTGTTGAATTTAAAACAATTTTAAGTTCAACTGCAAAACTTAATAATTTAAGATGGGCTGAACCAATAGCTGCTCATTGGGAAGAAATGTTAGCGCATTTAGTTTCAAACAGAAAATATTACAATTTTATTGTTGACAATCGTTATCAAATAGAAATTAGTAAGATGGTTTCAGATGTTTGCAACGAAGATTATTGTTCACAAATCGTTGGTAACATTATTAACTGTACGACAAAGTTTGCTTTTAAAACAAATAGCAATATCATTCAATTAGTGAAAAATAATCGTGGTGAAGAATTGTTTTTATCACGTAAATTTTACGAAAACCATCCCGAAAATATACTCGGCATAGAAAAACTTACAACCAATCAATACGGCAGAGAGGTATATATTACACAAACCAACAAAAAAGACGGTACAATATCTGATATTTTGTCAAGGATAGAAAAGCTTTATATTGTTGATTTTGCTGAAGTTGATAATTTGTTAAAAGTTTGTGAATATGGCGAAAGCGTTGAAATAACAAACATTGAAGAACAGTTTACTGATGATGTGGCAACCGAAACAACTGAAACAAGCGAAGTGCAAGTCATATCACCAAACCAAAAAGTGGTTAGTTTCAGACAATCAGTTCAACTTTTTAATCCAAAAATAAACCGATTAGAAATTGAAGCATACTTATTCTGTTATCCTACGGAAAACAAATTGATGTGGATTGACGAAGAAAAATATTCAAAAGACGATATTTTAAAGAGTATGTCCGAAATTACGCTGAACAAAGGCTTGGATGCTGAAAGTACTCTTACTGTACCAACCGTTATTTTTGATGGTGAAAAATATCATTATTTTGCAAATTACACGCATGGAAATTTACCCGAAAAAATTGAAAGGTTAAAAAACTTTCAAGATGCAATAACCGAAGAATTAGGACAAGAGTATTACGAAAAACTTATTGATGGATTCTTTGGAAATAAAGAAAAGGGAATATTGGGATTAGCAAGTACAAGGATTAGTTTTGACAACGAAGCCTATGCAGACAGACCTTATCTATCACCAACAAGCGAAATCGCTCTTTCGTTTAAAATCAAAACATACGAAGGGGATGATAGAAATGAATCGGAAAAATCACACAAAAATTTAAAGTTGGTTCAAACTTTTATTGAATCTTTTAAAACGGGTTGGTACAAATCAAGTAAACCACATTACAAAGGCATTAAATACGACACCCTTATTAAAGTGCTTAAAAACATACGAATTTACGATAAGCCCCATACCGAAAACGTAAAAGACTTAACACCAACACAAATTCAAGAAAATAAAGATGCAGACGTAAGAAACGACATAGCTGTAGCAGAAGCGTTTGATGTTCTTATTATGGTTTTTTCAGACTTCATAAAAGACATGATTGATGAAGAAAGTAAGTTAGAATTAACTAAAATACTCGAATCATTTTACGATAAATTTTGCTTTACTGATTTAAACAAAATACCTATTGGTTTTACTCATTCTGCAAAATTCAAAAGAAGAAAGTTTGAATTACAACCTGCTCAAAGGGATGCAGTAGCATTTATGAATATAACCCATACGGGGCTGTTAGCATACGATATTGGTGTAGGAAAAACAATTGCTGCAATCGTAACAATGAGCAACCGATTAGATACCAAAAATTGCTACAGACCTATCCTTGTAGTTCCTAAACAAGTTTATTCAAATTGGATTAAGGAAATGCAAGGGAATGTTGACGAGATAGAAGAAGCAAAACGAACAAAAAAAGACATTCCTGCAAAAGAAAATGGATGTGTCGAGCATTTGAATATTGTTAAATTAGGCAATATGAATGACGATATTGTTTATTCGCTAAAGGAATACTCCGACATGGAGCAAAAGAAAATAAACGAATCATCGAAACTTGGTAAAAAATACGATTCAGAAATTGTTGCATTAATGAAACAATACACTTCTGAAAAAGAAGAAGACGTTGATAATGAAGCCGAAATAAACGAATTGGATGATATTGAAATAGAAGAAAGCAAAATTAAATTAAAGTACGCATTTAAAAAGTTTGATTTAGATACTAATTTGCTCGACACAACGAACAAAATTTTTAAATCACTTCCAATAGATGTATTTTCTGCATTTGGTATTTCTGATGAAGAAAACAAAGATTACGATAAAATTTACAAATTGTTAAACTTCGGTTACAATCAAGGGAACTTACCAATTTTTATAAGCGAAATGTACACCAAATTGGGTGTAAATGCAAAAAAAGAAAAAAGTGATGATGATGATTCAGCAGAAGCAAAAAAGAAAAGGGGAGTGAATTTTGAAGACATATCAAACAAGATTCATTATTTGGTTATCATAAATACTATTTACAGACAAGTTATTGCATTGTACTCATACTACACAGCAACTCTCGGAAAACTTAAAACATTCAAACCAAATAGTATTTTTGTAATGACTATTCAAGGTTTAAAAAGATTTGGATTCAAAAAAGAAACAATTGATTTGATGTCGGAACAATTTACTAACATACTTCAAGGTAATTGCGAAGGATTGGGATACAAAAAGATGTTAGAATGTAGAAAAAGTCGGGAACTGTACGTCCAAAAAATTAGGAACATATTTGCACGTTCAATAATTTCTGCAAAAGTTTATTTTGAAGATTTTGGATTTGATTATTTGTGTGTTGATGAAGCGCATAATATGAAGAACCTTATTACAAGTGTTACTAAAACGGGCGAAGAAGCATCGGAAGGCGAAATAAAAGGCGTTACTTCGATAGTTAAAGGTGCGCCAAAGCCAAGTGATATTGCTCTTTACGGATTTTTAGCATCAATGTATATTCAAATGAATAACAAGGGGAAAAATACGATGATGTTAACAGCGACACCATTTACAAATAGCCCATTGGAAATTTACTCAATGCTTACATTGGTAAATTATACGTTTTTAGAAAAGATGGGTTTCCCTTCTGTAAAATCATTCGTTGATATGTTTATCAAAGAAAAAATGCAAGTGGCTTCTGATGCTTCGGGTGGTATTGCTTACAAAAAAGAAGTTGTAGGTTTTAATAATGGTAAGTTATTAAAGAGAATTATCTATACACTTATGGACTACAAAACGGGCTATGCAGCAAAGGTTATACGTCCATGTAAGATAAATCTACCAATCAGAGAAAAAACGACTTTGTGCGACAAGACCGACACAAGGGCATTTGAAGTTATTAAACCCATTTCAACAATCGTTATACCAACCAAAGAACAACAATTTGTATTTGATGGATTACAACAGTATTTGATTTCACAGTATAGCGCAAACACCGTTGATAAAATATTCAAAAAACATATTTTGTCAAGTTCTGAAAATATTTCAAAGTATTTACAAGTTGACGATTTGGATAGTTATTACGAATACCAAAACCAAGTTGAGATTTTGGCTGAAAAAATAAAACAAACATTCAATCTTGTAAAAAACCCAAGAACAAAGCAATTTGAAGTTGTTGAACAAATATCATCCAATATTGCACTTCTAAAAACGCTGATGGCATTTAGGTCTGTTAGTATAACACCTTATATGTTTAATCCTTACGTTAAAGATTATTTAGGTATTACGGACATAAAAGACATTGATTTGGGCGTTGCTGTACTTTCAAGTAATAAAGCGATGTACACATTGGGTTGTATTAAGGCATTGAATAACCATTTTGACAAAACCAAAATTGAGAGAAAGGGAGTAGTTATATATTCAAACTTGGGCGTGAGTGCTGGTAAAAATTCACCAATTAAGTTTTTGCACGTATTAAGAGATTATATGCTTGATGAACAAAACGGTTTTGGATATAAGAAAAATTCTATCGTCCATAGCGAATACGTTAAAAAGAAATTTAGCGAAGTGGAAGTTATGTCGGGTAAAGAATCCGATAAGGTTAAGCGTATTCTTATTGATTTGTTTAACCAAAACAAAGTAAAGTGTCTTATCACAACAGTTAAAGAAGGTGTTAACTTACAAACCAACACTACTTGTTTGTTTAATATAAGCGTTGATTGGAATCCAACCGATGCAAAACAAATCGAAGGCAGGGTGTGGCGACAGGGCAACAAGAACGCTTATTGCGTTGTTGGTTATCCGCTTACTGCAAATTCAAGTGATATATTTATTTACCAAAAATTGCAAGATAAAACCGCAAAGTTAAAAGCAGTTTGGGATAGTCCTAATGAAAAATCACAATACGATTTAGAAGAATACAACCCCGAAGAACAAAAAATCGAAATGATTAGCAAGGTTGATAAATTAGCACCGTTCTTATACGACATTGCTACTGCAAAGCAAAAAATAGAACTACAGATGTATAAAGCCCGTTTGGAAGAAGACGAGAAAATAATACGTGATTATAATGCGGTTATTAGCAAAGCATATCAATTAAGAAGTATTTTGCAGTTGGCTACAAAGTATTCAGTTGCTCTTTCAATTGCATTGCAATTAAAAGAAGTTAATTTTAAAATTGGCGATATTACAGAGGATATAAGACTTATTAATGATGATATTGAACTTGCAAAAAAAGAAAGTGTTGAAAATACAGAAGCGTATATAAATCTTAAAAAAACCGATTCTGATATTGCGAAAATAACAGACATTATTGAAGCTAACAAAAATACCGCTGGCGACTTGGTTTTTGCTGATGCTGCTGATGCTGATGATAAAACAAAGGCAAAGGTTAAAAAGGATATTGACGACTTGAAAAAGGCAAACAAAGAACTTACCGACAAAATAGCAAAAATAGAAAAAAGCAAAATTGCTTTGCAAAAAGAAGTTGATGCCGAAATCGAAAAACTAACAAGCAAATTGGAAAGTAAGAAAAAAGAAAAAGAAAAAGAATTAAAGCAATTCGTTGAGAAAAAAGAAAAGTTAAATGTTCAGTATGAAGAACGAACAAAGGATACCGAAATAGAAATTGAATTTGATAAGGATAATTTGTTTGGATATAACTATTTTGCAAAAAGTGAAACCGATAGCAAAAGTATCATTTACAAAAAAGGTGTTACTTCCTTAACTCATATTGATTGGCTTGGAAAAGCAACAATATTGGACTTGTTGGAAGGTGCTGTAAAAGTATATGACGATTTTCTTGAACAAAAAGGTATATCAAGACCTTATTACGAAAAAGATGACGAAACTATTCCGTTGTCCGACCTTAAAGCACTAAATATTAATATAAAAGATGATGTTTATAAAGAAATGTTAAATGTTTCGGGAGATAATTATAATCTAACTACTTTAAGTGTTACGAGAATGTGCGTTGTATGGAATCCAAAAAAAACATGGGGTAATTCAATACTACTGGATGAATCGAGAGAATTTTACGCATTGATGCGTGTTTGGGCTAAAAGAAAAGGTTTGAAGAAAGCCCTTGTTGAATACCATAGTGTGGTTGGTGATGAAGATGCTGATGCTTACATTAAGGGTTTGCAAGATAAGATTTATGCTTTTGGTGATATTGATAATGGTTATGCTAAAATTAGCAACGACCAATTGGATAAATATTTATCAGAAGCGTTAACAGTTATTAAAGAACGTGAAGTTAGTTACGGTAGTTACATTAAACTTGTTGATGAATTTTCAGTATTAAAAGAAGTTTTAGAAATCAGTATGCTTGGCGATAATGTAGCACAAACCGTTGAACCTATTGAAGACGAAACAGAAGAAGTAAAAACGGTAGTTGTTAAAACAACCGATGAACCCGAAGACAATACCGAAGCAAGGGCAAGACGTTTACGTTTACTGAAACTTAAAATACAAATGAAGCTGAAAGGCAAAATTAAAAACTAACAAATATGCAAACAAAAAAATATACAGCTAAACAACTGCTTTGGGACATATTTAAAGATGCTGCATACGACATAAAGCAAATAAACTTTAATGCTTACGAAGTAACTTTTCAAAAAGATGCAGAGGCAGAAGAAGTTGCTGACAGAATGGATTTTTTGTTTGCAGATATTAAAATGGATGATATTCTTGAAGGCGACAAACCATTACGTCCACCATTTAAAATGATTGCAGAACCAAAAGAAGTAAAAGGTAGAGTTGTTATTACACTACAAATAACTCCATCATTTGCACAAGGTGGACATATAGGCTTTGATGCACTTGCTCAAAAGGTAGCAAAGAGTTATAAAGGCAAAAAGGTATCACCTAAATACAGAAAAAAATACGGGTTGTATTATTCAAAGGACGAAGCCAATGAAGTAGGTAAAAAGGTAGCTGCAAAAGTTCACCAACAACAATTAGCCAAAATGAATGGTGGTGGTGGAGTTGACAAAACCTATTCAAACGAACCAATAAGTAAAAAGAGTTTTGGTACTGTTATTAAAATACTAAAAAGCAATGGGTACGAATTAAGTGATAATCAAAACCAATACAAGCACACTAAAAAAGAAGACACAGCCCTTATTAGTGAAAAGGGTATTATACTTAATAAATATTCACAAAAAACAAACTCTTATAATTTTGATGCTTTTATAAGAAGCGAACAAGATTTGGCTGATTATTTCAAACCAAAATTAAAACTTGGTGGCGGTGTCAGTAAAGAACTTAAAAAAGGTATTAAAACCGAATCCGAACACAAAGAAACACTTGAAAAGGTACATAAAGGCGAATTAACAGTTAATGAAGGTATAATAGCTATTGCTAAAGACCATATTAAAGAAAATGCAAGGTATTATACCGAATTGGCAAAAATTGAAGCAGAAGGCGTTAAAATGAGTGGGAGTGGTGGAGTAGAAAAACAAACACAAGAACAAAAAAATATGAAACCTTATAAACTTGGCGATATGTACAGACGTGATTTTGATTATGGCGGTATGTTGGCTATGGCATTAACTGTTGATACAAGTTGGAGTATTGATGATATGAAAAAATTATCAAGTAGCATGGAAGACGTAAACTATCATACAGTCAATAAAGAACTTTGGGCTGCCATTCAAGAATTAAAAGAAAATCAAAGAATAAAAGCAGTTAAACACCTTATTGAATTTAAAAAATTGGTTAAACAAGAAATTGAAGGTGAAGGTGCTGATGATACAACTGAAATGTATTCTGAAGGTGGTGATTTACTTAAAGCAAACGATATGACTGTTTCAATATTCCATAACAAAAAACAAAATGGTATTGAATTAAAGTTTGACAAAAAACCTTCCGAACAAATTATAACCAAACTGAAAGCATTACGCTATCGGTGGTCGTCTTTTAATAAAGTATGGTACACCAACCATTCCGAAGCTAAATTAAAAGAAATATCAGATTATTTTGATATTATCGGTGATGATGTCAAAGCACACGAAGGGCATCAAAACGTAAAAGGTACTTCCGCTTCTTCAAATGTTAGTGATGGTATTATTCGTTTTAGAGTACGTGCTAATATTAATCGTAAAAATTCTCTTATTCCGAAAATATTGGATGGTGCTGAAAAAATACATTTAGTGTATTATGGTTTTGATGGTATGACTGATAGTAATACTGTTGACAGTAAAGATTTAACAGTATCGGAACTAAAAGAAAAAATTAAAAAGTGGGAAGGCACTTTTCTTATGCGTTACGAAGGTAACGGACAATTTGAAGTTGATGATAAAAAGTATTATTCAATAGGAACTACAATTAAGTTTTTTAATCCAAATGTACAAGATTTGGTTGCCGTAGGTGATATGGGTAGATTAAAAGCCAAATTTCTTAACGTACCTACCGAACTTGACATTGACAGAAATAATTTATTGGTTGACGATAATCAATTTCCAAAGGAATTTATTGAATTTAAAGAAGGTGATAGAGTTGAATACATGGCAACGTGGGGGCAACGAATACAAAGAGGTACTGTAATAAAATCAGACAGAGTTGCAAGTGATTACAAAGGCAATCCGTATCAATACATATCACTAAAAAGTGATAATGGAGTTGTTGATAGTTTTTATCACAACGAAGGTGGAAAAATGCGTAAAGCAATAAGTGATGAAGAACTTATTACAGAACCATCATTTCCAATGAAAGACAGATACAGTGGTACTGAAAATATTTTTGCAACTTATCTTTGGAGTAAATTAATTGATACAGCAAGAATGTATAGTAACTATAAAGAGAGAGAAGCAAAAGCAATTAAGTATAGTGCTAATTGGCTTAAACAAGCAGAAGCAGCAAAAGGAATTATTAATAGTTACAAAAAAATACTTTTAGACCTTGACGTTACAGACACCGAACTTGTAAAAGCAATCACAAAAGAAACTGATGAAGAAATTACGGAGCGTGGTGCTGTTTGGCAAAAAGATATTGAAGGCTATGTTAAAAAGGAATTAAGAAGCGAAGTAGGAATAGCCCGACTTGAAAGTGGTTACATAATTTTCAACGAAAACAAAAAAAGATACGGACGTATTGGTGGTATCGTTAAGGCACATCGTATTGTTGGTGGAAAACGTACTATGTGGATTTCAGAATACTATGCTGACGGAATACAAGGGCAAGTATTTACTCATTTGGTAGATGAAGACTATGTAAGCTATAATTACAAAAATTCAAATAGTTTGTTTACGTTGGCTACTGCGGTTGAATTAATGAAGTATATTGAAAGTGTAAGGTGGTTTAAAAACAATTATATTGTTAATCCCGAATACATGAACTTTTATAAAAACGATAATAGTAAGTTTCTGCAAAAGGTTAAGGAGTTGCTGATTGAAAATGAAACACCACCGACTGATGATGAAACCGAAGAACAAGTAGGCGATGTATTTGTTCTTGATACTGAAAGTGAAGAAACCGAAGCTATTGAAGAAACACCAACACCAATAGCAGAAGTCGAAAAGCCAAAAGAACCTATCAAACTTGCAAAAGATATTGTTGCACTTAT
>JAVHOF010000064.1:0-33770 GCA_036169915.1 Candidatus Pacearchaeota archaeon | reverse complement strand
AAAAAGTACTTGCTAAAAATGGTTATGAGTTGGTTGAATCAATTACACCTAAAGTCGAAAAGCCAAAAGAACCTATCAAACTTGCAAAAGATATTGTTGCACTTATTAATTACCTAAATGATGAAATTGACGTAAGGGCGAAAGCTAATATGTGGAACAAAGGTAAATTTAGTGATGATGATGATGAATACGAAATTGCTAATCGTAGTAGAATTGTTAAAGGGAGTGGTAAAACACTATGGCAAATTACAAGCGAAAGCACATTTCCTTTTGAAGTAGTAAGCGAAGGTCAACAAAAACTTTTAAGTTTTAATGGTGAAAATCTTAAAATGGCAATCAAAAAAGTACTTGCTAAAAATGGTTATGAGTTGGTTGAATCAATTACACCTAAAGTTGAAACAGAAAAAGAACCATCGTTTACAGAAGCGATTGAAAAGGTAAATGAAGAATTGAAAGGTGAAGTTGTTACTACCGAAGAAAAAGTGCAGCTAACTACCGAAGAAAACTTAAATACCGAAGCACCAAATTTTGCAAATTGGGAAAAATCGCTCATTCGCTCATTAAAAAAAATGAATATAAGTGGAGTTGAAGGATATTTTGTAACTGATGGCAACGGACACGCTATGTTGTTTAAAACACAATCCCAAGCAGAGTATTATGGTTCTAATCAACAAATAAACCCAATGTTAAGTGTAAGTGGATTTACGGTTGTTAAATACAAAACACAATCAAACGTAAAGTCAACTACTCTTTATGCCATTATGGTTAATGAATCAACAGAGCCAACTCCAACTGTTGCAGAAAACGCACAAGTTGAAGAACAACAAACAGATTCAGCCGAAGCCCGTCAGCGTAGGTTACGTTTGATGAAAATGAAACTTGGCAAAGGTAATGGTGAAAAGTTTAATGATGGCGGTACTTTTGTTTTTAATGCTATGCCTTTTGTTGCAAGTGATAAAAAAGACAAAAACATTGAAAGATATGGTTACACTTCACAATCTTGTGAAGTGTGTGGTAAACCAACACATGAAGCTGCTTATATTCATTACACTACAGTAGGTGATATTGTAAATACCGATGAAGAAGATTTGTCAGCGTATGGTTATCAGTCGCAAGGATTTTTCCCAATAGGTAGTGAATGTGCAAAAAAATACCCGAAAGAATTTATTTTTACTTTAGACAAAACCAAACTTAAAGGTGGCGGTGGTGTTGATGGAGTACCCGAAATAGTATCTGTAAGAAAAGAGAAAGAAAGTAACGGTAGTAGCTACAAAGCATTTAAAAATATTGGCAATGAATTAGCAAAATATAAATTGATTGTTAAATTTAAAGATGGAAGAACTTACTATTCATCACCACAAAGCAATTACAAACATGAATCACCAATAGACTTTGATAAAAAAAGAGAAATTGAAAAAGCTATTGAATGGTACAAAGAAACTTTTTTAAAGAAAGAAGAACCTACTGATGCGGAAGCCCGTCAACGAAGACTGCGCTTGATTGCTTTAGGTATTAAAATGAAAGGTGTAATAAAAGGCAATAACGAACAAAATTTGCCGAAAGTTATAGAACCAAATTTAGGTAAAGCCATTGAACCACGAAAGGAAGTAAGTAAGAGCGTACAAGTCGCAATCAGAGAAGTTTTAAATAAATGGTATTTGGATTTGGGTGATATGGAAGCAACTATGCTTTTTAATGAATTTAAAAACTTGGATTTAGAACAATACAGCAAAGAAACGGGCAAGGAAACTGTTTACATTAGTGGTGGGATGAAAGAAAAAATGTTTGAAAAACTTAATTCAAAATATTACGTTGGTTACGAAGACGGTTATATGAATGGAAGACCGAGTGGCTATACCATTACCGACAAAGGAATTGAATTTATAAACAGAGTTAAAGCACGTATAGAAACAAGGGTAGGCGTTAAAGAAGGTTACGATTTGTTTCCCGATGAAATGAAAGGTGGCGGTGGGATTAGTGATGTTTTAGGAATTAAAGTTCCAAAAAAACTTAAAGAATTAAAAGAAGTTGATTTATTAACTAATGGCGGTTCGGTTGCAAACCAAGAATGTGATAAGGGTTGCTTCGTAAAAGGTGATTTGCATACAGAAGGCGGTGAAGCAATGATTGTAAAGGATATTGACAAGCCCGTAGAGATTGAACGTGATGAATTAATTATCATCGAAAAAGCAGTCAAAGACAAAAAAGTAAGAACTTTAACGGGAACTAATCTTGAAGTATGCAGTCAGATTAATGTTTTGGGTGGTGGTAAAAATTTGGTTAAAGATAAAAGCAAACCAACAACCAAAAGCGACAACGCATCGCCCCCCGAATTAACATCGGGGCAAGTGGTTATTATGCGTAAGGCAGTAGCAGATAAAAAGGTTTATAACTATACGGGTACTAATCGTCAAATACTAAATGAGATTAATACTAAATATGGTGGCAAACCTATTTAAAAAAAATACTTATATTTGTAATCTTAAAACAAAACCAAATTAAATAAATTAAAAACCAATTTTAAAACCTAAATACCATGTTAGAAAAACTAAAAAAAATCAATTTAAGTAAAGTAAACCCAATGTTAAAACCCGAAATAGTAGGGCTTATGAAAGCATTGGAAGAAGGTAAGACATCAGCATCAGCAGAAGAAGAAAACTTCGATATGATTATGCAAATGATTAAGAACGAAACTCCCGAAGCACTTGAAGGCGAAAAAGAAACGGCTGCCGAAAAGAAGGAAGAAAAAGAAGAAGCGAAAGAAAAAAAAACGCCTACAGCTAAAAAAAGCAAATCCAAAAAAAGTAAGTATGAGCAATTGAAAGATATTGACCTTACTAAAATTGATGATGCACGTTTAAAAGCAGAAATCAAAGGAATCATTAAAGCTATTGAAAGCGGTGAATCTACACAAGCAGACGAAAAAGACAATATCAAACTTGCTTTTGAAATCTTAAATGATGTTAACCCCGAATTGGCTGACGGTGCGGAATCGGATGAAGACGAACCAAAAGAAAAAAAAACTGCAACTAAAAAAGCAGCACCAAAAGCAGCTAAAAAAGTAGCAAAAAAGACTGAACCAAAAGCAGAAAAGAAGAAAAATCCTACTTGTGCTGAACTAAAGAAAAAGGCTGACGATGCAAGGGAAGCTGCAAGGTTACGTAGAGAAAACAAAACTACAAAGCCTATATCAAGTACATTAGCTGATAAAGTAAGTAGTACTGTTAAAACAGCTATTAAATACAAAGCCGACAAAGGAGAAATTGATGTTAAAGACTTGCGCAAGGTTGTTGACAAATTCACAAATGCTTACGATAATATGGTTTCTTACTTGGGATTAAAACCATCAAGTAGTTTAAAAAAACAGATTGATGAAATCCTAAAAGAAGTTGCTGACAAACAAAAAGGATAATCTTTATGTCAAAAGGCAAAATAATAGCATTGGTTGGGCTTCTTGCGATAGCGGTTGCCCTTCCTATCTATTTCATTTTTTTAAGTCCTTCTGCAAAAAAAAGAAATAGAAAAATTCGTTTTGTTCGTACCGATGGTAGTGTTAGTTTTGATGGTGAAAGAGCATCAAGTTTTACGGGTTCTTTTGGTAGTTTAAAAATAAAAGTACCTGCTATTGACGTTACAACTATTTCAAAAACAGATGTACCACAAGTCAAAGCCAAATTACTAAAGATTAAAAATACTTTTAGTAAAGAAATAGCACAAGCCGTTCAACTTACTAATGTACCCGAAAAAGTAATTGAAAGTTTTATTTTTGTTGAATCAAGTGGTAATCCAAACTCTAAAGGTGGAATATCAATCGGGCTAATGCAAATAAACCCCGACACCGCTATTGATGTTATTTGGCGAGATAATAAAAACGGTAGATTATCTGATGAAGAAAAAACAATTATCAAATCTTACATTGGGGAATCAGCGTTCAATTCTATCATTGCTCAAAAATGGAGTGGACAAATACGTGGTAAAGTAACCGATGCACAGCTATACAAACCCGAATTTAACATTTTAGTTGGTTCTGCATACATTGGTATTCTTATGGACGAAAGTACCGAAAATGGAACTGTAAGATTAGACAAGGTTATTTGGCGATACAACAAAGGCTATTTCGCTAAAAAAGGACTTGTGGGTGATATTAAACAAGTTTATGCAAACGCAGGGATTACACAAGGTTATATTGGTAAAATAATGGGTAACAATGGAACTCTCGACTTGCTCACTAAAGTTGTTTAAAACAACAATTATACAAGATAACGTAAAAACAACAAATGTCCTATTTGTTGTTTTTATGCTTTTGTTCAAACATCATTAATCTTTTAAATCATTAGTGATACGACAAATACAGTATATTTTACAACAAATTATTCTGTAAATAATTAATCGTTTATTTTGTTTAATTCGTCTAAAAGACGTTTATTATAACTTTTGTTTTGTTTATAATAATATTTTTTGTATATGTTTGTAGCGTTAACAAAAAAACCTATATTTATGTCAGAAGAAAATAAACCATCAGAAGAAGAACTTTTAAAAAATATTGACAATCAGCACGAAGAACTTATGCAAGAGGAAGGTCTTACATTACAAGATTTACCCAATAACATAAAGTCAAAAATAAAGGGCTACAAACTTTCCCTTATTCGTTATCTGAAAAGCGGTGATGGAAAGTACATTGAAGCAATCAACTCACAGAGTTATACAATTACTGCTTTGATTAACGATTGGTTAGAAAGCCAAGAACAATCGGAAGAAGTTACTGAAACCGAAAAAGAAAAAACAGAAGTGAAAGTGGAAGTAAAAAAAGTTGAAACCGCTGCATCAAAAACAGAAGTGGAAAAAGAGGAAAAACAACCGAAAAAGAAAAGCGGTTGGGGTTGGGTGTTAGGTGGTGTGTTATTTGCTTTGGGTACAATCGTTGGCGTAAAAATGTATAACAATTCCAAAAATTAAATTTACATTGGTGGTTGAACTACAAAAAATTGAATATAGTGAACATATCATTGAAGTATTAAAATCAGTATCAAATGCAATTAGATTAATCGGACACAAAAAATTTATAGCGTTAGTCAACAAAGCGTTAGTTGATGTAAACCAATCCGACAATTTATTTCTTATTGATTTCGTACTGAATGAAACTTCAAAATGTTATGGCGTTACGGTTTCTGATATTTTGAATACGTCAAAAAGGGGGCGTATAGATGATGCAAGAAGAATGTGTTTTGTGTTGTTTTACAAGCATATTAAAATAGACGGGGTTGCTATTAAAAAATCAAGGATTGCTGAATATTTTAACAGAAATAGATGTTTGATTACTTCTGTATTAAAAGAGTTTGAATGTCTTAAAAACAATATACCCATTAGTTCAAAAAAACTAAACAATGAATTTTTAAATAACTTTAATGAATTGGATAAAAAAATTAACAACCACAAAACAAAACTAAAATAAATGGCAACTACCGAAGAAAAACCCAAAAGAAAATATAACAAAAGGTCTGTGATAAAATCAGCAGCCGAAATCGAAGAAGAAAAAAAGAGAAATCAAGAAAGTACTGATTTGGAAAACGAACAAAATAACGAAGTTGAAGCACCTACTACAAAAGATACGATTCAATTTAAAAAAAATGTTTCAACAACGCCCGTTACCGCAAACGTAAAAAAAGATTTTAGCCCATTCAAGGGTGCTGTAATCGAAAAAGATTATGCTAAAGGTACTCCCGAAACAAGTACTACTGATGAAGCAGCGCAAGAAGAACAGCAAGAACAGACACAACAACCTAATACTAATGGTGGTGGTGAAGCGCAGCCAACGGCAACAGTAATAGAAGAACCTACTTTTGAAAATTTGGACGAGCAGATATACGATGACGGTGGTGATGGGAGTGGTGAAATAGATGACGGTGGTGATGGGATTGGTGAAATAGTTGAAATGTCTGATAAGGAAAAAAGACAAGCAGTTGAAACGACTGTAGATATTCTTTTAACCAAGTATCAAGAATACCGTCCCAAATTGTACATTATGTTTGGTTATCCAAAACGTAAAATTAAAAAGTTGCAACAATCGGGCGAACTTGATTTATCATTATACTTTGAAAACCCCGAAAATCCTGCATTGAGGATTGGTATGACGGAAGCCCTTGATAGAATTTATGATTCTTTAGTGGAAGGTGTGCAAGTTACTGATGAATGGGTACAAGGAATAAGACCGTTACTCATAATGGAATTTATGAAGTACGATATTAAAGTATCACCATTGATGATGATAATGTTTATGATTATTGAAGACAACATTAAAGCCGTAACCGCTACCGTTCAAGTAAATAAACAAATTAACGAAACACTTGTTATCTTTAAAGAACTTACAGCAAAGCACAAGTTCAAAACAAGACCTACACAAACATCTGCGCCAATAGTAGTACCAACGGAATCAAAAAAAGAAGCACCTAAAACGACAGAAAAGGAAACTGCAAAAAAAGAAGAAGTAAAAGATATTTCTACTATAGACGTAGGTGATTTGAAAGAATAACAAAAACAAAAAAACAATGAGCGAGTTACGTGATGTAATATTAATGGTTGCTACGGGTGTAAAAAAAGTAGGTAAGAGTTATACTACTTGGTTTTACACTATCTTACCTTACTTTAAAGGAATCTTTAATGGCGGTAAACCACGTAAGGTATTAATATTTGATGTGAATGATGAATACGGGGTTATGAAACCAAACCCTACCGACAAAGAAGCAATGCGTTTAACGGGTGGTAAAGCGTTCAATGTTCTTGCGATGGACGTTAGAGATGTCCGTAAGTTTTCACAGCAAACAAAGGCAGAAATAAGAAGAATAAGACCTATTCATACGTTTGATGTATTGGATAAAAAAGGTAATGTTATTTATCGCAAAGGTTCAGTAATGATTCCATCGGAAAAAGTAAAAACATTATTGAAAATTCTTGACACTTATCGTAATGGACTTTTACTTATCGAAGATTTAACAAAATCGTTTGGTGATAACATACCACAAGATTTAATGGGTACTATCACATCAAACCGACATTTGAATTTAGATATTGTTATGCACCTTCAATCAGTATCACCAATGCTTCCACGTTTTTGGCAAAATTGCGAAATGACAAGATTTCACAAACAGATTGATAATATTGATAAGTCAGAAAAAAAACTTCCTAACTATGAAATGTATAAGATTGCTGAACTAATGGTAAACAAGCAATACTACGCAGGGAATAAAAGGTTTTATGTTTGGATTCACAACCTTGAAAACAAATTAATAGGCAATTATTCAAAGGAACAACTAATGGCAGCGATATATCAATACATTGCACAAAAGCCAAGTGAAATAAGACACCTTGTTAACGAAACGGGAAAAGATGGCAAGAAGCTATACACATACAACCAATCTGTAGAAATGCAATCAAAAAAACTATTTGAAATTTATTACGGTAATTAAAATTAATCACTTTAAAATTATAAACACTAATGAAATTAGCAAAAGCACTCAAATTAAAAAACAAATTAGCATCCGAAATTGGGAAGTTAAAAGAAAGAATTAATGCAAATAATTCATACGTAGAAGGAGCAAAACAATACTACGATGTAACAAAGTTATTGTTAGAACTTTTTGAAAAGATAGAAAAACTTATTGGTTTGAAATTGGCTATCAATAAAGCCAATCAGCCAATTCAACAAAACATATTTGAACTATCCGAAACAAAAGCATTGGTTAGCTTCTTTGAAAAACTTAACGTGCAAGAAGGCGAAGTTAATGTTAGTGGCTATGGTGGAAGTCCTATAATGAAACAAAAACTAACTTACGTTAACGAATCGCAAAAAGAAACTTATATTGAAACTTACAAAAAGAAAATAGAAGAACTACAAGAAGAAATGGATACTTATAATTACACAGCCGAAATTGATTTTTCGGAATAAAAATATAAAGGGGGTGTAATTGTTAATGATTGGTTGAATTTTTGTATTCTGTAGTTATCCTTACGGTAAACTATGACATATTCAAACTTGGTGAATGAGAAAGTGAATATCAAGATTCAAAAATCAAATAAGTTAAAACTTAAAAGTCAAAACTGAAAACTCATTTTAATATGAATTTTTAATCGTCAGTAACAACCATCCCCTTTTCTAAATTTAAAAAAACATAAAAACAAAAACAAAATGGCAAAAGAATATCTTGAAAAATCAGCAGCAGACAGCTTTATCGGTAAGTTAAAAGACAATATTTCTTTACTTGAAAACTATATTAAAGAAATAAAAATTCAAATTGAAAACACTAATTCAAACGTAACAGTAAACATAGATGATAAAAGATTTAAAATTTGTCAATTAAGTTTATTGCAAATTGAAACAGAAGTGAAATTAAAATCACATCAAATATACCTTGCAGGGTGGAACGCTTACTACAATGATGAATTTTTACCACGCTTTGAAAAAGAGTGTGCCGAAATGCACATTAACTTTGATGCTACGTTTGCGAAAGCAAAAGAGATATGCAAATATGTTGATGAAAAATCAGACATCTATATTCTTACTACAATGTACGATGAAAAGGAAGCGGATAATGAATCTAAAAACGCACTCTACAAAAGATTAAAAGAGTTGATTCCTTTATTTGAAAAGAAAGCCGATAATAAAAACAACAATCTGAAAGTTGTTAAAAAGTAGAGAGTACTTTTACTAAAAAATCAACTTCTTCTTTTGTGTTATACATAGCAAAAGAAACCCTTATTGTGCCATCGGTAAGTTCTAATCGTTGCATGAGTGGATGTGTACAATGAAAGCCAATACGTGAACAAATATTGTATTCATTTAGTTTTGTTCCTACGGCAATGTTTTTTATTCCATCAACGGCAAACGAAATGATACATGAGCGTTCTTTTGGATTACCTATAATTTTTACTTTTTTAATTTGGCTTAACTTCGTTACTGCATAGTTAGTTAATTCCTTTTCGTATTTTTCGATAACATCAATACCAATTTTCTCAACAAAGTTTGCAGCAACCATCATTCCTATTGCACCTTCTATGTTAGGCGTACCTGCTTCAAACCTTTCGGGTGCTTCTTTTAAAACAACTTTATTCCATGTTACCGATTCAGCCATTCCACCGCCAATCTTAACGGGAACTAAATCATTAGCAAATTTCTTACTGATATAAAGAACACCAATACCCGTAGGTGCGTATGACTTATGCCCCGAAAAAGCCATAAAATCACAACCGATTGCTTTTACATCAATCTTTCTGTGCGTGTAGCTTTGTGCTGCATCTATCAATACGGGAATATTATTTTCGTGTGCTTTTTGAACAATGTAATTAATCGGATTAACAGTACCAATTGCATTTGAAACATGAGATACTGCAATTAGTGAAATATTGTTTGAGTTGAATGATTTGTTGTCAATCAAAAGTTGTTCGTATTGCTCTATATCTAAATCGCCATTGTCGTCAACGGGAATGTAGTTAAATGGTACATTGGTAGGATTAGTTGAAATGTATGGTAAAATGTTACTATGATGGTCTAATTCACTCACCAACGGTTTAAAATAGTTACCGTATAGCTTCTGAACCATTAAAGCAGCTAAATTAATACTTTCGGTTACGCCCGATGTAAAAACTATTTCTTCGGGTTCAGCGTTAATAGCTTTTGCAATAGTAATTCTTGCATCATCATACAACTGTGAAGCATCCATTGATAGCTTATAACTTGCTCTGTGAATATTGCAGTTCCAAATAGTATAAAACTCTGTGATTGCTTTTATAACCGATTGTGGCTTTTGTGTGGTAGCTGCATTGTCGAAAAAAACAATGGGTTGTCCGTTAATCTTCTTTGATAGTAACGGAAATTGTTTGCGAAGTTCCTTAATTGTCATAACATTTGGTTTTAACATTAAAGGGTGCAAATATAATGTAATTTTTTGTCATACGTAAAACTATTTATTAAATCATCAAAAGTTTTACTCATTAAAAAAGCCCCACTTTTCAGCAAGGCTTTCCTAAATAATTAAAACAAATATTCTATGAGTGAAAGAACGTATGGTGCTGAACACCGAACAGCAAACTTACGAATATTTTTTAAATAAAAAAGAAAAAAAACAACAAAACGCAAAAGCCCCACTTGTGAGTGGGGCTTTTAGCGAAAACTCATCAATCATTATTAAATGAATGAATGGAAAGCAAATATACGAATAAAAATAATCAAAAGTCAAGTGTTTTGTTAAAAATGTTTATAATCTTTATTAACACAATCGTGAAATTGTTGGTCTGTAAGCCTTATAGGTGGGTTTACAGCGTTGTATAAATTTCTATATGCTACGTATGGAAAATCAAACCAATCATCAAAATCAATAACTACATCGTATGAATATTGTTTTGCTAATAGAAATCCTAAATGAACACATGAATAATGCACGTTCTTTTTGTGCCATTCATAAAATTCATCATTATAAAGTTCTTTATTGAATTTTTCCATTTTTTTCATCCAATATTTTAAATAATTGTTTTGTTAATTCTTTTTCTGTAGGTGCTTCGGTGTGTTCGGAATCGTATCGGTAGATATGTAAAAACCTATCAATTTTACACCATGTTTCAACTTGTGGAATAAGTAGTTTACTCCAAGCCCAATCTTCACCGTAACTCATATCTTCAAAATCTACTGATTGTGCTATTGATGTTCTCCATACGCATACGTGAAACGGTTGTCTTTTGCAATCTTTGTAATCGCCATTATCGTCTTTAACGACTTCTTCATTTTCACAATCCTTATCAACGATAATATTACACCTTACTCCATTAAGATAAGCTATGCTGTTGAACGCAACTAAATAATCATAATCCAATTTATCAAGTTTCTGTTGTAGTTGTGGCATAATGTATTCAAAGTAGTCAGAAGTAATATCATCATCATCATCAACAAACGTAAGGTATTTGCCCCTTGCTATTTTAACAAGTGCATCACGCTTATAATATACTTCGTTTTTTGTTATCAATAAAAACAAGTATTTCTACTGAATGTCCTTGTGATAGTCGGTCTATTCTATCGTACAACTCCTTCATTTGTTTAAATCGGGATGGTACGCTTGGTATTAGTATGCTTAATAAAACTTTTTCTGTCATTAGTTATTTTTCTTTTCTAATTGTAAAATTTTTGTAATCAAATCATTTTTATCACCACGCAATTTGTGAATCAAATTATTTTTCTCATGCAAAGTTTTTTTAAATTGTTTAACTGTTTCATCAATTTTAATTGACTTGTATAGTTCTTTGTTGCTTGATTGACTTAAAATTTCATTTTCTTTTTTTAATACTAAATTTTCTTCTTTTAATTTTAATATTTCTGATTGCAATTGTGTTATTTTTAAATCCTTTGGGTTGGCTTGACTTGTTAAGTGCCATCCATCACACTTTGCACAATAATAAGCATTTCTTGGAACGATTAAACGATTTGATTTTTTAGCAATTCTTCAACGTCTGCAAGAGCAAACTTTTCAGAATTATATTTAGTCTTTTTGCAAATCAAAATTATGTGCCTTTCGTTCATTATAAGTTTTTTGGTCAACGTAATAAAAACTTTCAGTTCTTTTTAAAAGTTCATCGTATGGTTGTCCTATATTTACAGGGTGTTCGTGTCTGATAATACAATGGTCGAAGTAAGTTTGTTTTTTAAGAATGTCGCCCACTTCTTGAAATTCATTGTCAGCATACAATGATATATAAGCAGGGTTGTAAATGTAATCAAACTTTTTATAATACTTCATTCCCATTATAACAAGTGTGTTTATCTCTTTACCACGAAATCCATCATTAAAGAATAATATACCATCCCTATTAGGGTATGTAAGCATCATTCGGTTACGTATAATTTCGTCATAACCTTCAATAATTGGAATCATATCATCCGAAGCAAGTAAGATAACATCAATATCTTTTAATAGTTTTTTCTTGTCAGCACCGAAGTTGTTAATCGCATCAATCTTGCTTTTGTGGTTGCTGCAAATTACGTACAACTCAATATTGTATTTTAAAACTAATCTTTCTAACTCTTTTGAAAATTCAATATTGTTTGTTGACTTATCATCAATGTCAATGTTAATAATAAATCTTAAACAACTTTTGTCAAAGGCAAAAGTGATATACTTTTCTAAAGTACTTAAAAACTTTTGTGGTCGTTCTCTTGTAGGGAATTTTATGCAGATAAACATAGGTATAGGGTTTTGGTTATTTGAATTTACTTGCTTCTGATTTGATTAAATCGAATTGATAAGTATAAAGGTCTTCGTTGATATGTTCTTCTACTTCTATTAACTCACATATTTGGTCTGAATAATCAGTATCTTCTGCATAGTTAATTAAAGGGAAATCACACTTAATAGCAATCTCTCTTTTAACGGGGCAAAGGTGGTTCGGTTTTCTATAAAGAATATCTTTTTTTTCACAGATTTTATTATTGATTGAAATATTAAATTTCTGTTTTTGCTTACCATTAACATAATACCCATCAAAGGTTATCACATCGGCATTAGGATTAGCCACAATCGTTTTTATTATCGAATCAATGTAATTGTCCGAAATCATATCATCATCATCTATAGAGCAAAGAAACTTACCATTAGATAATTTCTTTAATAAATTTCTTTTGAAACCAATTGAATATGTTTTACAATCCAAAAGTGTAATTACCTCTACACACAAATTATAATCGTTTTCTTTTAACTGACGATTAAGTTCAGTTATCAGTAATGCGTAAGATTCAATTCGCTTCGGTAGTGAGCAAATGAGTATTGAAAGTAGTATTTTATTTTTATTCAAAATCATACGGTTCGATAATAGTAAAAGACTTTAAATAATTTGATGTCGGGGTTTTGTTGCATACAAAGACGAATCACAATAGATTATTTTCCGATAACCAAGTTCTAATGCTTTCATAAAACAATAGACTTTAAAAGCGTATGGATTTTCAGTATGTGAAGGACTGCCTATTTCGGTTTCTGAATTAAAACCCAAGAAGTGTACATCAAGTCCATCGGGCATTTCGCCAAACGTAGCAACACTTTCTTTTAATCGTTTTTGCCCGTCAAGATACCAACCATTGGCAGTTGCAAAGTTTATAATTACTGTATTTTCTAAACCCATAGTTAAATTATTGTAAAGATTAAATTTTCAGCATTTTCATTTACTAATTCAAATCCAAAAGAAAGTACGAAATTAATAAATTTTTGTTTAAGTGGTACGATTCCGTTAAATTCTACTATTAACATTTTACAGCCAATAGATTTAAGGTTTATTTGTCGTAGTACTTCGTATTCCAATCCTTCTACATCAATGCTGATACAATCAAATTGCTTAATAGGACTTTGTTTTAAAAAGGTTCTGAATGTCTTTACGGGCAAGTCGCTTTCAGTAAACTTAATATTGGCAGAAGTCCATCGCTTTGTTTCCTCAAATTCAAATGTACTTACAAGTGAATTATCACCCGTACCCAAAAGTTCACCCGATTCATAAAACTTTAAAATACAGTTCATGTTTCCAATACCGTAATTAAAACAACTTACATTTTTTTTGTCTTTGTGTAGTTCTTGCAATTTATTAAACGTAGGTATGCAAGGTTCGATTAAACAAGCACTCATACCATTTTTAATAGCACGATAAGAGTTTGATAGTGTGATACCATCATTAGCCCCTACTTCAAGAATTGTTTTATCGCTAAAGTTCGGATAAAAATAATCGAAGATGATTTGGTCTTCGTTGTTTTGCGAGTATGTGTTATGGTCTAATGGCATAATTAATTTTCTTTTTCTTTTTCTTTTTTGATTTTTAAAATTATTTTCATAAAACTATCGAAGAATGATTCTTCTCGATTAATTACATCTACAATCCAATCTCTCCACGTACAATAGCAAAAATGCAAAACAGTAACAATTACAAATTGGAATACGAAAGATATTATAAATAGCAATCCAATAACAAAGTCTTCAAATAATTTCAAAATCAAAGAAATTAAAAAAACTATAAAGTCTATTATTAAATCAGTTATTGGTTTCATTTATCTTTTTTATAATAAACATATCTTTTTAATGCTTCGTCTTTCTGTTCTATATTACCGCAAAAACAACAAGTTTTGCCTTGTTCAAAAGAAATACAATTTCCACAATATTCCGCTATTGGTATTCTCATTAAAAATCAAAATTAAAAGTCGCAATGTGCATTACTACATAACCCATACCTTCTACCTTTTCAAAGTTTTTATTATCAATAGTATTAAACATTAATCTTTTTATAAACATCCAATCATGTCCGTAACCATCACAATTAGTCCAATTAATATCTTTTTTGTTTACGTGAGCAATGCAACTTGTACCTGCACTACCTTGTGTTAATGTAACAATACGTAGCCTTTCATCGTAACCATTAAACACCCAATCATTATAATAAATCCATGTATTATCATTGATTGAATTAGCAATAGCTTTTAAGTGGTGCGGTTTAATAATATCATCAGCATCAAGATAAGTAATAATATCACCTTTGGCTACATTAAGCCCTGCTTGTCTTACGTTGCCCGAAAACAATAGTTGCTTTTCTATTTTAACTAATCGTATATTTTCATACGATGAAAACTTTGCATTGTATATTTGCTCTGTAGCATCACAGCCATCACTAACGATTACTAACTCTGAATCTTTGTACGATTGCTCAATAAAACATTTTACAGCCCTTACAAACTTCTGATTTTGTTTTGTTGCACACCCTTCATACTCTTTAAGATAGACGGGCATTATTACGCTAATTTTTTTATTCATGTTTTATTTTAATGTAGTATGGAATTTATTACGTTTATTATGTATGGATTAGATTTTATTTTAACAAAACAAACCATTGTTAAGGTTGTGTTTGGTAAAATATCATTTACTATTTGATTACCGCCACAATTTTTACAATTAGTTTGTTTCATACTTACTATTTATAATCAATTCCAAAAACGCCCCAATCCTTATTTCTATGTTCGCAAAGAAGTGAAGTGTCAACCCAATTAGTAATAGCTTCGTCCATTAAATCTTTTGCAAACCAATAGTCGGGGAATGTATCATATCCCTTTACCCATCTGAACTTTATTTTCTTTAAAACGTCAATGTGTATCAAAGCGCACCCAAGCCCTGCATGAAAACAAGGTTTTATAGTACCATCAATAAAGTTAATCATTTCGCTTCCTAATGGTTTAACGAATTTAAAGAACTTACCACCATCTTGCATAAGAATACCAAGTTGTCTTTTACTTCCATGTCCTATATAGTAAGGTGCATGACAAACGCTTTTTTTATTAAGAAGTAATCGTTGAATAACATCAGTAGCGTAAACAAGTTCATTGTTTTGTAATTCTATTGGGAATATATCTGTTTCAAGGTGTAATAGATAAGGAATGTTTTTTTGAACAACAAATTTTCTTATTGCTTCATGCGACATTGCAATAGTTTCAATAATACCTCTATCTTTTTTTGGCTTAACCCAAAAAGTGTTTATTCCTAATTTTGATAATCGCCTACAGTTTTTTTGCGTGTCGCTGTTATCTACAAGTAATATACTATAGTTAGGATATGTAAATGATTTTATGTTTTTAATAAAATCTTCTTGACAATAGAGTTTTTTGTCAGATGTAGGGGCTGCAATTAATACATGGGGATAATGTACTTTCACATTATTGGGATTTTAAAGTGATTTAATTTGTAATTTTAAAGTTTAAGCAACAAAAGTAAAACAATTTTTTAAAAAACAAATAAAAAAAACATTTTTTCATATTTATTCTAAACAAAATTAATTCTAATACTCAAATAGTTATACGTAAACTAAACAGTATGTGTTAGTTTAAAGATTTTCAAGTATTAATAATGTTATTAATTTTGTTGCATAAACAATTTTAAAATTATTTATTATGAAATTCGACTACAAAACTATTCTAATTCTCGCAAGTATTATGGTTGCTGTTAATTTGATAGCAAATGCTATAACTCCTATGCTTCCCCCACCAATGGGTACAAAGGAATAATCGAGGAAAAAACTAAAAAAAAATCAAAACAATGAAAAAAAACTTCAAACAAATTCTTCGGAACAAACTTACTGAACTTGAAACCAATGATTCATTTCTTGGATTTATGGGTGATGAACTGAATTTTGATGCAGGTGAGGTAATTTCGGGTGGTTGCGCTCCAAAAGCGTTAGCAAGTCCTTACATTATCAACATCGCTAATAGCACCGCAGGTGTTTTAACAGCAACATTATTCGGCTACAACCTTAACCAAGCAACTGCTAATTTTGGCAGTCCGGCAGGTATTACTATTACGACTGATACAACTTATTTACAGATGTTATCACAGTCAAACAGCAACCCGTTCTCTTTCCAACAGTTAAGAGTTATCGGTAGCGGTACAGGACAGTTCGCACAGTCCATCGCAGTAAATTACACCAATGCAAACAACAACTTTGCACGTAACAGTTATAACTTGAGTATCTATCGTGATAATTACCAACAGTTAACTGACCAGATTGATGTAACTTTACCTGACGTTATCGCAGTTGACGGTAATGTGTATCTTACACTTCCTATCGTTGCAAATTCAAGTTGTACTTTGGTATTCTTCCCTGTTGGTATCGCTTCACAAAGCCATATCTTAACAAGTGGACAGAGCTCACAACATTTCAGCAACCCCGTTTTATCACCATTGGTACAAAATGGACAGGCAATTTTTGCTAAACCAAGAATGATTACCGCAGGTCAAGGAAAAGGTTAATCCAAAGAGCAAACCAATACAAAAAAAGGCAAAAGGACGTGCAAAAGCTGCCTTTTGCCTTTTTTTTAACTTAATAACTTGAACCTTGAAATGATAAAAAGAAAGTCCATATACGATTTAATGAATAGTGGAAGTCAATCTATTGTTTTGACTATTACTAACAGCAACGCAAGTATTCCAAGCGAAAATGCTGTTATTGGTGGTTCTGATAGATTCTTTTTAGTTAATCAGCAAGGTTCGGATGCAGACATTACAATTAATACATCATCTGTAAATAGTACCTACTCTCAATTTTTAGCTTCTTTGGTTAATAGACCATTTATGCTAAAAGGATTACGATTAATTTCATCAAGTTCAGCACAACGAAACAAATCAATAACGGTAACTTATCTCGATGCCAATAACAATGGAAAAAGAGAAAGTATTTTTTTATCACAATATTCAAATATTTACCAAAGCCAATTAGATATAATTAATATTGATTATGAAATCTTATTTGATGCACAAACATATTTTACCCTTCCGATAGTCAGAAGTCAAACAGTTATTTTGGAACTAATCCCAAAATCAATGTCTGATTTAGCACAGCCACTTAAACAATGTTAAAAAACATTTTGAAATGATACTAAATAAAAAAATAACATTCGTAGATTACTTTACTTCCCAAGCGGAACATGATAAGGAATATCTACACAATGTACAAAAAAAATTAATGGAGTATGGTTATGCAAAAGCAAACACCCCTGCTCAATTAAAAACTAATCTTATTAGTTTCAGCAAACAATATGAAGAAAAAGCATTAACAGAGTTAGCGCATCTTCACCCCGATAAGGAATGGATTGTAGCTGTTCACGAAAAAGAAAAAGAAAATGACGGTACGCCTAATTGTGGTGGTGGTTGTCAAGAAAAGAAGGAACGTCAAAGATATGAAAAAACATCAAATTTTGATAGCATTGCTGATGAGGTTGCAAACAAAACAAAAATAAATACAAGTGATTATATGCCAATGGTTGTAGTAAGTGGATTTATACTTGTTGCATTAGCGTTGGCACTTAACTTAACGGGTAAAAGATAATTACAATGGAAGGAATGACAGTTTCAAAAGCGGAATTATTAGGATTAGCAATAGGCACGTTTGCCGTTGCCACACTCTCTAATATTGCTGCCAACAAACTTTCCGAAAAGAATGAAGAAGAAAAAAGCAAAGCAATGTATTTTATTCTTATCGGTGTTGGACTTTCATTCCTTTTAATGACAATATTTGATAAAAAAATAGCAATTTAAAATTTACAATTATGAATATTAAGTATAAAGTGATAACAAGCAACACTCCCGTTTACGCCAAAATAAACAATGTATTAACGATTGTATCACACAAAAATATTGGTGATGAATTTTACGGAACTCCATTTAATACAGTTATTGTTGTTAATGGAAACAAAAGGGATGTAAGTGGTATTAAAATAAATGGTGCTGCTAACAATACATTTGTTGAATCAATCAATGTTCAAAGAGTTAGTGGCGAACGTAGAGTAGAAGCAAATTCAAGTTTTACTCCCGATGCTAAAACAAAAGCTGAAAAAATGGCAAACGTAGCTTGGATTGTTGGTTCTCTTGGATTTATCGCAGGGCTTATTTATGCCTTCAAAACGAAAAAATCATTTTGGGGCTATGTAGGGTATAGCTTTTTAGGTTCTACAGTATTAGGCACGTTAGGTGCTGTTGGTGGGGCTATTTTTATACCAAAAGATTCATCAAACTTTTCGGGTGGAAAGAAAAACACTACCGATATTTCAAAAACAATAAAAGAAGTTGATTTTATGGGTGGTAAAAGAAATGTTGATGATGGATTAAATCATGGACACACCATTAAAGAACTTAACTTTATGGGACAAAGAGAAAGTCCTACAAAATTGATTAAAGGTGATGGTAAATTGATTAAAAGCGATGCCAACTTTGTTGGTAATCCTAAACAAGAAAGAGGAGTTAAAATTACATTAGAAGGTTTGCCAGAAGGCAAAGTGATAATGGAAAAAACAATTTCAGCAAAACAATTAAATCTTAACAGTACGAATTCGTAAAAAACATAATATGATTCATATAACTTCAAATCTTAATCAATGTGCTAAAAGCGTTTTCGAAACTAACGACTACAAATTGTGTCGTGATATAGTATTGTCCGAAGTTGGCTTTTTAATAGCACATGATAAAAAAAATGTCATTGTTGCTATTCGTGAAAGTGGTATTCCAATCAAAGGAAGCCCTATTGCTGAAAAAAAGATTATTGATACCATTATTGAAAACATTGGCACAAACAAAAAGCTACAAGTTGCACTTGCTATTCTGATTGCTGATGCAAACGAAGAATCAAACAGTAATTTGGATGATGGGTTAGAACTTAGCGAAGCAGGAACAAACGCAAAAGGAAATGGTGGTTCAAAAGTAAATGGCGAAACTGTTACGGCTATTGCTTCGGGTATCGGAAGTATATTTGGATTTGCTAAAAGTGTAAAGGATGCAAAGGCAGAAAAGGAAGCAAATAAAAATCAATTACTCGCTTCTTTACTTGCAGCAAAACAAGGTGGTGGTAGTAGCAACAATACAGCATTATTTGTAATTTTAGGAATATTAGGTTTGGCTATCGCAGGGGGTATTGTTTATTATGCAATGTCAGCACCTAAAATACCAATAAAAGCATAAATGATGAGTGAAAAAATAAAATACGATTGTTCAAAATGTGGCAATTGTTGCAGATTTGTAAAAGAATTAATTGCTAATAAAGATAATTTGCCATTAATATATAAAAAATTAGCTGATGAATTTCCTTACTCGTTCAAAGAAAATGGAGAATGTGAAATGTTAGAAAATAATGAATGTAAAATATATGATGATAGACCTGATTTTTGTAATATTAAAACTGTTTTTGAAAGGACAAAAGATGGTAACTCATTAATAGATTATTATAAAAAGAATAAAACAAGTTGTGAAAAATTAAAAACAATTTTAAAAAATTAATTATATGCCACCAGCAATAATAGCAGCAATAATAGGTGCAGCCTCTCTGATTGTAGGTAAAGGAGCAGATGTAGGTATAAATAAAGGAAAGGGAAAGCGTGCAAAAGAACAAGCACAGATGCAACTTGCTCAAACAGTTTTAAATAAACCAAAACCCCAATCAAACACAGTCTTGTATGTCGTTTTGGGGGCGGTAGGAGTAATAGCAGTAGTAGGATTAATTATTTATGCAATGTCAGCACCTAAAATACCAGTTAAAACAGTTTAAAAACAAATAGGATGTCAGGAATAAAATTATACAAATTTGTAAATCGCATTAGAGTACCAAACAGAATACCAAACGAAGCCAAAAAAACCGAATACTTTGTCTTTAAAGTTGGTGATATGGTTTTGGGAACTGAATACACTCCCGTAGGTGTCAATAAATTAAAAGATGTTTACAAACCTATGGTACTTGTTTCTGATAGGTACATTATACCACCTTCGTTTATTAAAGAAGTTATGGGTGCTGAATTGACTGAATATGTAACCAATAGCGGTAATGAAGAAGTAAGAGAAATATTTAAAGATAGAATTGTAGCAGAACAAGAAAAAGTTGAAAGTTCTACTATTAAAACTGAAAGTATGTCTGATGAATTAAAAGAGAAATTGAAAAAAACTTTAAACATTGACACTACTAAATATTTTGCTTCGGGTATGCTTTTAGGATTAACGGGTATGTTAATTTTGGGAACATTTACAAGTCTTTCATGGTGGAAGGCAGCAGCAATAGGAATCGGTGGTGGACTTGTTACGGGTGCTGCATATTCTTATTACAAAAAAAACCAAGATAAAAAAGAGCAAGAATTAGAAACTACTCAAAAATAAAAACGATGTCAAACACAAACGATAATTTAATATATCTTCCAACAATGGGTAAATTTGTTGATATTTCAAAATTACCCACAGCGCAACAAAACGACCTTAAAAGAAAATGGGATTTGTCGGGCAAGGCAAAATCATTTAAACAGTTTGTTGCTGACTATTCACAAACAGAAGAAGGTGGAAAACAATTCGACCAACTCAAAAGTATTTTAACGGCTTTTATTGACAAAAAGTTTGGTTTGGATGTATTAGCTAATCAAGGCGAAGATATACCAAACGAACAGCCCAAAAAGATATTAGGAATGACACCTTTACAGTTTGGTGTTGTTTCAGTTGTGTTCGTTGGTGTGTTGCTAACGGTATTTATTATCCTTTCAAAAACACCAAGCGTAGTAAAAAAGTAATTAATTAAAAAAAACAAAGCCATGATAAATAAAGCAAACGTAAAATCACTCGATACAGTTTTCAATTTCAATTTAGATAGTAATTCATCTGTAAATGAGAGTTATTTGAACGCTGACGGTGATGATAATACAGGCGAAGCAAATACGACCGAACCAACGGCTGACGATGAATCGGGTGTTGATGCAGAAGATTTGCCTAAATATAGACAACTTGTAAGAGAAAAAAAAATTGCTTTAAAAGTGCAATACGGGCAAGGAAGGTATGTAGTAACTTCTTCATTTGGAAATCACAAAGTAGGTGATAGCGTTTCTTTTGCAACCGCACAACTTCACATGAATAAAACAAAGTGGACTCGTGGGTTTCGTTACTACTGGAAGCAATTTAAAAATAGCGGTGGAAAATCTACATTAAAACAACAAGCGAAATCATTAACACCAACCACACCAACCACACCAACCACTACAACATCGGTAGGTACAGATACAACCAAAAAGGGAACAGATACAACCAAAACGGGAGTTAATTCTAAAGACTTACAAGCAAACGCAGGTAATGTATTAGGCGGTATGTCAACAACTATGAAAATAGGTATAGTGGCAGGTGGATTGATATTGATAGCCATAGTAAGCTATTTTGCTTTTCGCTCACCAAAAACAGTTGCAATAAAGTAATTTAAAAAAACATTTAAAATATAAAACATGAACATGAAAAATTTACCATATAAAAAAATAATTCTTATAGGATTGGGTTTAACCGTTATTGGTGGGCTAATTTATTATTTTGGTTTTAAAAATAAAAGCGAAAAAACCGACACAACAACAGGAACACCTACAACAAAAAAAACCACAACAGGAACACCTACAACAGGAACACCACCACCCGTTTACACAAATAATGTTTCTCTTTATGATGCTACGGCAACTAAAATACTTGAAATGGTAAACAAATCGGGGTTTGGCTATAACATTACTGACATTGAGCGAATGAATATTCGCAAGATTGCTTTAGAATACACAAAAAAAGACAAAGCATGGAAAGATTCAATTATTGCAAAAGCACAAAGCAATAATATCAATTTAGAAACGCAAATGTTTAAAGATATTTTATGGTTATCAAATAACTCGCACAATTTACAATTGGAGAGCGTTTTGTACGGCAAAGGGTAATTCATAAAAAAAAGAAAACGAATGTACCATATCATACAAACTAAAAATCAATCATTCACAATCAATTTGGAGTTGATTACTCAACGCCCCGAAAGGTTGAGAATAGTTACTATTGATATTAACAAGCCTAATACAAGTTATAGTGATAGGTACATTAATATTAGTGGTAAGCGAGATATTGAAATTAAAGTACCATTATCACCAAAGACAATGGCTTTAGTTGTTTTAAATACAAGGACGGGCATAAATCCAAAACAAAATGATAATTCGTTTGTTGCAAAAATAACTTCCTTTAAAAAACTTAAAACCTATCAACTTTGGTTAAAGCCCGAAACAAAATCATTTATTAATTTTGCAAAAGAATTTTGCGAAAATGCAGGGATTATTCCAATAGGTGTTTACGAATCAAATGATAAAAAATATACTATTCATTATTTGAATATAATTACTGATAGGAAGACGGGTAAAGTAATGTTTACACCTTCTCAAATCGGTAATAAATCGGGGCTTATTCGTGTATCAAGAGAACACTTTATAAGCTATACAGTACCACAGAGGTATATTATTTTATTGCATGAGTTCGCACACAAATACATCAATCCCAAAAAAGGTAAAAGAATAGATGATGAACTTGCAGCCGACAAAAACGCTCTTTACATTTATTTGGGTGATGGATTCCCAAGAATAGATGCAAGGACTGTTTATTTGAAAGTATTTATTAATTCTAACAATGAAGAAAATTTATTAAGATATACTGAAATTGACAATTTCATAAAGAAATATGACGAAGGTCATATAGCCTACGCTAATTAAATTTAATTATTCACTAAAAAAACAAAAAAAATGACTTCAAAATCATGTTCATCCGCAGGTAGCAAATTAGCTTCATGCAAAACAAAAAAACGCACTACCAGATTAAAAACGATTAAGAAAAAAGTTGCTAAAAAAGTTGCAAAGAAAAAAGTTGCAAAACGCAAACCCGTTGCTAAAAAAAGAGTTGTACGCAGAGCAGCACCAAAAAAAAGAGTTGCTAAACGTAAGACTGCAAAAAGGAAATAAATCAATTAAAAATCCAAGTTTATGAAAGGTAAATTTATTTTAAAAATATTAGCAAGTGTTCTAATCATTGGGTTTTCGGGAACTACGGTTTATTATGGTTATCAATACATAAAAAAACGTAGAGCGAAGAAAGCTAATCCCGATGGTACGACACTTGCTGATAACCTTGATTTATCAAAAGGAAAAAGCGTAGTAACGGGTACTAAAATAGACGTTACCAAAGCAGGAGCAGGTGAAGGCAAAGGCGAAAACACAACTATAAAAGCAGGTAGCGGTAAAGACGTTACGGGTAAAGGCTAAAAATAAAAAAAATATGAAAAATTTTTATACAAAAAATAAAGTTGTTGTTTGGGTTAGTGGTATTGCCACAGCAATTGCACTATGTTATTATTTTTGTGTTTATAAAAAGAAAACAGAAGTAGCAGCAGAAGACAAACCGCAAGGTGGCGGTGGTGGTGGTGGTTCTATTGGTTCATTCAATGAAACAGCAAAAGCAACACCCCCTACTACAGTTTCGACTGCAACAAAACTATCAACCGTAACTAAAGCCCCAACTACAAATCTTGCAAAGCCAACAACAAATGTTAGTTTGTCAAGTAGTAGTAGAATGGGAAGAATTAATGCAACACCTTCAACAACAGTAGTAAAAAGAGCAACAACAGCTAATATTTAAAAAGTAATGAAAGTAAACCCTACAACTAACATACCCTCTAAATCATCTACGGATGGTGTATGGATTCAATGGCATAAAGAATTGAAATCTAACTTTGGGAAAAAGGTAGCAAATTCTTTATGGTCGAAGGCATGGACTAAAAGAGGTTCTGATAGTGCAAATACTAACACTCTACGTTCTTACATGGAAGATAACGGTGTAAAAGTAGAAACAAGTACGGTGGCTGCATTAATTGATTCGGGTTACGACATATTGGATAACATAGGTGATGTTTTTACAATGGGTAAGTATGTTAGTATAGCTGTTATCATAATTATTCTTGGTGGGGCTGCAATGCTTATTTTTAACATTGCTAAAAATCCAATAGGTGCTGCCAACGCTGCTGCTAATTTAAAAAGTGGGGGGATTAGATAATGAAAATGACAAAAAACAAAATCATTCTTATCGGTTCTGCTACGGTTGTAGTAAGTGGAATAATTTTCCTTATCATTAACAAAGTAAGGAAAAAGAATTTGATTAAAGAAATTACTAAAATATTGGACGAAGGAATTACGCAATATGGTTCAAGTGAAGACTTGAAAGCAAATGCAGCGTTCAATCCGAAGTATTGGAAAACAATACCACAAGCAGGAAAATTAATGACAATAGTACAAGTACGTTCTATTGAAAAACAAATATACGATGCTGTTAACGATTTTCGTTCCGACAGTAATAAAATAATATCTGTGTTCAAGCAGTTCAGAGCAAAAAGCGAAGTTTCGCAAGTTGCTGAATATTTCTCTATAGACTACGATAGAGATTTGTACGAATTTGTAAGGAAAACAGACCATACAATATTTGAAAACATCACTACGATAGGTGGACTGATTGGCGCACCATCTACTATGGATGAAATACAGCGTATTGTTGAAGGATTACCTAATTACTAATTATAAAAGCAATGGCAGATACAAAAATAACACCCGAAGAAGTTGTAACACTTGTAAATGATTCGCCCGTAAGAGTAAAGTATCTTGGCGTATCTGATGGTGATAATATATTGGATGATGGCGACACTTTAGTTGAAGGTAATAAAACTACTTTAAAAGCAAATGATGTTGTTATTCTTCAAGGTGTGATAAGTAGAGAGCCTTTTATTTATTTCCTTACCGATGATAATAAAAATCTAAAAGTAAGTGATGTAAATAACTTTGCAAACAATTACGTAAAGACTGATGATGATGTAAACACAGTAAAGCCAACTACAACACCTTCTGCATTGAGTAAAATTGATTCAATTTTGACAAATAGAAACATGATATTCGGTGGATTATTTATATTGGGTATTTGTTGCATTATAGGTATTTCAATGAAAATTAAAAATCACAATTTATTAATCAAAGCGTTAAAAAAATAAAATTATGAACAGTATATTGAAAATATTATTCGGTGGATTATTGGGTTTCGGAATTGCTAAAATTATCGAATCGGAATCAAA
This sequence comes from Candidatus Pacearchaeota archaeon, assembly GCA_036169915.1. Taxonomy (GTDB): domain Archaea; phylum Nanobdellota; class Nanobdellia; order Pacearchaeales; family GW2011-AR1; genus ARS1285. Next base: position 8,309 of record JAVHOF010000064.1, on the reverse strand, counting down.
ACCAAAAACAGCCAAAAAAGAATATGGTGGTGGAGTAGATGAAAATTTTGCCAAAGGCGGTGGAGTAGGAAAAGAAGGATTGAAAGAATTTGAAATTTTTAAAAACGGAACACAACAAGGTACTGTTTGTGCTAAAAATAAAAAAGAAGCGGAAAATAAAGTGTTTGCAACATACGGTGAGCATAGAGAAGTAAGCGAAGTTGAAGAAGAAGTTAAAAACGTAAAAACTAAAACAACAAATAAAATGACAAAAGAAAAAAGTACTGAACCAAAAGCAAAACGCCCACTAAACGCATGGCAGTTGCACGTTAAAGAAACTATTAAACTTAACCCCGATTTGAAGTTAAAAGAAGTATTGAAAATAGCTGCTAAAAGCTACAAAAAATAAGTTATGACAACAAAAAAAATAATCATTATAAGTTCGATTTCAGCATTAGTGTTGGGGGTTGTAATTTATTTTGTAACACGCAAAAAAGATGATGGTACTGACGGTTCGGGTACTGACACTTCAACCAATCCCAAAGACAACAAAGGGAATGATAATTTCCCTTTAAAAATTGGAAGTAAAGGTGAAAGGGTAAGACAGTTGAACACCGTACTTAACATACCACCAACCGACACCTTTACAGTACTTACTCAACGTACATTAAAAGAGCGTTTTAATGTAACAGAAGTATCACAATCTGTATGGGATAAATTTAAACCATTTTTAGCAAACCAAATTTAATTATAATAAAACCAACAAACATGAAAGCAATACATTGGGTAATCTTAACAAGCGTAGTATTAGTAGGTGGTGGAATAGGATTGTATTTTATTCTTAAACCATCAAAAGATACAAAAAAAACTACTACAATAGTAGATAACAACATTCCAATAAAACGGACTGAAACTACTCCCGTTAAAGAGAAAATGTTTTTTCAAGAATTAGAAGAAATGGGAAGAGGAACAAGATAATGGAAAAAATAAAAGTCATATCACAAATCGGATTTTTGCTTTTGCTAACATTAGCAGCAGCATGGGTTGTTGAGCATGGTAGAAACGCAAGAAAAAAAACAAACAAATTAAATAAAAACAATTAAAAACAAAAACATGACAAACATAACATTAACAAAAAACAAAGCAATGCTGTACGTAGTAGGAATCGTAGCAGCTACATTAGTTATATCACATTTGGTACAAACTTATCAAAGTGATTTGGACGAAACGGATGAAAAACAAAGTAATTTTAGTTTTGGTGGCAAAAAATGGAATTTCGGTTTCCTTTTCGGAATAAGAAGGTATAACACCAATCTTAAAAAACGCAAACCCGTAAAGGAAGTTGAAGTTGATGAAACGAATGTACCAAAATATTCATCTTCAAGAATATTGAACGATTTATTGTAATCAAATTATTTTATTCACAATTAAAAAAATATACAAATGACAACGGGAAAAATTTTATTTTATTCGGTATTAGGTGTTTTGGGTGTAATCACATTAGGCTTCGGTGCAAAGGCATTATTAGCTTCTGATGGATTATTGGCTAAAGCAAAAGCAAAGAAAAAATTTTTGGAAGAACAAGCAAAGAAAGATGCAGAAGGTTCTAACTACGTACCGACACCTTACGTTGCTCCAAGTGGCTGTAATGATAGCTTTCGTATTAAGTTTGGAAGTTGTGGCGAAAATGTAAAAGCTATGCAAAATGCTTTTATAACCAAATATGGTGGACGTAAAAAAGGCGTTTTGGAACTTTGGGGTGCTGATGGTATTTGGGGAATGGAAACCGAAAATGATTTAAAAGCTAAAGGTTTACCAACTTCGTATGGTTCTTTGAATGATGCTAAAAGTTTAACATCGGGTAGTGGAGTGAGCAACGGTTACAAAGTTGTTGAAGTTGCAGCCGTTAGAGCAGGTTCATTGGTTGCTGATAAGAACAAACCAGATACGGGTTCTGTTTACAGTTTTATTGGTGGAGAGATTGTTGGTTATGTTGAATTACCAAACGATGTTACTTCTGCAAGTCAGATTAGCCCTTACGCATACGTAAAAGTAAAATCAAAAACGGGTAAAGTTGGTTACGTTCAAGCAAGTTATTTAAAATTTACAGGTAAAACTTTATAAAAACAAAAAACATGACAAACATAACATTAACAAAAAACAAAGCAATGCTGTACGTAGTAGGAATCGTAGCAGCTACATTGGTCGTATCACATTTGGTACAAACTTATCAAAGTGATTTGGACGAAACAGATGATGGTGAAAAAGAATCTAATTTCTCATGGGGAACGTGGAGCAAAAAATGGAATTTTAGTTCTCTATTCGGTAGAAGCACACCTTCTTTGGAACTTGTAACTAACTATAGTTTAAAAAAAGGTGATTCTATTTATTCGGGCGCAAGTGATGGTTTGCCTATCTACAAATCATCGGAAGGTTCAAGGGCGTATAAGGTAGTCGAAGAAAATAAATATCTTGGTTCTTACGTTGGTGTTACCAATGGCGTTAATGAATTTGTATCTGATTCGGGAAAAAGATTGTTTTATGCTAAAAATGGACTTGTCAAAAAACGTATTGCTTAATTAATAAAAAAATGGATTTAAAAAACATAAATAAAAAATATTTAATCATCGGGGGTGCTATCGTTTTGATAGCAGGGCTTGTGGGTATTTACTTCTACAGAAAAAACAAAACCAAACCAAAATTTACTGATAAGAACGTACTAACACAAGCCGAAGCCGATGGTATTGCAAAACAAATATTACAAATTGAACGTGGTGGAGTAACGGGAAAACCTACGTCCGAACAAATTGCAAGAGCGTATGCACTTAAACTTACTCTTACTGATGCTAATTACAAGTACGATAACGGCAGAGCAATTGCTAATAATGTAGTAACACACAAAGATTCATTACCACTTGATTTCGTAAAACTTAATTTAGCCCAAGCACAAGCAATGGGTAAAAAGATTTGCTCAATTAGGGATATGATGGCAGTTTCAAAAGGCGACCATACGGCAAACGAAAAACAAATAGTATCTTTTAAATCACAAATTAATCAATCGGGTTTTATCTTTGATGATAAGACTTGCAAGGTAATACCAAGAACAGTTTAACTAATGAATAAAAAAGTACAATATATAATTATCGGTGTAGCGGTTGGTGTCGCTCTTTTAAGTTTGTATTTTATTGCAGAACCTAAAAAGAAAAAGATTAAACCAAATGCTAAACTTTTGTTTGTTGGCGACAGTTCAACCGAAGCACTTTTGCAAAGTGGTTTAATTCAAAAAAAGATGCCTTCTGTTTCAGTAACCAAATTAGCAAGTGTCGGTAAAAGTACCACTTGGATGCTTTCGCAAATGACACAAAATCTAAATTCAAACAAATACGATGCAGTTGTTATTTTGGGTGGGTATAATGACATTTACGCAACCAATCTGAAAGGTACTACGTCTAACTTGCAAAAGATGTATGATTTGGCGCATAGTAAAGGAATAAAAGTAATTGCAATTACTCCTTCGCCATCGGGCTATCATCCATACTATAGTGCTACAAAACAATCTATGCACGATAATTTAAACAAGTTTATTTTAAGTTCTAATGCTGATATTAAAATAGATTTTTATTCCGCAATGGAAGACAAAAGCAAAAAAGGATTTCCAAGAACCAATGTAGTATCTGTAGCAGATAGGCAACACGCCAACTTGCAAGGGCACGAAATATTAGCAACTTTAATTTCACAAAAAACTTTAAATACTTAATATGGTGAAAAATAAGTTAAACAATATTAACAAATATTAAAAAAGTATATTAAAAGATGCACAAAGCCCACGAATTAATAAAATTTAATAAATTATGAATCTGGGTTATATTTTACATGACATGGTAAAAAAAGGAAGCGCAACGACTTACGTAATCGTAGGTGCTATTAGTGTTTACGCACTTTCTATTGCATTAGATAACTATGCTTGGAATAGTGCAATTAAAGAATCTAAAACAACCAAATAAAAAAACCAATTAAAATTAAAAACTATGAAAACTTTAAACAAATTTACAGTAGCAGCTACACTGTTTTCAACAGTTTGTGTTCTTGTTAGTGGTGGATTTTATTTAGTTACTGCAACTTCTGACAAAGAAGGTTCAATGGTAAGAAGCGAAAAATTTAAAAAGGCAGCCATGATTTTTGGTGGCATTGCTTTACTTTCAATCGCAACTCAAATGACCGTTAATCAAAAACTCGTTAAAATATCTTAACCAATGGAAAAAGAAAAAGAACTAACAAAAAATCAAAAAATTGTAGGTGTAGTAATTGCAGTTGTATTATTGTTCGGACTATACACGACATTCAAAACATCTTAATTATGAATTTAAAAACGGGATTAATTATTTTAGGTTCGGTGGCTTCGGCTTACGGGCTTTATAAAGTAATTAAATCAAAAAAAGATAAAATACCATTAACCGATAAAGAAAAACAGATTACCGTTATTTCTTTTATTGTTGGTGTTGTGGCTTTTTTGTACGTACCCGTATTAACAACTAAATAAAAATTATGTCAGCATTTACAAATAAATTAGTAGAGTACGTTCAAGCGAGAAGAAGTAAGGGCGGTGGTTATGGTAGAACTCCCATTTATGACCTTAAACAGTCCGATGCAAAGTTAATCGAAGATACCGCTAATTACTTTGGTTTTCGTGCTGAGCATTTAGCTAATCTTATAAACTTTGAAAGCGGTGGTACGTTCAATCCTGCTATTCAAAACTCAATAGGTGCTACGGGGCTTATTCAGTTTATTCCTTCAACGGCTATATCGCTTGGAACAACAACGTATGCTTTGCAGAAAATGTCATTTCCACAACAAATGGAATATGTTAAAAAATACATTTACAAAAATTATGTAAGTCGTGGTTGGATTGATAAAAACGGGAATCCGTTAAAAAATAAAGCATCACAGATTGATTTGTTTATGATAATATTTTACCCCGTTTCGGTAGGAAATCCAAATTATAAATTTCCACAAAACGTAGTAAATGCAAATGGTGGTACTAAAACACCTACGGATTATTATAATAAAGCAACCGCAGCAGCACCATTCAAAACATTATTAAGTGGTTCGGTTTCAGTAGGTGATTCTAAAATAAAAATACTACCTATTGCAATCACATTGGTAGCGTTAAGTTTAGTTATTGTTGCAATTATAAAAAGACAATCAATTATTAAGTTGTTTAACAAAGTAGGCAAGTAATGGAAATAGAAAAGACACAAATATTAGTTGGCGGTGCTACAATACTAACGGGAGTTGGTGCTTATAATATTTTGAAGCATTTTAATAAAGATATTATTTGGGCTTTTCCAATAGCAATTTTAACAATGGGTGTTTTGATAGCATACGTTGAGCATAAGAATAAAAAACTAAAAAAAGAAAAATCGTAAATTTGTAAAATTAAATTAAAAAATGAAAGAGCAGATAGCAGAAGTAAGTAAAATGCCAATTATAAAAAACCTTACTTGGATGATTCCAACGGGTTTAGTGTTATTTGCATTACTAAAAGTGATTACAATGTATAAAGATTCGCAAATAAAAAGTCAGCAATACATTATAAACAAACACATTATTAACGATTACGAAAAGAAAAATTAAAAATTAAATAAAACCAAAACAACATGATAACAGTTAACACACAAACAACATCGGGTAAAGTAAATTTAAACCAACCTTATGTTGTAAGGCAACCGCAGTTCGATGGTTCTAAAGTGGAAGTCTTTGATGGTATGTCTTCATTTAAAGGCGAAGAATTAAACGAAGAAGATTCAAACCTTTTTGGTTGCGATAAGGCTTGTAGAACAGCTAAAAAAGAAAACAGAAAAGCAAAAAAAGCAGCAAAAACAGCACAAAAAATTGCAGATGCAAAACTTACCGAAGCAACGGCAGGGGCAGTTTCGCAATCACAAGCATCCTCACAAGAAGCAATGGGTACGGGTACTATTATCGCTTTGGCGGTATTCGGACTTTTAATCGTAGGTGGTGTTTTGTTTGTAATGATTAAGAAAAGAAAAGCAGCCGCTTTAGCTGCTGCTTCCGCACCAAAAGTTTAATATTTCCAGTTATGAAAAATAAATTATATTTTCAAATAGGAATCGGTGTGTTAATAGTAGCCACTATTGGCTTGGTTAGTGTATATTTCATTCAACAATATAAAAAAGCGTATATGTATTGCTATAAGTTTGTTGGTGCAAAAATTAATTCATTTGGGTTAAAAAAAGCTGATGTAACAGTTAGTATGAAAATATTTAATCCTTCTGACTTAAATGTAAAAGCAACCCAACAAGAATACAAGGTTTATGTTAATGATAAATACATTTCAACTATCACTTCCAATAAGACTATTTACCTTAACGCAATGAACGCTGCAACTGTTCCATTAAATATTGTTTTTTCGCCTTTACAAGTGTTAGGTGTTACCCTTTTGAACTTGGATAACCTTACTACCCAAAAAGACAATTTAGTGTTTAGAATTGATGGAGTGTTAAGTATTTATTCGGGGGGTGTATCATTAAAGAACTTTAAATTTTCAATTGAAGAAACATTAGCTGAAATACTTGCACCTTCTACTGATGATTTTTGTAATAAAATAAAGTATTAAAAAATAAATAATTAAAATAATTTTTTAACTTTGCGAAAACATTAAAATCAAAAAAACAATGGAAGTAAGTAAAATCGCACAAGAAAAATTATTTGATGCACTAACGGGATTTGCAAAAGAAAACAATGTTAGCGTAGATGATTTGTTTTTTTACATCAAAGCAAAGGCAGAAGAATGTAATGGTATTCGTTTATCATTTCATTTGTTTAAAACAGAAGACGGGAAATCACTATTGATTAAAACAATGAAAGCAACACAAATGCTTAACGTAGGTAAAATGGAACAACTGTTTTTGTCAGAAGAAAAAATAAATTCATTTATAGCTTCTTCTTTGAAAAAGTTTAGCGTAGGTGCTGTTTGTGAAGTTGGTGAACTTTCAGTAATAATTTCAATGAAAGAAAATGAACTGTTTTACCGATTAAACAAAAACAATAAATATCTTAATAAAATACTAATTTCTGATTTAATCTAAAAACTAAAAAAATAAAATATGTCAACTCCCGTTATTTCTACAGAAATTGAAAGGTCTTCATTTACTCCTACTTATTTTCCCGACATTAATGGTATAGAATACACTTTACAAAACTTTACAAATGCAGTATTAACAAATGATGGTTCTGCCGATATTGTTATTACAAATTACAAAGGACAAACATACAATTTAAAAGCAGGTGAAATTTTTACTTGGAATGATAGAGTAAGGGGTTATTACCCTGTAAATATTGATTGCACAGCAAGTACGGGGCGTTTGGCTTATAACAGTTAAAAAATAAAACTATGGACTTAAAAAAACCCGCATCGCAAACAACAGGCGGTGGTGTGGCTGTCGGAAAAACACTTATAGTTGGAAATCTAACAGCAGGTGTTGAGAAAGCACTACCACATGGATTTACAAACTTTACTGATATGCAATTAGAAGCAAAGGATGACGATAACAACCAATTGGTAGATTTGTTATGGCATGACACAACAAATGTTTATATTCGTGCAAGTGTTGACGTTCCTGCTTCTGCTAATTTAGTAGTTTCTTGCATACCGTACAAATATGCTTCCGTTGTCGCCCCTGCTGCAACTGCAACATCTGATATTACTTCTGCTGTTGTTAATACAGCAACGGCAGATATTACTATTACGGGGGTTAATACAAACTTCCAAGTAGGTGATACAATTGCTGTTACGGGCGGTAGTGCCATTAACCCAATAACGGCAAGTGCTATTAATGTTGTATCTACAACTGAAATTACTTGTACTCTTAATTTTGATGCAGCTTCCGAAATAGGTGTTTATTCAATAAATATTACTTCATCACCAAATGTAAGTATTCCATTTTCGCTTACGGCAGTTCCCCCTGCAACTATTACGCTTACGCCAAACAGCGTACCAACGGGCGGTATGCAAATAATTGTAATAGACGGAACAGATACTCATTTTTCAGCAATAGCACCCGTTAGTGGAGTTACTATTGAAGGTACACCCGTTAACCCGATTGATGTTATAATAAACAGCGCAGTTAAAATAACAATTATGAAGGTATTTGGAATTAGTAGTGTAGGTGCTAATTCTGTAGTTGTAACTACGGGAACAGAAGTAACAACACCTGCTATCCTTACCGTTACAGCACCTTAACATAAAAACCTAAATTTATGAAAACATTTTTAAGAATTTGGTTAAACTTTGGAACGATAGTTTCATT
>JAVHOF010000063.1:0-15828 GCA_036169915.1 Candidatus Pacearchaeota archaeon | reverse complement strand
AATAACATATTCTAAATAAGTCTGTGTAGCCTGTTTTGATAAATCTCTTCTTAATACAAAATTTACAACTAGCTGTGCATCTGGATTGGTTTTAGGAAGATATTTTGGAAACATTTTAAATTTCTATTTTTGAAAATAAATAGCTTCCTATTAAAGTCATAACAAAAGCAATTACAAGAAGAACTAAAAAATCAATAAAAATTCCTAAATGGCTAACTCCTGTTAATGCACCTCTAATGCCATCTACACCATAAGAAAGAGGATTTAATTTTGTAACTAATTTGAGTGTCTGAGGAAGACTGTCTAATGGAAAAAGTGCTCCAGACAAAAAGAAAAGAGGCATTATAATAAAATTCATTATTAATTGAAATGCTTGCATATCTTCTAATTTAGATGCAATTGCAGTTCCAAACGCAGTAAATAAAATTGCTATTAAAAACATGAATATAAGAGCGATAAAAATCATAATAAAATTTGTAGGACGGAATCCTATAAATAAAGATATAATAAATACTATAAGTCCTTGAATCATTGCAACTGTTGCTCCTCCAAGAGTTCTTCCTAGCATTATTTTGTATCTTGAAATCGGAGCAACTAAAGTTTCTTTTAAAAATCCAAACTGCCTGTCCCATATAATTTCTATACCATTGAACATAGCAGTAAATAATATACTCATTGCAATTATTCCTGGAGCTAGGAATTCAATATAATTTCCTCCTCCTGCTTTTTGAAATATTGGTCCAAATCCAAATCCAAGAGCAACTAAAAATAGAATAGGCTGGGCAAGAGAACCAATAATTCTTGCTTTTGATCTCCAATATCTTTTAATCTGTCTTAACCACATTATATAAACCGGGCTATTCATCTTCTTCCTCCCCAAACTCTTCTTCTCAATCTCATATGATCTTTTGCTGTAGCAGCTTCTTCTCTTATAGCATGTCCAGTAAGTTTAAGAAAAGCTTCTTCAAGAGAATTTGATTTAGTTGCTTTTTTTAGTTCATTAGAAGTTCCAATTTTTATTATCTTTCCATGGTCTAAAATAGCAATCCTATTTGCCATTTTTTCAGCTTCTTCCATATAATGAGTTGTAAGAAAAACAGTCATTCCCTCTTTTTTGTTAAGTTGCATTATATATTTCCATAAAAAATTTCTAGTCTGAGGATCCAAGCCTATTGTTGGCTCATCTAAAAACAAAATTTTAGGATGGTGCACTAATCCTCTTGCTATTTCAAGCCTTCTTTTCATTCCACCTGAAAAAGTCTTAACTTGGTCATTTCTTCTATCCCATAATTCAACAAGATTTAATAATTCTGAAATTCTATTTTTTCTAACTTCTGGTTTAATATTATAAAGTATGGCATGAAACTCCATATTTTCATAGGCAGTTAGTTCATCATCTAGACTTGGGTCTTGAAAAACAATTCCAAATGAATGCCTTACTTTATCTTTTTCTGTGATTGGGGAAAAACCATTTATTTTAATTTCTCCTAAAGTAGGATGAAGCAAAGTTGTCAATATTTTTATTGTTGTTGTTTTTCCAGCTCCATTTGGCCCTAAAAAAGCAAAAATCTCTCCTTCTTTTACTTCAAAAGAGACATCATCAACTGCAACAAAATTCCCAAATTTCTTTACTAAATCTTTAACTTCAATAATATTTTTCTTTTCCATTTTGAATATGATAGATTTTAACCTATAAAATTGATTAATTTATGATATTTTATAGCTAACTTAAGTAATTGTATTTATTTTTTAATGCACTTAATTTTTCTATTGAGCAATTAAAAAAAAGAGTATTATTTATAGTCTTTGTTTTTGTATCTGTGGCTTTATTTTTACAGGCAGTTATTGCATTTGACATATCAATTATAAGTCCATCTTTTTTTATTTGATTATTAGATATATCTTCAGTGATAGATTGGAAATTTTTAAGTTTATCAGTGCAGTCTTTAGCACAAGCAGGTTCTGGAAGATAATCTGTCTTGTTTTGAAACTGCTGTAAACTCAAAGGGCAACTATACTGACATAGAACACTGGTATAAAGTCCTTTTCTGTATTCATCTATTTTTAGATTTTGATTGTTATCAGGTATATATTTAAAGATTAAAAAAGATATAGCAAAAGTTATAAGAATAGTGATTATGACTGTTAAAATGAGGGGTTTTAATATTTTTGGTTTCATTATAAGTTTTAATATTTTCTTTATTTAAACTTTATGAATTTAAGAAATGAAAAAATCAAACCAAAACCTTTAAATAACGAATTATCAATAAATTTCTATGGGATATGGAAGAAAAATAACTGGGGGAAAGTATAGAATATTCAGCAAGTCTAAAAAGCATGGGCTTCCTGGAATTAACAGGAAAGTTAAGCTTGGAAAAACAAAGCAAAAAGTAATTAGAGGTTTGGGTGGAACTAGGAAAATAGCTTTATTGTCTGAAGAATATGCAAATGTTACTAATTCCGACACTAAAAAAACGAAGAAAACTAAAATAATAAATGTTCTTGAAACTCCTGCAGATAAATTCTTAGCAAGGCAGAATATACTTATTAAAAGCGCATTAATTGAAACTGAGCTTGGCAAGGCTAAAATAACAAATAGACCTGGTCAGGAAGGAATGGTTCAAGCAGTTTTAGTCAAATAGTTTTTAATAGATTTTATGCTTCTTTTTTGCAACCCCCTTATTAAAGTACCAAAAGATTTATAAACTTGAGATACTTTGATTTATAAATATTACTAAACCTTTATAAATAAAACCTTAAAAAAGGTTAAAAATTAAGATGTCAAATATTAAAAGATGTCCTGAATGCGGCAATATAAATCTCACATGGGATGAGCAAAGAGGAGAAGTTTTCTGCAATGACTGTGGAACTGTTGTTGAAGAGAAAATGGTTGATTCTTCTCAAGAACTTCAAGGTAGTTTTGATAATGGAGATAAAAAAGGCAGGGGCGGAGCTCCTTTGTCAATGCAGAAATTTGATAAGGGGTTAACTACAAATGTTGGAGAGATATCTGATATTTACAAACTTGATGCAGGTTCAACAAGAAAATTCTTAAGATTAAAAAAATGGCAGGAAAGAGTTTCAACATCGATTGAAAGAAATTTAAGATTAGCAATGACTGAATTAAGAAGAGTTGCTTCTTTTTTAAATCTTCCAGAAGTTGTAAAAGATGAAGCTTCAAGAATATATCAATTTGTTTTACAGAGAGGTTTGGTAAGAGGAAGATCTATGGAATCAGTTATAGCTGCTTGTATTTATGCAGCTTGCAGAAGTTATGACATTCCAAGAACTTTAGATGAAATTTCAGCTGCTTCTGATGTTGAAAGAAAAGAAATAGGAAGAACTTATAGATTTATAATAAGAAAATTAGGAATCAAAGTTACTCCTTCATCTCCAAAGGATTATATTCATAGATTTGCTTCTGTGCTTAAATTAAGCCCAAAAACACAGAACGAAGCATTAAGAATATTAAAAAGAGCAGAAAGCTCTGAACTTACTTCTGGAAGAGGACCTGCAGGAATTGCTGCTGCTGGACTTTATGTAGCTGCTTTATTGAATAATGAAAAAAAGACTCAGAGAGAAGTTGCAGATGTTGCAGGAATAACTGAAGTTACAATAAGAAATAGATATAAAGAACTTCTTGATAGATTAGGTTTAGAGGATAAGTTAAAGGTTAAAGAGGCAGAATCTAAAGCTGCTAAGAAAAGAGAAAAAGAAGAATAGTTATTCAATTTCAATATAATCTTCTTTTCTTATGGGAATTCTAGTTTGTTTTTCATTTCTTTTCACTCTTTCATAATATCTTTTGCATAATCTCCAGTATTCTATTAAATCAGTTTTAAATAAATCTTTATTTTCATCATAGAATCTATTATATATTCTGCATTTTTCAATGTCTTCTTCCAAGAAACTCATCAAAGTTCTATGGAAAAGCACAGATTTAAAGATTTATATAGTATGAATTAATTTTGCTTTACAACTAATTCAATTCCTTTTTTGTCTAGTCCAAAAAATCTAATTAATTCAGGATGAGAAACAACAACATTTACTTGACTATGTTTTCTCTTTAAGTCATCCTTAATTTTTTCTTTTGCATACCTTATATTATCTCTTGTTGGTGGATATTTCATAGGAGTATTACTAAACATCCCAACACTTATTCCATTATCAACTTCCATTCTTCTAAAACAGATTAAATCTAAGTTTTCTCTGTGAAACCTAGGGGAATCATGAATCTCTCTTTTAGGTACTCCATAAACTAGCATTGCATAAGCATTACTACTGCGTCTTTCATCTTCTTTAGAGTCTCTAACTTCAATTTCATAAAAGGCTTTATTGCAATAAAAATTAGAATCAGCTTCAACAATCCATAATTTTCCTTTTTTAGTAATTCTTGGTCTGGTTTTCAAATGTTCTTGCAATTCTTCAGGAGCTTTTCCAATTAACTTTCCAACAAGAGAATTACCATTAATTTGAAAAATATCAAAATGCCTTACATAAAATTCATTATAAGCTTGATAAAAATTTTTAAATTTTTTAGTTATCATGGTAAGTCATCATAAACTAATATTCTTAAACAATTTTATACTAGATAACTATCTTTAAATAATCTGATATTCTGATTTTTCTGTCATGACAGAAAAATCATATGGCGGGAATAATGGAGTGAGAGAGCATCAGGGCAAAATTGCTAAAAATAAATCTAATAGGATTTCTGTTTTAAAGGAAGCAAGAAAAGAAAAAATTTCAGATAATGAAAATGAAGAATTTAGCTTAAGAGATTATAAAAAAGCAGGGGAAATTTCTGTGAAGGTTACTGATTATGCTAAAAATTTGATAAAACCAGGTATGCTTCTTCTGGATATAGCAAGAAAAATAGAAAATGAAATAATAAAACTTGGAGGTGGTGTTGCGTTTCCTGTAAATCTTTCAATTGATGATATTGCTGCACACTATCATCCTACAATTGAAGATGAAACAAGAGCTTCTGGATTATTAAAAGTTGATTTAGGAGTTCATGTAAATGGGTTTATTGCTGATACTTCTTTTTCTCTGGATTTGACAGAGGATAAAAAATATAAGAAATTAATAGAAGCTTCTCAAGAAGCTGTTGATTCTGCATTAAAAATTTTGGAGAAAAATCCAGAATGCACTTTAGATGAGATAGGAAAAACTATTCAAGAAACAATAGAGAAAAAAGGATTTTCTCCTATTGTTAATTTGTCAGGGCATTCTTTAGAAGCATACACAATTCATGCTGGAATCACTATTCCTAATTACTCGAATCATAATAATAATAGGCTAGAATCTGGAGCTTATGCAATAGAACCATTTGCAACAACAGGAGAAGGAAAAGTTGTTGATGGTCCTTCTAGCAATATTTTTGCAATTGAAAATTTCAAAAATCCAAGAGGACCTACTGCCAGGAAAATTTTAGAGTATGTTTCAGAGAAATACAAGACACTCCCTTTTTCACTTAGGGAAATGCAAGAGAAATTTGGACCTATGGCTAGGCTTGCAATGAAGGAACTTGAACAAAGTGGAATTGTGCATAATTTTCCGCAATTAGTTGAGATTTCTCATAAACCTGTTTCACAGGCTGAACATAGTTTTGTTAAAACTCCTGATGGAAGGATTATTGTGACAACCAGGTAATTTATATATTAATTTCGGTATATTTTATCTATTAATAAGTAGCAAATAAATTTAATTCTTATAACTATTTATAGTCTAACCCTACCATAATTAGAAACATTGCTTGAAAATAATATAAATATGATATAAAATTTTTTGATAGCAATCGCAAAATCTATATAGTTGATATTTTATATATTCTTATGAATAGTGTGCCTATAGTGTGATATAAATCAACATGGAAGGCAGCATACATAAAACACCTGGGACATATGAAGAGATTAGTATTACATGTCCAAAATGCAGTAGTTCTAAAGTTACAATCTCTGTTGATGAAAAAGGATATTTTAAGGTTTTAGAATGTTCTAAGTGTGATTATAAAAAAGAAGAATAATCAGAGGGTTTAGTTTTAGGAAAACTTTTTTCATAACTGTCTGAGCTTTTAGAATAATCTCCTGTTGCAAAATTCATTCTTGCATAATCTGTATTAGAGTTTGATGAATAATTGTACATTTTTAACTTTTATCCTAAATAAGGGCTTTGGGGTTTTTCCAAAGCTGATTTTGCTGATTTTAGATAATCAGTTTCTATTCTTCTGTATTTATCCATATCTGACTTGGTTACAGAAGCTCCAACTTTTCTTAGAGCTTCTTCAAAATATTTCATTTTTACTTCTTTAGTATTAATATTTTCTCTAAGTGCAAGCATTGCTGCTTCTCTTACAAGGCTTTCAATATCTGCTCCAACATAGCCTTCTGTTTTTTCTATTATTTCGTTTATATCTACATCTTTTGCAAGAGGCATATTTTTTGTGTGAATCTTAAGTATTTTTTCTCTTCCTTCTTTAGTTGGATTTCCAACTAATAAAATTCTGTCAAATCTTCCAGGTCTTAGTAATGCAGAATCAAGCATGTCTGGTCTGTTGGTTGCACCAATTATAATTACATTTGATAAATCTTCAATACCATCCATTTCAGCAAGAATTTGGTTAAGAACACGCTCTGTAACTTTTGTTCCTGTTTCCACTCCTCTTTTGCCTGCAAGAGAATCTATTTCATCAAAGAAAATTATACAAGGAGAAACCTGCCTTGCTCTTTCAAAAATCTTTCTGACTCCTTTTTCACTTTCTCCTACCCACATTGATAATAAAGATGGACCTTTGATTTGAATAAAATTAGCTTCTGACTCTTTTGCAACTGCTTTTGCTAGAAGTGTTTTACCTGTTCCAGGAGGGCCATAAAGCAAAATTCCTCTTGGAGGCCTTATTCCAAGTCTAGTAAATGAGTCAGGATATTTTAACGGCCATTCAACAGCTTCTTTTAATTCCTGCTTGACATTTTCTAAGCCACCAACATCATTCCAGCCAATGTTAGGAGTTTCAATTAGAACTTCTCTCATTGCGCTAGGCCTTACAACTTTTAAAGCTCCAAGAAAATCTTTATGAGTGACTATTAATTCTTTTAATATTTCCTCTGAAATTTCTTCGCCTTCTTTAAGTTCTATTCTAGGAAGAACTTTTCTTAAAACAATCATTGCTGATTCTTTAGCCAATGCATTTATATCTGCTCCAACAAATCCATGGGTTACTGATGCAATTTCATCCATCATTCCTTCCATAGATATAGAATTTAATTCTTCTTTTCCTTTATTATTTAATTCTTTTAATACATCTTTATTTTTTGATTCTTCTTCATTTATTAAATTTGAATAATTTTCTAATCTTACTAATAAATCTTTGTTATTTTCTATTTCTTGATTAATATTTTTAATTTTTGCATCATCTTTTGTCATTTTTAATTCTAAATTAAGAGACTCTTTAACAGAGTTAATTTTTTTTAGGATATAAGATTTCTTAATAGGAGGTATGAGTGGCATGTTTCTTGTGTGAATCTTTAATATCTGAAGTCTTCCATTTTTATCAGGAGCTCTGATTTCGACTTCTCTGTCAAATCTTCCTGGTCTTCTTAAAGCTTGGTCGATTGAATTTGGTCTGTTGGTTGCACCAATAACAACAACTTTACCTCTTGATTTTAATCCATCCATCATTGTTAATAATTGTGAGACAACTCTTCTTTCAACTTCTCCTCCAACATCTTCTCTTTTAGGTGCAATTGCATCTAGCTCATCTATAAAAATAATTGAAGGTGCATTTTTTTCAGCTTCTTCAAATAAATCTCTTAATCTTTTTTCAGATTCTCCATAGAATTTTGACATTATTTCAGGACCATTTAGTAAAAAGAAATTTGCTTCTGATTCATTTGCAACTGCTTTTGCTAGTAGTGTTTTACCTGTTCCAGGAGGGCCATGAAGCAGAACTCCTTTTGGAGGTTCAATTCCAAGTTTTTCAAAAATTTCAGGATGCTTTAATGGAACTTCTACCATTTCTCTTATTTTTTTAACTTCATCTGTTAAACCGCCAATATCTTCATAAGTTACTTCAGGAACATTTTCTTCTGTTATTTCAATAGCTTTATTTGAAAGAGTTAGTTCTGTATTTTCAGTTATTATGCTTGCCTGATTTGGACTAACACCTGTGATAACAAATTTTATCTGCTGTAATCCTCTAAATCCTCCAAAACCCATACCATTGAAGATTTCATCAAAATTTCCAAAAATATCATTCATTTCTCCAAATTCTTCATTCATAAATTCCTTTCTTCTATTAATTCCACCTAAAACAACTAAATCTCCTTTGATAACTGCTCTTCCAAGAAGTCCAGGTTTTAAATCTCCCTGCACTTTTATTCCTTTCATTGCAGGAGCAATTGTAACTTTTTTTGCTTCCTTTATATTTGCTTTAGAAACAATAACATTTTCAGAAACTCCTGTTCTTGCATTTTTTCTTATTATTCCATCTATCCTGATTATGTTCTCTCCAACATCAGCTGGATAAGCTCTGTCTGCGATTGCAACTGTTTCTCTATTGCCTTTTATTGCAATAACATCCCCTCTCTTGATTCCAAGTTCTTTCATTATTTCAAAATCTATTCTTGCAATGCCTCTATAGACATCATCTTGTAGTGCTTCTGCAACTCTTAGCTTGATTGGTTTATTTTTTTCTGTCATTTTTATTTAGTAGATAATTTATCTTCTAATTTATTTGTTAATTCTTTATCAATTCTTCTTGCTAATCCTTCATTAACTTCAATATAACCTTCCTTCTTAAAAATTGCAACATCTTGTGGTTTATAATTACCATAAGCTACATCAACTGGTTTTCCATCATTATCATATTTTACCATAGATATTTTTATTTTTTCTGTCATTTTTCAACTTCATTATTTTTATTTAAATGAATATCATGATTATTTAAAGCATTTAAATTATTGTTTCCAAATACTAAACTTATTCTTCCAAATTCTTCAAAACATAATCTTACCATATCATCCATTATTTTTTCCTGTTCTTTCATAAATGTAACAATTTCCTTTGGTATTGAGACTGTGTAGCTGTTTCCAACATATCTCATTTTTACATTAAATTCTTTTTTCTTTAAATTGATGAAATCTTCATATTCTTGTTCATCCCTTGGGTGAATAATTTTTGCTGAGCACTTTGGGCACATCACAGCCTTGAGTATAAAGCCATTTTTATTTACCTGAATCCGCTCCATTTTTACATTGCATTTAGCGCATAAAATTGTGTTAGCGAAAAGGTCTGTCATTTTAGTTCGTTGTCGTAGCAGAATCAAAATTTTTCTGATTTAGATTTAAAATTTTTTTATTTTTTGATTTCATTTTTTATTCTGCTTTGTTTATTTTTGTTAAAACTTTTTTTAAAAGTTTTGTTTTATTATTATAAACCCTTGAAAAGCCAGTATCATGCTAAGGCACGGCTTGGCTCTTCCAGGGGAAAAGAGGTGTTAAAAGCATATACAATACAAGATTGTATATACTTCACGTATATACATGAAAGATACACTATTTAAATCTTATGAATTATTAATCAGTAGTAAAATTTAATGGGGTTGCATGGAAAATTCAGGCAAATATTTTAAAACGAAAGTTTTTTAAACTATGCAGTGATAACAAATATCATATTAAAATGGCAAAAAATTTATCCAGGTTAGAACATGAAATATTTGACTTAGTTAAAATTGGGGTTGGGGCAAGTTTAGTTTCTGGCGTTAGTTCTGGTTTTTGGGATTCTGATTTTAAATATACTCTTGGGCTTATTATAGCTACATCTGCTGTAGCTGGTTTAGGACTATTAACTGAAATTGGCAGAAGATATTATGAAGAACCTAATCAAAAATTATCCAATTATGATTGGAGGATTGAATAAAATGGCAGAAAATGAACATGATTCAAAATTTGCAGATGGATATTTAGCAGGATTAAAGGAGTCAGAAAGAGAAATGTCAAGTGGAATGAAAATTGCAATAGGAACTTTGGTTACTGGAGCATTAATCTATTTTGGATATAATAATTTTGGCTCACCATTTAGAGGAAGGGATTATATGAATGCGCCTAGACAAACTCAGAGTCAACAAACTCAAAGACAAGTTCCTCAATCTTATATTCCTGTAAATCCTAATTTTCCTCAGAATAATTCAAGTGATAATTCAAGTGATTCTCCAAATGGTTATAGTGTTATTGATACAAATACTAGAACTAGAAATGAATTTAGAAAAGGTGGTAAATATAATTATAAAAGTTCTTCAACAAATCAATCTCAAACAATTCATTCAATAGTTCCTAATACTTCTGCTTATGCTATTCCTCAAACAAAAACTAGTAATTATCCAAAACCTTGTGAAAGAGCTATACCTCTTCCACCTGTTCCTAATCCTCCAAGACCTGTTCCTCAAGCTGCTTCTTTAGAAAGTTCAGTTGAAGTTGTTCCAACACCTTCTCCTCTTGAAGAGAAAACTCAGGGAAGAGAATATTAATTAAGATGACAATAACAAATCAAGAATATTTGAGAAGAAAAAATTTAGGAATTTTTCTTAGAGCAGCTAGAAATAATTTCCATTATTCTGAAAGACATTGTTCTTATATTAGAATAAGACCTTTAGATGAGAGAAGAGAATTTTTTGAAGTTGAATCTTGTCCTGCTTCTGAAATTCAAGAAAGAACTACTCCAAGTTTCAAGAGAAGAGGATTAATGTATATTGCTTTAGATGGCAAAGATGCAAAAGAAAGTGTATTCCGAGCTCTTCCATTTACTAAAAGAGATACAGAATTTTATAGAATATGGAATTTACAACTGGTAAATGATAAATTGCAAATTGTTTGATTAAGATGGCAAAAAAAGGATTAAGTAATTTAGAATTATTCTGTGGTTTTGCTGGAATGGTTTGTCCAGTTCCTGTTGTTGGTGAGGTTTTATTATCGGGATTTTTTTATCCTATTGTTAAAGAGATACCTATTTTTAAGCCAAAAGCTAATGAAAGTAATCTTCCTGCTATTGCTAGTTCGCTATGCATTGCTGGCCTAACAAGATTTCAATTATATCCTATTATCTATGAACCTATGATGAATTATCTTCAAATATTTTTTTAATTTTTTAAATTAATTGAATATCTTGATTGTTATTTTTTGCTTCTTGCTTGATAACTTTACTAATAATTATCCAGAGCAAAAAAGAAAACTACACTCTTCAGAGTGTAGTAAAGAATAAAGCTCTCTTTTTTACTCAGTCTCACCAAAATCTGAACAAACTCCACATGTCAAGAATCAAAGATTCTTGAGCACTATTGAGAATTTACATTCTCAAAGCTTTAGTGTGGAGTACAAAACCGAAGGTTTTGGTGATAATAAGATATAAGTTAAGATATGAAGTAGCTTTGGAAAATATAGTATAGCAAGTAGGGAGATGTGAATAAGATTTGCAGAGAATTTTTTAAAACTCTAGTTTTAAAAACCTAGTTTTGCATTATTATTAATGGGATTTCGTGAAATTGATTCTGCTATAAAAAAATCATGGAGATGGATTTGGGATTCTGATTCAATATTAAGCTGGATTGTTGCACTTGTAGTTATATTTGTGATTGTTAAATTTATTTTCTTTCCAAGTCTATCATTAATAATGGGAAATAGTTTGCCATTGGCAGGGGTTGAATCTTCTAGCATGGATCATAATATTGTTCCAGATGATTATGGAAGATTAAATTTATGTGGAATTTTGTATGATAAAAAAGAATCTATTGATTTTAATAAATATTGGGATAGATGCGGAAGCTGGTATAAAGAAAAAAATATAACTAAAGAAGAATTTTCAAAATTTGATTTATCAAATGGTTTTAGAAAAGGAGATATTATTATTGTTTGGGGAAGATTTACTCCTAAAATAGGTGATATAATTATTTTCAAACCAAATCAGGATTCTTCTGCTCCAAGGCCAATAATACATAGGATAGTTTCTATAGATAATGGTATTATTCAGACAAAAGGTGATCATAATGAAAAACAGCTTGTAGCTTCAAATAATATTTACAATACAGATGAAACTACAATAAAGAAAGAGCAGATAATAGGAAAAGCTGTTTTTAAAATTCCTTATCTTGGTTATATCAAGATATGGACATCTGAAATTGTGAATAAGATTTTTGGTTGAAAATATATTAGTTGGTTTTTTGATATTAAAACTTATAATTTTAATTTCTAAAATGTGTTGAGAAGAGGAAGTTTTGCTTAGTAATGAATATTAGAATACATAATCTGAAAAATTTAAAACAAAAAGATTTTTAAAGAGAAAGACAATAGGAACATAATGGAATTTTGTCCGAAATGTGGGTGTGTGCTAGTTGAGAAAAATAAAGATTTTCGCTGTCAAAGATGTGGCTATAAATCTAAAACTAAAATAAAAATAGAATCTTCTGAAAAAATTGATGTAAAACCTGAAATAGGTATTATAAAAAATGAAGATACTGATGTTTTTCCTATAATCAATGCAATATGCCAGAAATGCGGAAATAAGGAAGCATGGTTCTGGACATCTCAGACAAGAGCAGGGGATGAAGCTGAAACAAGATTTTTTAGATGCACGAAGTGTAGATATACTTGGCGAGAATATAGGTAAAACTAAAATCCAAATAATCTCTCATAATCTTTATGATTCATCCAATTAAGAACAACTGAAATAATTCCTATTTCAGAAGAGCCTATTACCGTATACATTAATCTCCATGCAAATGGCAAATCATAAACTCTAACATTGTTAATCCCATACTTTCTTAGGTAAGCTTCTGGTATTTTGTTCTTTGGAATGTATTCACCTGCTTGATAGTCTTCTTTTATGTTTTGAATTGCTTTAATTATTGCTTTCTTTATATTGTCCTCGTTTGAAAGACTGTTAAACGCTTTTTCTAATTCATTGTCTATGAACTTTACTTGAGAAGGAGTTGTCATACCTTAACCTCTGGCCTGTTTTTTATTTTCTCATAAAATTTTGGGTTCCAAATATAAGTTACTACACCATCCTTTTCAATGATTATTTTATAACTTCTCTCTAAATACTCTATTATAACCTGAAAAGTCTGCCACATTACTTTTTTTGGAAGATTATTGAACAATTCTGTTTTTTTATATTCACCTGAATTATCTTCAATAAATTTCTCTACCATTAAAACAGTTTGGAGTGTTGGACTTCTTGCAATTTCATTTGATTGAAAGTAAGATTTAGTTTCCATTTTATCAATAATATCAATTGATATTACTATATAAATCTTTTTATTGATGTTCCTTTTATAGCTCACACATAAAAAAGATTTATATAGGGTAGAATAAGATTTATATTTATGACAGGTAGTAAAAATGCAGATATTGGAAAGAAAAATGTTCTTTTTGATTCAAAAGAACCTGAAGGCATTTCTATAAAAGGCTATGAATTTAATAATGGAGTTGATTATAATAAAATTATTGATAGCTATTTATCCACAGGTTTTCAGGCAAGTCATCTTTCTAAGGCAATAGGAATAATCAATAAAATGATTGATGAAAAAGTAACTATTTATCTTGGTTATACATCTAATCTTGTAACTTCTGGATTAAGGGAAATTATTAGGTATTTAGCTGAGCATAAAAAAGTTGATGTTCTTGTAACAACTGCAGGTGGAATTGAAGAAGATATTATCAAATGTTTGGGTGATTTCAAATTAGGGAGTTTTTCAGCATCTGGTGAATTGCTAAAGAAAGAAGGAGTGAACAGAGCTGGAAATATTTTTATTCCTAATTCTAGATATTGTAAATTTGAAGATTTCATAAATCCTATATTTGAAAGATTATATGAAGAACAAAAAAAAACAGGAGAAATAATATCTGTTTCTGAATTCATTAAAATACTTGGAAAAGAAATTGATAATAAGGAAAGCATTTATTACTGGGCTTATAAAAATGATATTGATGTTTATTGCCCTGCTATAACTGATGGAAGCATTGGCGATATGATACATTTTTTCATGTATAAACATCCGGATTTTAAGATGGATATTGTTTCGGATATTCATAAATTAAATGAATATACAATAACAAGAAAGAAAACAGGCATAATTCTTCTTGGAAAAGGAATTATGAAACATCATATCTGCAATGCCAATATGATGAGAAATGGTTCTGATTATGCTGTTTATATTAATACAGGAGAGGAATGGGATGGTGCTGATTCAAATGCAAGGCCTGATGAAGCTGTTTCATGGGGAAAGATTAAGAATAATGGAGAATCTATAAAAGTTTTTGGAGATGCGACAATCTTGTTTCCATTAATTGTTGCTAAGACTTTTGCTAAAAAATAAGATTTAAAAAGATTGTTTTATAATCAGAGACATGAGTGAAAATAATATAGAAATTAGAAAATCAAATATTTCTGGAAAAGGAGTTTTTGCTAAAGAGTTAATCAAAAAAGGAGAGAGGATTTGTTTTATGGATGGGGAGTTAATGAGCTTGGATCAAATGATTAAAAAAGTTGATGAAGGAAAAGAAGATTCTTCAGATCCTTTAGGTATTGATGATGAAATATATGTGGATTTAAATGAATTGCCTAGAAGTATTAATCATTCTTGTAATCCTTGTGCTTTTATAAAAGGTAAAAATGAATTAATTGCATTAAGGGATATTGAAAAAGATGAGGAGATAACATTTGATTATTCTACAACTATGAATGATAATAAGAAAAAAATAGAAAAATCCGGAGGAGGTCTTTGGACAATGAAATGTAAATGTGGTAGTAAAAATTGCAGAAGAATTATCGATCAATTTAAAACTTTACCTTATGAAAGAAAAGAATTTTATATTAAAAATAAATTAGTCCCAGATTTTATTATTAGCAAATTTCTGAATAATAAAAATTAATTTAATGAATTCCTAGAGAATATCCTCTTCTTTTTGAACCATTAGTCATATAATATACTGCTTTTTCAGAAGTTTTATGACTTTGATATTCTCTTGCTCCCATAGCTCTTCTATCCATCTGTTTCTGAGTTATTCTAGCCTCTGCATTAATTTCTTCAAAAGTTTTTTGGTTTCTGTTTTATCTGCTAAATCTGACATTGATTATAAAGGGATTTAAAGTTTATAGATTTTTTTATTTTAAAGAAGAGTTTTATCTTGTTTTTCTTCTTATGCAGGATCTTGGGTCTGATGATTCATAAAATCCTATTTGTCTTAGAACTTCATCTGAATTTGGAATGTCTGTTTCAGAAAACACATCGAGAATTGCTTTTTCTACTCTTTCTAATCTTTTTGGAGGAATTGTTTCATCTGGATATTCTGAAGATGGTAAAAAATTTGGATTTTGTATAAAAAGAGGATTGTATTCTAATCCATGCCCAATTGTTCCAGGAGGGAATTTTTCACTTAAATCTATAGGCCTGTATGTCATTTTAAATATAAGATTAATTTTAATGGTTTAAAAATTCTTCTATTTTGTTAAGTCAACTTGTGAACTTAACATACTCTTAAAAAATTATGCTCACAAATTGTTTTTGTTATTATAAATCCTTTTGTCAAAAACAAATTGTTCGGTCCAATTTGAAATAAGAACAATAATTTAATTATTGTTGAGACAGCCAATTTTTTTCTTTTTATTAATAATGTTCAGTAAGATAAGCTAGAGGGAGTAGATTATAGAGAATAAGTAAATGTTAAAACTGATATTTTACTTAACATATTTAATACTCTTAGTAGGATTTTCCTGCATAGACAAAATAATCTGCTTCTTTATTGCAGATTATGCATTTTTCATTTTTTACTTTGT
>JAVHOF010000062.1:0-16092 GCA_036169915.1 Candidatus Pacearchaeota archaeon | reverse complement strand
ACTTGTTTGAATAAGTGCAGTTAAACGCTCCCAATTTCTTGTTTCTAAAAATTACTCCTAAAACATAACAAACAGAGTTCAATATTCTTTCTCGTTGGTAAATTCTTACCAGTTAGGTGCTTCCCGAATTGTTGTCGTCGGTGAGTAAATAATGCCCCACGAGTTCTGTGTAATACTTTTTATTACACCATTTATGACACATTTTGATACGAAACGTATGACAAGTTTTATAACATAACATTTTCAGAAGCAGTTAACCATTCTATTATATAATGGATTCTGGAGTTATCTAATTAGGACCATATAACTAAATAGGTTAAAAGCTCAAGTAAACAATTAGCTTGTTAGAAAAGTAATCTCTTGATATTATTTGTATACAGATAATATCTTAGTTTTACATTCTCTATTATATAAGAATATTGCTCCTTGCTTTTTCATTTCACAAAGATTACTAAATGTTTTTTGAATTTCTGGACATGGAGCTTTAAAACAAACAATATTAAGTTTCCCGCAAACAGGCTTATATTCTGAAGTACATTCCTGATTTTTACAACTTTCTATGCATTTCTGATAATTTAGAGTAGTATTTTTATCACAAGTGTTTTTTAAATTTAAAACTCCTTTTTTGCATAAATCATAACTTTGTTGACAAGACATTATCTTTGAAAATTTGTTTAAGTTAACTGTTCTAGCATAGGGAAGGCAATTATTATATTGTTTTGAGCATTCTGTTAAATCTTTATTAAAATTAATCAAACAGATTTTATCATTTGTTGTTTTTTGACTTAAACAATCTTTCAAACAAATATTGTTATTTACATTAACAGAAGTTCCAGATATAAGGCTAGTTGCTAAAATTATCAATAACCCAAAAAATAATATTTGTGTTGTCTTTTTCATGTAACAACATGATATCTTGGGTTACATAAGCTTTTAGGTGATTTGATATATATTTTGAAAAATATAAAAAATATTTGGGTATTTTAAAATTAACTTGTTAGAAAAGGTTACATTTAAGATACATTAGTTTACACAAATGAGCTTAGGGGGAACTTGACTTAA
This sequence comes from Candidatus Pacearchaeota archaeon, assembly GCA_036169915.1. Taxonomy (GTDB): domain Archaea; phylum Nanobdellota; class Nanobdellia; order Pacearchaeales; family GW2011-AR1; genus ARS1285. Next base: position 15,030 of record JAVHOF010000062.1, on the reverse strand, counting down.
ACATTCTCCTTGCAAAGTTTAATACCTTAAATTTAGGAAATCTTGGGGAGCGTTTAACCAGCTAAATCCAGTAAAAAGCCCCCTAAAATGTGAAAAAAACACGAAATGGATTTTCGTCGATACCAAAAAATTTTTATAAAAAATTTTAGGGTAATCAAGAATTAATGATTCTTGACAAAACGAAAAAACTATGTGGGATTATTAACCTTTGGTAACATGACCCCACGATTACTTAATCCTAAGGATTAACTCCCCAACTTTTTCCTCATTTTTGTAGGATTTCTTGGAATAAATCATATTAATATGTTACTTAATAGTAGTATCAAATAGTAAAGTTTAAATAACCTAAAATCTTATAGTTTTTATGGTATGTGTTAATAAAAAATTAGAAGAAATGCTAGGCGAAATTGGAAATCCTAGAAAGGTTAAATCGGATTTTATTGTTCCTTTTAATTTTTATTCTCTAGATTTTCACGAATTTCAAGAAGAAGGAGAGTTTCACTGGCTAAGGCAGTATGAAACTCAATTAACTGAATTCTTAAGAGGACTAAGCTTACCTATAGAATTAAAGTTTGACAGAACTTCTGATACTCCTGTTCAATCTGCACTTGAAAATGCATATGTTCATGCTTTAGGAACAGGTGGAAAAACTGGAAATATGAAAATGCCAATACAATTAGAATTGTATGTTGGAAATAAAGGAGTAGTTTTTTCAGTCATTGATGCGGGAAATGGATTTGACTTTCAAGAAGTTGTTAGAAAAAAGAGGGCTCATGAGAAATACTTTAATGCTTGCAGAGGGAATGGAATTGAAGTTTATGATGCTCAAATGGATTGTCATGGTAATGTTCCCTATGAAGTTTCTGGAGAAGGAAATAGAATTAACATAAAATATTTGTTTAAACCAGAACCTTTAAAATAATAATTTCTAGTTCAACTCTTCATTAGCGCACTTAACCAAATAGCAATACGCTCCAGTCGGAGCATAGAACTAAAATAGCTCAAAGTTATTCGGTTTATGTAAGAGATTTAATCCTTAGGATTAATGCCCCACGAATCTTTAAACCACTCAAATTTCCTAATACAATTTTATTTTTTCATACTCCGAAAAAGGGTCTTTTATTAATATTTCATATGCTTCAGCATCTCCTGCTCCAGCATATAACTTTGCTGTTCCATTTTTATTTCTAATTAGCCCTCCTGGAAATAAGATATTACCAAGTTCAGGACTTTTTGATTCACCTTTAGGAATTTCATTTCTTGTTGCTATTATTTTCATTTTAGAAAAAGTATTATTTAAAGGATTAAAATTGAATGCTATGGGATAATAATTCTTCTTCATGCCTCTTGAAAAACCTGCAATATGTCCTATAACACCTAAAGTATTATTTTTTAAAATATAAACTGCATTAACTCCAAGCCACTCGTTTTTATCAAATTTGCCAGGAATTAATTTTGCTGAATAAAAATCTTTTTCAGATAACCTTGAAAATTCTTTGAGTGAATTAATAATCATAAATCCTATTCTTCCTTTTCTGCCTATTTTTCCCTGTGGCCTTGTAAAAACGCCAATTTTTCGATTATCAATTGGGATAAGTCTTATGTCCTTCATATTTTTAGGGCCTTGTTTAAATTTTTTTAAATTATAAATATCTTTTCCTTTAAAGAAGATAGTTCTATAAATGTTTTTAGAACTCACTTCAACTCCTCCAAATATGATTTTGTTGTTTATAGATATTATAAATGGATCTTCAAAATTAAAAACAGGGGCTTTTTTATCAATAACATATTTATTATTAGATTTTAAAAAAAACATTATTTTTGAGTCTTTGCTATTTCTTTGTTCAACTCTTCCTGCAATATATTCCTTTCCCAAACTCAGAAAAGGTGCTGTAATATTATAAACATCATAATTTATATCAAAAATCAATTTTTTTGAGCTAATGATAGATTTTTCATAACTTTTAATCAAATATTTTATATTAATTATTTCTGACATTTTAAATTTAATCTCTAAACTTTATTAGCAATAGGTAAATTTTACTTATTAAAATTTATTCCACTAGCTTTTTCAATCAAGCCCTCTGTTCCAGCAGGCATTTTTTCTTCTTTTGCAATCTCAATATAATGCATTAGTTTTTTTCTTTTTTGTTCTAAAGGTATTTTTTCTGTGTGAGGGCCTCCGATGCATCCGCCTTTACAAAAGGTTACATCTAAAAATCTTATTTTTTTGTCGGGATTATCTCTAAATCCTTTTTTATTTTTAGGATTTGGAGAGACAAGAAAACCATCAGGTTTTATTGTATCCAGGAATTTCATTACATCTTCAATGCCATCTATTACTTTTTCTTCTCCTGGTTTTAAAATTCCCTTTAAATGAGCTGTTTTTGAAAGTCCTCCTGAAAGAGGATAAATCTTTGTGTAATCGTTGTAAAATTTATCAAAAAATATTCTTTCTTTGCTTTCTTTTATATTATTTTTTTTAAATAGTTCTTTTAGTTGTTCGTAATCAATAACATAATCAACAAATTCTGAATTTTCAGATTCTATTTTCTTGAATTCGCAAGGACTTATAAAACAAGTCTTATGTTTTGGATATATTTTTTTGCATATTTTTGCAGTTGCAATCATAGGACTGTAAACTTTTATTATATTTTTAGCATATTTTGGATATTTTTTCTTAATAGTTTCTACAATTCCAGGGCAGGCAGAACTTATCAATAATTTTTTTGATTTTTCCAATTGTTTATGATATTCTCTATTAACCATTTTAGCTCCGAATGTTAATTCAGTTACTTTATCAAAACCTAATTTTTTTAATTGGCTTATGATTGAAGGATATTCAAATGTTGAAACAAAGCTCGGAGCTAAAAGAGCAACGAGTTTTGGGTTTTTATCTTTCAATTCTTTTTCAATCAAAGGGATGTTGTTTTTCATTTTAATCTCTTTTTATGAATTGCAATATATCTTCTTATAAAATATTTTACAAATTCATCCTCATTTTTTTGCAATGCTTTATAGTATGATTTCCTCTTTTTATATTCTATTATTAACATGGGATATCCTTTATCCCATAGAATTTTATTCATTATTAATCTGCCAATTCTTCCATTTCCATCTCCAAATGGATGAATCTTCTCAAATCTATAATGCGCTCTTGCAGAAAGTTCAACAGGATTTTCTTTTGATTCATTAATAAATTTCATTAAATGATTAGTTAATTTTTTAATATCCTGCCAGTCACTAGCAATATGATTTCCAATTCTAACAAGATAATCTCTATATTTCCCTGCAATATCTGTTTTTGTCTCTCCAAAAATATTTTTATGCCATTTTAAAATTAGTTTATTAGAAATTTTTGTTTTTTTATTAAGCATATCTAAAAAAATTTTAGAATGCAATTCAGTTTCTTTAACATCTCTTAAAGGTTTGTTTGGAGAAATTTTATCATGTATTATTTCTCTTGATTCTTCTAAAGTTATTGTAGAACCCTCAATAGCATTAGTATTATAAGTAAACGCGATTGATATCTCTTCTAATTCTTTTACTTTTGCACTTTCGGGAATTCTTTTCCACTCTTCTTGAAAATCTTTTTTTATTTTCTCTAATTTTTCATATAACTTATTCTTAAGCTCAATTCCAAATTTTTCTTTTATCTCTTCAATATTTTTTGGAATCTCTTTTCCAAGATATTTTTCTTTTGTAATTATTCTTTTGTCTTTTCTAAAAGAATATTTTAAATAATAAAATTCACCTGTGCCTTTCTTTCTTTTTATAATTCTCATATATATTTTACACCTACAAACTATTTAAATATTGTGTTTTAAGAATAAATGTAGGGGTAATTACTTCAACCCTTCCATCCAGTTTTTTTATCAATTAATTTTTTCAATTGAGGCCATTCTTCTTCAAGAGTTTTTATTTCATCTTGATATATTATTCCAATTGGAATTTTTCCGGATTTATTATTATAATCCCATTCATCAGCAAGTTCATTTGCTTTTTTGATATCTTTTTTATTTTCAACTTTGTAAAATAATTTATCTCTTTCAGGATGAAGATCAAAAATCAAGCAATCTTGAACAGATTCTATAAATGCAAATCCTTTATGTTTTATTGCTTTTTCAATTATTTCTTGAGTATGAACCATGTCCTTTGGATTAATTCTTGCAACAAAACTTGCTCCAGATGCTAATGCAATTTTAAGTGGATTCAATGGTCTGTTAAATTCTCCTAAAGGCTCTGCTTTTGTTTTAAATCCTAGAGATGAAGTAGGAGTTGCTTGTCCTGTTGTAAGAGCAAAATTCTGATTATCAGCAACAAAATAAACTATGTCTGCATTAAATCTTGCATTATGAACAAAATGCTCAATTCCTTCTGCATACGCATCTCCATCACCAGAAAAACCTAAAACATGAAGATTAGGATTTCCAAGCTTAATTCCCAAGCACACAGGAAGAACTCTTCCATGCAAACCATAAATACCGCTTATGTTTAAATAATCATAAATTTTTTGATGGCATCCTATTCCAGTAACCATTGCAAAATCACTTTGTTTATATCCTTCTTTTATCAGATTTTCAAGTGCTTTTTTCCATGCAGCTAAAACAAGAAAATTTGGACATCCTGGACACCAGGTTATTGTTTCTTTTGTTCCAATTTCCATTTTATTTTATATTACTCCTATTTGTTGAACTAAAGTTCCTTTTAATTCTCTTGAATATAATTCATTCTTATTTCCAGTTTCTTTCATTACCTGTAATCCATAACCGCAAATGCAAACTCCTGCTTCAGGAGTTCCATTATGCGAAGATGCATATATTGTACAATCACCTGAATGCTGAGATAGTTTTCTTTTGTTTATCTCTACAATAGTTAAAACTAGTCTATCTGTAAGTTTTCCCATATTTTGAGATAATACATTTAATAATGCTAATGTTTTAGTCATTGCTTCTATTCCATTACCTGAATTAACAGAAGTAACCCAATTATGTCTTCCATATTTTTCATAGAGTTCTACAAATTCTTTTAATTCTTCTGGACTTAATGCTCCTTGACCATTAAATAAATTTAACATTTTATTTTACCTTCAATATTTCTCCCATTAATTTATCTGATTCAAATGGCTTACCATCATATTTTAAAATCCTATTTTCAATCTTTATGCCTGTTTTTTCTCTTATTAGTCTTCCAAGCTGTCCAGTAACATTATTTTCAATTAAAATAACTTTATCTGCTTTTTCAATTTCTTTTTTTATTTCATTTGACATTGGCTTCATATACAAAACCTGTAAGAACTTCCAATCTCCTTTTCCTGTTTCAATGCTTTTATCTATTGAATCAAGTGCATCTAAAATAACAGTTTTAGTTGAACCCCATCCAATAATTAAATTTTTAGAATTTTTATTTCCATAAATCTTAATCATCTGAAATTTTTCACATTCTTTTTTAATTTTTTCATATTTTTGTGTTCTTTTGTCTGCACATTTTTCAGCAATTTCAGGATTTTCAGTAGTGTTTCCAAATTCATCATGTTCATATGAACTTGCTTTTACAATTCCTTCTCCAGGAACTTTTCTTTTAATTTCAATATCTAAAATTTTATTAGATTCTCTTTCACTTGAAAATTCACTTTCTGCTAAATGTTTGTCAGATAGAATTATTGATAATGCTCCAAACTTTTCGCTTAGATAAAATGCTTCATTTGTTTTTTCAATGCATTCAATTGGATCTCCAGGAGCAATAACTATTCTTGGAAATTCTCCATGCCCGCCTCTTAAAGCAACATCTAAATCACATTGAGTTGAATAAGTTGGAATTCCTGTTCCAGGCCCTGGCCTTGATGCTAAATATACTACAAGAGGAATTTCAGCTATCCCTTGAAAACTTAATGTTTCTGTCATTAAGTCGTATCCTCCTCCAGAAGTTCCTATCATTGTTTTTGCACCAGCAAAACTAGATCCTAAACCTGCATTTGCAACAGCAATCTCATTTTCAGGCTGAAACACAAGAAGATTATTTTCTAATTGTTTTGAAGCAAGTTCATGCATAACAGCTGTTGCAGGAGTCATGGGATAGGAAAAATATAAGTCTATTTTTGAATTAATCGCACCAATTGCAACACCTTGGCTTCCGCTCATTATCTTAATTTTATTATCAATTCTTTTAAGATTAAATTTTATCTCTTTGTTTTTAAAACCATTTTCAGCAGCAATTATTGCATTATTATTATCCGGAAATTGTTTTTTTATTTCTTCTATTAAAATATTTTTATCTATTCCAAGGATTTTTACTAAAGCCCCTGCTTGAGCAATATTAGTATTTCTTCCAAGTGTGCAGAATTCTTCACAACCAATTATAATTCCAGTTTTCTTTAGCTCATTTTTATGTACCTCTTCTGTTTTTTCATCTAAACCTATTATAAAATCTAATTTGCTTTCTATGCTTCCAACTCTTTTATCAGAAATAGATAAGACATTAAAATTATGTCCGCCCCTTATTAAACTAGGATAATCTCTATAATTAAAAGTAAAATAACCTAGTTTGCTTAGAACATTTGATATAATACTTGAAACCTTGTTTATACCTTGTCCTGCTTTACCGCCTATAAGAATATTCAATCTCATTATCAACCTTTTAAATCTTTAAAATAAAGTTATAATGTAAGAATAAAAGAACATTTTTAAAGTTTATGTATCTGTAATATTCATAAAAAGAGGTTTTTATGAATGAAAAAATACAGAAAAGCTGTTTTTATTGTAACTTATAGGAAAGAAAAAAATAAAGTTTATTATCTTGTTTTAAAGAGAAAACTTCATTGGAAAGGCTGGGAATTTCCTAAAGGGGGTGTTGAATCAGGAGAATCATTGCCAAATGCTGCTAAAAGAGAAGCAAAAGAAGAATCTGGACAATCACCAATTAAAATAAAATCTTATAGGGGTATAAGTGGAAAATACAAATATGATAGGGAACTTAAAGACAGGCCTGGATATTTTGGACAAACATTTAACTTATTTTCAGCAGAGATTAAAAATAGAAAAATAATATTTGATAAAAAAGAACATTCTTCATACAAATGGCTTGAATTTGACAAAGCATGGAGCATTTTGAACTGGCCTAATCAAAAGAATTGCTTGAATATTGTTAATAAAGATTTGGAAAAGATGAGAAGAAAAGTTTAAATAGTTATCATTATTATGATAACCATTATCATAATGGTGTTAATAATATGAGTCTTTTAAATGTAATTAAGCAAGATAAAAACTTAAGAAAAATTTTTGGTGAGAGGGAATTAAAAATAATTGAAAAACAATTAGTTGGAGTTAGTCTATCACCTTCTGAAAAAACAAGACTTTCAAGAGATATAAGAAAGAAATTTGATGCAATAAAATCTTTAGCTCCATTTTTAGATGATTTTGAATTAAAACATGGAAAAAATACAAAAGATTTTATAAACAGAACAATAGAAGTTATTAAAAATCATCAGTGGTTTTGGAAAGTTCAGGAGATTATTTTATTTGGTTCTTTAGTTGAAAAAAGATTTCATCTTTTTTCAGATATTGATATTGCTGTTAAATTTAAAAAGGATATTAATGAAAAAGATGCATTTGAATTCAGAAAGAATATCTTAGGATATCTTCCAGAGAAAGTAGATGTTCAAGTTTATAATATTCTTCCTGATAAAATAAAAAAGGAGATTGATAAGAATGGCAGAAAAATCTATAGAAGAGAGAATTGATGAAAAAATAGAGCAGATAAATAATTTTATGGAAGAAATATATAAAAATATTCCTCAAGATTTGGAATTAGATGATTATAAAAAAAATGTTATTTTAAAAGCAGCATGCGAAAGATATTTTGAAAAGATTATTGAAGCTGTTGAAGACTTAGCTTTTCTTATAATGAACCAAAAAAAATTAAAGTATCCAGAATATGAAAAAGAAATCTTTGATATATTACATACTCATAAAATAATCTCTAATGTTTTAGCTAGAAAATTAAAGGATGCAAAAGGAATGAGAAATTTCATTGCTCATCAATATGGAAAAATTGATGATGAATTAATATTCTATGCTGTTACAGAAGAATTAGAAAAAGATATAAATGAGTTTTTAGATAATATTAGAGAGGTAAAATGACAACATTATCAATACTTGCTACAATATTTGGAACCATAAGTGGATTTGCAAATATTCCTCAAGCATATAAAATATTTAAAAGAAAAAGTGCAAAAGATATTTCTATAGCTACCTACACCTTAGTTTTTTTAGGCACAGTTACCTGGCTTTTATATGGAATTCAACTTAAAGATTTTCCATTAATGTTTTCAAATGGAGTTGCTTTAATTTTTATTAGTTTAGTTATTATAGGCTGGTTTATGTATGGGAGAAAAAAATGATTTATCCTTTATTCAACAGAAAATCTTAAATAGTTCTCTAATCTTATAATAATACTATATTCCCCATTGTTCAGCTTAGGTTGAGCAATGGGCACATTTTTTAATATGAGCAGTTCTAGTAATGAAAAGGGAGCCATATTCATAGATGGAGGTTATTTAAAGAAAATAGAAATAAATAACTTCAAAAATTTTAAAATAGATTATTTGAAATTATCTGAAAAAATATGTTTAGATTTAAAAGTAAATAGATTGAGAACTTATTTTTATTATTGTATGCCTATTGTACGTTTTAATAATAAATATGATTTAAATAGAGAATCTAAGGTTCAAAAGTTTCTTGCAAAATTAAAAAGGCTTCCTAGATTTGAAATTAAATTAGGAAAATTACAATTGATTGAAAATCAATTTAAACAAAAAATGGTTGATGTTTTAATGTCCTTGGACATAGCAACAATGTCTTATGAAAAACAAGTTTCAAACATTATAATAATTGCAGGAGATTCTGATTTTGTTCCTGCTATAAGAAAAGCTAAAAGTTATGGTTCAATAGTTCATTTATATTATCATCCATCTTCAATACATAATGAATTACTTGATGAAGTAGATGAACTTCATGAAATCAACGAAGGATTAATAAAAGAATGTACTTTATAAATCTATAAACATTTATGTTTTAAAATAAAAAAAGAGAAAAAATGACAACACTTTCAATTGTTGCAATTGTAATCAATAATTTAGAAATTACAAAGAGATTTGTATCAAGTATTAGACAATATACAAATGGTAATTATGAACTAATATTAATTGATAATGAATCTGATGATAAAGAAACAATAGAATTCATCAAAAATTCATCTGATAAACATTTTAGATTTGATAAAAGAGTGTCTGTTTCTCATGCTTGGAATAAAGCTATAGATTTAGCAGAAGGGAAATATATAGTTATTGCAAATAATGATACAATTGTTCCAAAATATTGGTTTGATAAATTAAAAAAACCTTTTGAAATAGATAAAAAATGTGGAATAGTTTCTCCATTAACTTTTTGGAATTATAATTTTGGACTTGATACAAAAAGAATTAAACCTTTAACCAGTTTTTTTAAAAATTCTAAAAATAAATTGATTAAATTAAAAAAATGGAATCAAGGAATATGGGGTGAATTCCTATTGTTCAAAAGAAAAACTTTAATCGAATTAGGCAAATTTTCACAAGAATATCCTGTTGCTTCAGCAGAAGATATTGATATATTATTTACATATTATAAAAATGGATACAATACCTATATTCAACCAGAAATTTTTATTTATCATGAAGGCAGTGCTTCTCATAAATTCTTAGGAAAAGCAAAAGAAAAAATATGGAATAATAATTATTACAGAATTTTTGTTCCTAAATGGAGAGGATTTTCAAAGGATATATAAAATGACAATACAATTTTGGAAGGAAAAAGAAAGGGAAATTATTATTCATGAAGAGAGAATGAATATAATTGAATCATGTGTTGATAGGCATGCTCTTGCAAGTCCTGATAAAACTGCTTTTGTTTTTGAAAATGATAATGAGGAAGTAAAAAAATTAAGCTTTTTGGAACTTGAAAATGAGATAAATAAATTTGCAAATTTGCTCAATGAACTCAATATAAAAGAAAATTCAAGAATATTTATTTTTCTTCCAAAAATACCTGAAACCTATATCTCAATTTTAGGGACTATTAAACATGGCTCAATTGCAACTCCATTATTTGAAGCTTTTCAAGAAGAAGGATTAAAATTAAGATTAGTGAAAGGAGAAGCAAATGTTATTATTACAAATAAAGAATTATCTTCTAGAATTCCTAAAGATATTAAGAAATTAATTCCAAGCTTAAAACATATTCTTATTGTTGATGATTCTGATTATCAAAACAAAATTAAAAAACAATCTGAAAAATTTAAAATCGTTTTAAGGAATAAAAAAGATAATGCTGTAATGATATTTACATCTTCAACAGCAGGAACTCCTGTTGCAGGAATAGAAATTTCTCATCAGGCACTGATTCAGCAGCATTACACAGCTGAATTAGTTTTAGGATTGGATAAAAATTCTAATTACTGGTGCACTGCTCATCCTGGATGGGTTACTGGAACTATCTATGGTATTATTGCTCCTTTATCAATAGGTTGCACTAATTATATTCTTGAAGCACATTTTAATGCAAAGAACTGGATTGAATTTATGAAAAAAAATAAAATTTCAGTTGTTTATACTGCCCCTACTGCTCTGCGTATGCTGAAACCAGAAATTAAAAAAGAAGATTTAAAATTTGTTAAAAATATCTGCTCTGTTGGAGAAGCTTTGACAAAAGCAGTATTTGATTTTTATAAAACTATTGGAGTAGAAATCAATGATAGTTATTGGCAGACTGAAACAGGTGCAATAGTTATAGCTACCTGGAAAGGATTGAAGAAAAAATATGGGAGCATGGGAAAGGCAATTCCTGGAATAACAGCAAAGATAATTGATGGGACTATTTCACTAAAGCCAGACTTCCCAGCAATAATGACTGGAATTTACAAACATAATAAAATGTATAAAGATTATTTTAAAAATAATTGGTTTAGGACAAATGATAATGCAACTATTGATAATGAAGGGTATTTCTTTTTTATTGGAAGAAAAGATGATATAATTAAAACAAGTGGTGAACGCGTAAGCCCAATTGAGATTGAGTCTATTTTAATGAAACATAAGGCAGTCAAAGAAGCTGCTGTAATAGGGATTCCTGATGAATTAAAAGGAAATATTTTAAAAGCTTTTGTTATTCTTAATGATAAAATACAGGCAAATGAGAATCTAAAAGAAGAATTATCAATGTTTGTAAAGCAGAACTATGCTGGACATTCTTATCCAAAGCAAATAGAATTTGTTAAATCATTGCCTAAAACAAATTCTGGAAAAATAATAAGAATGAAATTAAGAGAAGAAAATAAATAGATTTATATATTTAAAATTTTGCATATTTTAACCTAAGATTATTTTATAAAATGTCTACAGAAAGAACTACTAAAACTTATGCAACAGGGAATCCTGCAAAGGATGTAAGAGTAAAGCAAACAGGCTCTGGAATCTTTGCAATATCTGGAGAACTTGGAAAAAGAATTTTTAAAAAATATCAGGAAGCAATATCAGAATATTCAAGTGATTCAATTTTATCACAATTTTATATAACAGCCAATGGAAATTTAAAAAATGCAAATCCTTTTATTAAAGTTTTATTAGAACCTCTTCTTGAACAAGAAGGTTTAACACTTCCAAGATTTTGTAATCTTGGTACTGCATTAAAATATTTTCCAAGAGAATTAGGTTCACATACCATAGACATGGGATTTGTATTAAGAAGTTTAGATGATGACTATAAACAAAATAAAATCATTGCAGGAAATTTAACTGACCAGTTAAAGGAACAAACCTCTAATTTAGAATTTCCAGTTTTAGTATCACTTAGAGGAACAAAATTACAATTATATCCAGGTTCAAAATACGATCATCTTTCATTTATGCTTACAGATAATACAGAAGTAATAACTGCTCCAATATTAAATCAGCCAGGTTATTTCATTCTAGATGAACTTGATGAAAATACATGCTTGCCAAAAACAACAAGGCAAGAAAAAAGACAAGGAGACTTAGAATTAATAGTTGGACAATCTGGACTTTGCAGAGCTTATATAAACATTTTTGGAGATATTGATACAGGAACAAAAGATTTAGGGATAACAGACTATAGTGCTATTTTTGCTGTGAAAAAATAATTATTAATGGCTATAGAAAGATTTTATATTTTTTTATCTTTAATAATTTCACTTTTCCCCCCAAATAGCTTCCATTTTAATCTTTGATTAAAATGATAAGCTAAAAATATAACTAATACTAATCCAATAAAAGATAACACAAACTTAACAACATCATCTGCAAATCTCCAATAACTTCCAGCACCATACACAATTAATCCAACTCCTCCAGTCATTAGTCCTAATCCAACAGCTTCTAAATGAAATATCAAAAGGCCAAGAGCAATAATTATTATTCCAAGAGGAATAGCAATTATAAATATTCCTTTATAATAGGGTTTTTCAGCATTTTCAAGTTGTTTTTGACAATAAGTATAAACATCACAATATCCAGTAGGGCTTGTTACAGGAATTTTTTCAGGAGGGATTGTCTGTTCATTATAATTTGTCCAAGTTCCATTTACTTTAACACATTCTGCAGGAGTTTGAGGAACAACATTTGGGCAGTAATTATTATACTGCGGTGCTTTTCCATAAAAAGTATTTATTCCATAAACACCAACAAAAATAGTTAAGATAAATATTGCAATTCCTAAAATAAGATTTCTCCACATTATCATTATATATTAAGGTTTTCTTCATTTATATAGTTTTTGAATTATTAGGTAACATGCCCCCACGAGAACAGGAACTTAAAGGTACTACTCCTCAACAAAAATTAATTTTCTTAGCCAATAAACTCTAAAATCTCTCTTAAATCTCCATTTACGGAAACCTCACAAACACCTTTTAATTTTTCTGATTCTGAGTTTATTGCAATAGCCATTCCAGAAGATTTTGCCACTTCAACATCATTATCATTATCTCCCACATATATTGTTCTATGGAGTTGATGTCCGGGGTAAACAACTTGCTCAAAATTAAAATCAAATTCATTTTCTTCATCATTTCCACAAATATCCCAAAGTCTCATTGAAATTGGTAAAGGAGGATCTCTTTTAATCCATTCAACCTTCGGTTCACAGATTTCTCTTAAACCTTCTGCCTTAGATTTGTCTGAACCATATTTTGTAGTCTCCCAAGTGCCTAACTCACCAATTGAATTAAAATGCACCCTATTTATATGAGCATAATCAAAAGTTCCATCTGGAAAAAAGGCATTTGCAAGAAAATCCAAGCTTCCAGATATTAATGCTATTTTCTTACCCTTTTTTTTTAATTCATCAATTGTTTCTCTTGCTCCAGAAACAAGAGAGATTTTTGAAACCCAATTTTCTAAATGTCTTCTGTTTAAACCTCTCTGTTTATATAATTCTAAAATCTGGCTTGCCCACATTGCATAATTAATATTGCCCTTTCTATATTCGGCTTCAAATTCTTCTTCTCTCTTTTTATCAACACCTAGCATTTTACTTATATAGCCCCAAGAATATCCTTTCATTTGTAGTAAAGTTCCATCTAAATCAAATGCAACCAGAGTTGAGGTTACCTCTATTAGGGGCATCTGTTCAACTATTTTATTAGCATAACCTGCTTTCCAAAAATGAGAGTTATCATATTCTAATGATCTTTCAAGACGGGCTATATGGACATCTAAATATCTAGAACCATAATGATAGGATTCGTCTGTTTTTGCATATTCTCTTCTTGAGTCTTTAAGACTTTTTATTTCTTTTAGAATGTATTTTTCAAACATTATAGGGTTTCCTATAAAAAAATACATGCTGGCCAAAGTTTCACAATAACTCTTAGAATCAGAAGCTTCTAGCATATCAATTGCTTTTTGAGCTAGTTCTCGTGCTTCATCAAATTTTCCCATTAAATTTCTTTGGGTTGCCTTTTTAAACAGGTTATATGCATTATCATGAATATTTCTATTGTAAACCATAATCCCTTGTGGATAGAAACTCTTTTATAGGTAATTTACTACTAGTAGTAGTAATGGAACAACTAAAATCTATTTTAAGTGAAATTGGATTGAGCAGTTATAAAATTGAAACTTATATATCCTTATTAAAAATAAAATCAGGGACAATACAACAAATTGCAAAAAGCTCTAAAGTTCCTTCTTGCAAAATTTATGAAAATTTAAAATGGTTGCATGAAAATGGATATATCTCTATGATTTCCCAAAAACCCCTTGCCTATATAGCAAATAATCCCAAATCGATTATAAACAGCGAAATTGAGAAGAAAAAAGAGAAACTTGATAAGTTGGGGAAAGAAATTAAAAGTATAAAATTTGATGTTTCTGCTGTTGAAAGAGATATAATGCAAATAACCTCCACAAGAGAAGCTTATTTTAAAAAAATGAAAGAATCCGCAGGTAATGCAAAAAAATCAATAATTTATACAGCAAAACATTGGAAAGTTGATGCAGAACTTATCAGATTACTTAAAGAAAAAATAAAACAAGGAATAAAAATTAGGGGGATTGGTCCTGCAAGCTCTAGCGAAGAAAAAAATATCAGCTGGTTAAAAGAAATTGGAGTAAAAATAAAAAAAGCTGAGCTTAAGGAAACACATTTTGCAGTCTATGATAATTCTTTTGTCGTAATCTCTCTAAGAAAAGAGCCTGAAAAAAGTGATTATAACTCTATATTCATAAAAAGTGAAACTTTAGCAGAAATTCTTACAAATCACTTTGATAGTATGTGGAAAAAAATTTAAGAATTTATAACTCAAATTGTATTCTGCCTTTCTAGAACTATTAACCAAGGGGGTTCATAGCACCAACATTTATTTTTTAGTTTTTATCGTCGATAAAACTCACACCCCACGAATCCTTTAACTTTAATCTATAATCACTTGATATATCCGCCTTTTTGCAGATTCCATAAACTTTTATATTCTCCCTGC
>JAVHOF010000061.1:0-3436 GCA_036169915.1 Candidatus Pacearchaeota archaeon | reverse complement strand
TATAGAGCGCCTCCCGAATCGAATCGACAAAAACATTTTTAACCTTATTGTTTTCGTCTACCAAAACAATTTTCGTCATAATCGACCAATTACTCTTGCTCCAGCCGCAGGCATATTAACCAACACCTTCTTTACGCCCGCAATCAAAGACGTCTCGGCCTTAACCTTTTCAAGATTCTTTTCCTCACAAATTATATGAACATTAGGACCGGCATCAATTGTAAAATAGACTTCAATTCCCTGATTTCTCCACTCGATGACTTTCAAAATTATTTCAAGAGTCTTCGGCGTCCAATAAAATAGGGCGGGGTTTGAGGTCATCATTACGGTATGTATATTTACAGCTTCGGCTTCAAGAATTTCTCCGAACTTAGTAAAGTCTTTATTTTTTAAGGCAAGTTTTATTTCTTTTATTTTCTTCTGCATCCCCAAAATCCTTGTTTTATAAAAAGGACTACTCTCTGTTAGGAGATGCCCTTCGGTGGAGCTTACTTTTTTACTTGTCTGACCAATGATTGCTATTACATCACATATGTTCCAGTAATCGGCTGGGTATAAACCGTAAGCATAAGAGTCTTCACTCCTTGAACCCTGCCTCCACTCAACAAAACCATCTGGAATTGAACGGCAGGCCGATCCCGAACCTAGCCTTGCAATAATAGACAAATCTTTCTCTGAAAGCATAAGCCCCGCAGACAGTGAAGCTGCCAAGGTCAAAGCTGCGAAGCCTGACGCCGATGACGCAATGCCTGATGCTTTAGGGAAATTGTTTTTACTTACAACTTCCGCATAGTAGGATTTACCTGATATTTTTCTTACCAGGCTTAGATGCCTGGCAACACGATCTTTTTCACTCCCAACGGAGAGAACACCATCAATCTTAACAATGTCACCCTTAAGTTTCTCGTCAAAATCCACAGAAGTTATACTAAAAGCATTAGATAAGTTCATCGAAATTGAAGAATTGGCAGGAATTCTCAATTTTTCGTCTCTTTTACCCCAATATTTTATAAAAGCGATGTTTGCGGGTGCTTTAACAGTTATTTTCACTTTTCAATTCTAACTCCTTCCGCCCCAGTTTTGATAGAGATGACTTTTCCTCCCGCTTTTTCTATAGCCCTTCCAACAGAGATTCTCTTGTCATTGGGCACAAAAGATATCATGCAATCCCCTCCACCCGCACCCGACAATTTTGCACCGTAGGCACCGGCATATCTTACCGCAAATATTAAGTTTGATAATTCGGGAGTACTTACTCCTAAAGAATCTAAAAGTCCCTGATTTAAATTCGCCTGTTTCCCAAGAATCTTAAAATCACCATCAACTATTGACTTAGAGGCTCTCTCAACAACTGAATCAATAACATCAAATATCAAATCTACCTGCTTCCGGTTAGATTTTCTTAACTCCAAAACATTTTTAATCAAAGTTGCGGTATCTGCCTTAATACCCGTATAGCCTACAACCAAAGGCAACTCTTTTTTTGAAATACATTTAATTTTCTTGCCTCCACCTACAAAATACAAAGTACCTCCCCATATCGCAGCGGCAATATCAAATCCTGAACCGACACCCTGAACATCTAAAACCGACCGATAACATATATCAAAGAGCATATTATTATTAACTTCTATATCAAATATCTCCGAAAGGGCTTTAACCACACACACTGTCACAGATGAAGAACTGCCAAATCCAAACTTACTTGAAAAATCACTTTGGGTCTTAATATGAAGTCCCGATATAACTTTAAATCTGCGATTAAAATTATTTACTGCCGCAAACACGAATCTTGCTCCTTTAGGCAGTTTATCCAAGGGTGTTGAGATAGAAGCCTTAAAACTTTTTATTCCAACATCGGGTGCTACAAGTTCAATCCCACTGTCTTTGGTTACTTCTACCGTAACTCTCATTCTTTGATTTACGGCTGTCACGATACAGGGCCTTCCATAAATGACGGAGTGCTCGCCAAAAAGCATGAGTTTCCCCGGAGCAGAAACTTTAATTTTATTTTTCAATTCTTACCCCTTCCTCCCCCAATTGTATCTCTATAAGTTCTAATTTTTCCCTCTTAGCAAAGTTTTTTAATTTATTTATATCTTTATGGTAAACAAGTAAAATTCCGGATTTGTCTTTCCAACCCCCTGCACCGGAAATCTTTGCGGCTCCACCGTTTTTTTCGATTTTTCGGATGAGCTTAATCGTAGAATTTGAAACAACGCCCAATTTTTCAAGCAAAACCTCGTTTTCCTTTATAAGATTGCTAAAGCCGACAATATTTTCCCCTTGAAGGTATTTTAAGAAATTCTTTGAGACTCTTTCTATCTTCCTAAATATAATTTCTGTACTTAAAGGGTCCTTTTTATATAATTTCGCAACACTTGCAACCATTTCTTTAGTAGATTCAACTGGTCTTCCCGTATCAATTAAGTACACTTTGGGAAGAGCTCTCTTTACTTTAATGGGAGAAAATAACTTTAGGTTTTCCGATTCTTTTCTATACCATAAAAAACCACCGTAAGTTGAAACAGTATTATCTACACCGCTGGGGTTTCCGTGCCTTTTCTTCTCAACTTTATATGCAACATCGTTTATTATTTCTAAATCAAGTTTTTTATTCTTAAGCAAGATGTTTGTGGCAGAAGTGGCCACAGCGTAAGCAGCGGAAGATCCCATCCCGCAACCGATAGGTATTTCTGACTGAATTTTTCTTTTTCCCTTTACTAATACAACAGTGAGCCTCCTATTTATTGCTGTAACTAAAGCAGGATAACCATAGACAACTGCGTGTTCTCCTGAAATTATTAATTTCCCGGGAGCAGAAACTTGAATGATATCAGACATTACTTTTTCTTTAGAAGCAAATCTAGAGCTTGTTGGTCTGTCTGAGAATCGGAGGAAGGCATTGTCGATCCCGAAGCAACTCCGCTCCAAAACCTCTGTTCCTTGTCAGGAGTTTTACTGACAGCGTCTTTAGAAACCAAAACAGGACTTTCTTTTGTTCCGATATTTACCAACCCTGGGTCTTTCATATTTTCAAGTATTATACTCTTTCCCCTCTTTTTTTCAAAATACCTTCTATTTTTGCTCCAAACCAATCAACCGGAATCCAATTAGCTTCCGAACTCTCTGGTTTTCCACTACAGGCGGAGTATTCAACAAATTCTTTTAACTTTTTCCCTATTTCCAGTTTCGGAAACGATCTTTGCCTTAAGAAAGTCGTATCAACTGTTGCCATGTTATACTTAATTAGTCTTTGATATGAAGAAAAACCCACGCATTCCTTTTGAGAGAGCTTACAAATACTTTGCTCTCCCCCTAACCAAATTTATTGTCAAGCATATTGGAGGCAAAGAAGATGTGGTTGACGAAGTTTTGACAGAAACAATGACGGCTGCGTGGCGTGGCTGGAACAGCTTTAAACACAAATCAAGCT
>JAVHOF010000060.1:14700-16409 GCA_036169915.1 Candidatus Pacearchaeota archaeon | reverse complement strand
TCCTAATTGTGCGTGGAATGCAACTAATTGGACATTAATCTATGATATAACACCTCCTATAGTAAATATAACTTATCCTCAAAATACATCCTACAGAATAAACATATCCACTTTAGAATACACTTCAAATGAAATAGGTTATTGCTGGTATTCTAATTCATTCGGAGTTTGGAATTCAACAATTGTTGCAGCATCAACAACTTTTACAAATGTAACTACAGAAGAAGGAAGTAATACACTAAAAGTTTACTGCAATGATACAGCTGGAAATCAAAACAGCTCAAGTGTAACTTTTGTTAAAGATACCATTTATCCTTCATTCTCGAATTATTCTGATAATTCAGGAACTTTAACTTCGAACGGCACTGCCTGGTTTAATGTAAATGTCTTAAATTCAAATGGAACTGTACTTTTGCAGATAAATGATGCTAATACTAGTGCAACTAATTTAACCTCTGACATCAACACAGTATCTGTTTCTTTAAGTTCAGCTGGAACATACAGCTATAAATGGATATCTTGGGGAAGTGGAGTACTTCATAATTTAAATACTTCTGAAACAAGAAGTTATATTATTAATTCTTCAGCATGCACTTCTACTGGATGTTCTGGTAATTGTGGTAGTTATGTGGATAACTGTGGAAATACCTTAGATTGTGGGTCTTGTGGAGGAGGCGGAGGTGGAGGTGAAATTATACCTCCTCCAAACAGAACAGTTATCAACAGAACATGCTATTATTTTTATTGGTTTGATAATAGAAATAATAATGTCTGTGGTTACAAACAATTCTGCGATTCATATTATTATCTCGGTTTGCAAACCTTCAGCAGATTAGAAGACTGTGAAGGAGCTCTTCCAAAAATACCTTCTGAAGAAAATAAAACAGAAATAATTCCAGAGTCTAAATGTGGTGAATGGACTAAATGCAAAGTTATCTACAGCATAGAAGACTTAATTAATAATAATGTTATACTTAAAGGCGAACAAACAAGACAATGCTATGATGAAAATACAGGTTTAGTCAATCGAATTGAAGAAAAAAATTGTGAAATAATTAGTCCAATATACACTCAAAAAAATATAACTGAAAATGAAACTACTGTAACTTTATATGATAATTCAACCAATGAAATTGTTTCTATTATTAGTTTAACTCCAGAACAAGAGCTGAACATAAATATAATAATGAACACTGAAGAACAGGACCACTGCTACGATGGAATAAAGAATTATGATGAAGATGAAAAAGATTGTAGTTATAGCTCTGATGGAAGCTGCCCTGTCTGTTTCAATCAAAAAACAGAGGGATGCAGAATTGAACTAACAAAGGGCTTGAATTTAATTTCTATTTGTGTTAATTTAAAAGATTATTCTTTCTCAAGTATCTTAAAAAACATCGGGGATGATTATGATTATATCCTTGAATTTGATGATATAAATAAAGAATATAAACTATGGAAAAGGGGAGGAACTCAAGAATTCAATGGTTTTAATCAAAATAAAAGTTATTTTATATATTATACTGGCGCTCCGAAAACTATTTATCTAAATGGAACTTATTTTGGAAATATTAATCTTCCTGTACATTCGGCACTAAAAGCTCCATTTTATCCATATGAAAAAAATAGCCTGGCAATAAAACCAAGTGATTACTATAACTCAAAATATGATTATATTCTTGGCTGGGATAAAAACAAAAAAAGATTTA
>JAVHOF010000060.1:0-14600 GCA_036169915.1 Candidatus Pacearchaeota archaeon | reverse complement strand
TAAAAAGAAGTGTAGTAATTATCTTATTAATATTATTAATGATTCAGTTAGCTAAATGCAGTGATATTCCTTCTCCAGTTGTTGTAGAGGGTTTTGTTAGTGATGCTGTCTTAAGCAATACAATAGAGAAACCTATTGTTTCAATAAGCATAAAAGGCAACGCAATAATTGGAAATACAGCCCTCAATTCTCCTGGAAAACACGATAAAGGGCATTATGATGGAGTTATAACAGGTCTTGCCGGAGATTCTGTTAAAGTGTCTGCATATGACCAAGATAATCCTTCTTGCAAAGGAGAAGTTTCAAAACTATTAACAGGTGATGGAAAATTAATATTAGATGTACCTCTATGTTGTTATCCAACAAGTGCATCTAATCTTAAGCCAGATAAGCCTCTTCATTTAACCTCTCCAACAGAAACAACTTTTTCATGGACAAAGGGAACTAAAGAAAATCCAAGCTATCCTGACTTCTGGGAAAATTTTAAAGGACCTCAATCAATTCTTAATCCTGCTAATCCTTTAAAATTAACCTTAGACAAATTAGATGGCTGGAGCATACAAACCTGCAATGGAATACAAAATACAAATAAATTTTGCTGTTCTGAAAAAAGTGTTGGCATTGGTTATCAAAATAACCCTTGCAATTCCCCGACAAATTTAAAAGGAGAGTTTAAAGCTGGATTTATTGTAACAACCTGGGATTCAGAACCTAAAGACTCTGATGGAGACGACTGTCATGATGAATGGAAAGCATCAAGTCTGAAAGAAGGAGATGCTTTATCAAAACCTTCATGGACAAATCTAGTCAATAATGCAAATAAGCAAGGAGAACTTGCTACAGCATATTTAGTAACTTTCTGGCAAGTAAGGTCTTGTGATAATCAAGAAAGACAAGATTCATGCAGTCCATGGGTTGATGCAATTACAGCTTCATGCAATAAAATTAGCGATGAATGTCCAAATATCAAAGAGGTATCTGAATATTTAGGAGGTTATGGAACAAAACTTTCAACTGAAATGTATTGCAATGGAATTAAAATTAATGATAGCAGTTTAATCAAAAAAATAGATTTGATAATTACTTCAAATAAAAAAGAGATTAATATACTAAGTTTAAAAAATAATAAATACAATCTAGACCATTGTCCTTGGTGTTATGATGGAATAAAAGATTATGATGAAGACGAAATTGACTGCGGTGGAAGTTGCCAATCATGCTCATTAGAATCTGCGATATTAAAAGATTCATGTAATTACTATATGGCTGTTTTTTTGATTTTAATTTTATTGATAATAACCTTGCTATCTTGGATTGAAAAACAAAAAATATATATAAAACCATCAAAAGAAATTTTTTCAGATAATCTTGGATTTTTTAAAAAGATAATATTATATTTGAAAAAACATAAGATGGAAATATATAAATCAGCATTAACTTTATTAATTATTCTGGCTGCAATATTCCTAATTGCACTTTTCCTTGAAAACTGCATTGTTTTCTCTTGTGATTACTATCCAAATATTTTAGTGATAATTACTTCAATAATGATTCCTTTTATAATCATTTTATCAGAGGAATCAGAAAAAATAAGGCCTAATTTTATTGATAAAAATGAGACTGGAATAATTCCAATATCCAAAACAATATTGATAATATTAATTATTTTAGATATTCTTGCATTCATTTCTATTTTTTCTGATACATGCATTAGTTCCTCTTGCATGAAATATTCTATTCTTTTAGTGATAATCACATCTATACTAATTACTTTTGCAATCCTCAGCATAAAAAAATACAAAGAAATAAAAGATTCTGTTATAAAAATTTCCGATATTATCAAAGATATCATTAAAAAATTTATTGAAGATAAAAAATTCAGAATATATGTTATTATTTTAGTTTTTTCACTGATATTTTTTATTTATTTTTCAGTTCTATTATTTATTAATGACTGTTTAAATATTGTTTTTATTTTATATACTATATTGATAATAGCAATAATATTTTTAATTGTTTATATTTCTTTAAAAATTTTGCAGAAAAAAAGCAATAGCATTTCAGCAATTAAAGAACTAAAGAATGAAAGAAAAAATAACTATGAACCAAATAAAATAAATCTCGGATAAAAATTTAATTCCTATTTATTCTTTTCACAGCAAAATAATAAATAATTGCGCCTATAATCTGCAAAAATACAACTACAATTATCCAAACAATCTTATCACTGCCTTCTTTAAATTTTCTTGTAGTGCAGTCAATAATCATCATTATCCAGAATACAAATAAAAAAATTACCAATGCAGCAAAAGCAAGTGCTGCTAAAACAATTAAAATAATCATTGCAAAACCTGCAGCCATTAATTCTCCTACCATATTTGAATATAATTAATGATATTTATAAATTTTATTAAAACTAATCAAAGGCTCTATATCTTCCTTTATATTTATCTCTTATTTGTTTTATTCTTGAATTTGGAAATTCACGCTCACTATATGGAATCTGTATTTTAGTTTCCAAAAATCCGCTCAAATCCCTAAGATGAGTTAGCCTAGTTTCTCTTTCTTCTGCAGGAATCAATTCTGTTCTTTCTTTAGGACTTTTCGCACAAAAATAAACATAAATCATATAAAATTTATAAATAACAGATTAATAAATATTTAGGATTTTATTTATAATCTATTCCAAAATAGCTTTTATCCTTCTAACTCCAAAAGAAGAAGATTCTTCTTTTTGAATCTTAAACTTTCCAAGCTCAGAAGTGTTTTTCACATGAGGGCCTGCACAAATTTCTTTTGAAAAATTTCCTATAGAATAAACTTTTACTTTTTCTCCATATTTATTTTCAAAAACACCCTGAGCACCATATTTCTTGGCATCATCCAAACTCATTTCTTTTAAAATAACAGGAAGCTTTTCCTGAATTTTTTCATTAACTAAATCTTCGATCTTCTTTATCTCATCAGAACTAAGTTTCCTGTCAAAATTAAAATCAAATCTTAATCTTTCAGAAGTTATATTAGAACCTTTTTGATAAATATCCTGCTTTTTTAATACAATTCTTAATGCCTGATTCAAAAGATGAGTTGCAGTATGCAGTTTAGTTGTAGCTTCTGAATTATCCGCAAGACCTGATTTAAACTTACCTTCTGTAGCTGTTCTTGAAAGCTTTTGGTGTTTTGCAAGCTCTTGTTCATATTCTTTTAAATTTACTTTTATATTTTTATCTTTAGCAAGTTCGATTGTTATTTCAATTGGAAATCCATAAGATTGATATAAAAGAAAAGCAGATTTCCCATTTATCTCCTTATTATCTTTTATTATCTTCTCAAATTCCCTTATTCCTTTTTCAAGAGTTTCATCAAATTTCTCTTCTTCTTTATTAATTTCATGATATATTTTTTCTTTATTCTTTTTTAAAATATCATAATCATCATAAATTTCAAAAACTTTTTCTGCAATAGGATTAATTAAATCTGTTCCAACAAATCCTAATTTTCTAAGATTAATTATTGTTCTTCTTATTAACCTTCTTAAAACATATCCCTGTTCAGTATTGCTTGGGCTTATTCCATCTGCAATAATAAAAACAGAAGCTTTTATATGGTCTGCAATAATTCTCATAATTCTTTCATTACCTTTGTAAGACTTTTTTGAAAGTTCTTCTATTTCTTTTATTATTGGAAGAAAGTAGTCTGCTAAGTAATTGTCTTCTAACCCATTTAAGGTGGAGATTATTCTTTCAACTCCTCCACCGAAATCAATGTTCTTTTGTTTTGCTTCTTTATAATTTTTGTTCTTGTCTTTTTCATATTGCATTAATACATCATTTCCAATTTCTACCCATCTTTCATCTTTAGGGTCAAATACTTTTGGTGCTGGTGTATTATTTGGTTTCCAGTAAAACATCTCTGTATCTGGTCCGCAAGGGCCTGGACCAGGTGTTTCCCACCAGTTATCTGATAGAAATGCTATTCTTTCTTTTGGAATTCCAAGTTTTAACCAGGTTTCATAAGCTTCAATATCTTTTGGAGTATTTTTATTTCCTGCAAAGCAGGTCACTGCAAGTCTTTCTAAGGATATTTTTAGTACTTTTGTCAAGAATTCAAATGAAAATTCAATTGCTTGTTTTTTAAAATAATCTCCAACACTCCAATTTCCAAGCATTTCAAAAAAAGTATGATGATAACTATCTCCAACTTCATCAATATCTACGGTTCTAACGCATCTTTGTACATTCACAAGTCGTTTACCAGATGGATGAGGTTGTCCAAGTAAATACGGAACAAGCGGGTGCATCCCTGCTGTTGTAAAAAGTACAGTAGGATCATTTTCAGGAATAAGCGATGCATTTGGAATCTCTCTATGGTTCTTTGACTTAAAGTAATCTAAATATAATTTGATTAATTGTTTGCGGTCCATGATATAAAATAAGAATAAGAGTGTTTTTAAAATATTTGGTTAACTTAATATTATATCAAATAATAGTGTTATAAATAATATAGCTGAAATTAAAAATGCAATAAGCAGGTATTTTGATACCGAATTTTCTAATTGATATGTCTTTTCAATTTTAACTCCATGAAAATAGTCAAAGTCAATTCTTTTTCTATATTTTTCATAGGTGTTAAAATCTATTCTTTTATAATCGAGATAAATTTTTATAAAAAATTTGTTAATATAATGAATAGGCCCAAAAGATGTAAGCACGATTATTATTGAATTAATAATCAAGATTATAGTTTCAAAATTTTGTTTTAAACCATAAATCCATCTTGTTTCTTTTAGAAAAATTATCACAAAACCTAAAAATAATATTAATGTAAAAATTATCTCTGCCACTTTTATAACCTCAAAAATTTTCATCTCTTGGAGAGTAATTTTAAATGTTTCAATCTTATCATTTTTATTATTTTTTTGTCTCTTTTTGATATAAATTGCTATAAGAATAATAATTATTGAAGATAAAAATTCAGATATTACTTTTTCTAAAATGTCCATGATTATATCAAAACTATTTATTTAAAAATGTGATGTAGAATTAAGCAAGTTGAGAAGTATGTTCGAGTGCTGCTTTTCTCATATCTTCAACCCCATATATACCTCTTCCTATAATTGCATGCCAGAAATTTCCTGCAGCTTTTCCAGATTCTGAGATATTTCCTCCCTGAGCAACAAGACCAGGAGAATATAATTTTGGATTTTTAACTCCAAAAGTTTCTAATAATTGTTTATAATATTGAATTCTATCAGGTTTATTTCCTGGAACAACAAAGTTTTCAACACCCATTTTTATTGCAAGTTCATATATATCCATTGGTGCAGTTTTTCTTATATATCCTGTTAAATTTGCTATTCCTAATTCTCTAAAAATTTGTTCATAATCTTTACCTTTTGGACTAGAAATATCTCCCTCTAAATTTCTTGGATGAGTCATTTCTCCGCCTACAATAACTCCTAATCCATTTTCTTGTGCTGCTAAAATCCATTCATATTCTGTTACAGGACTTGTATATGGAAATAAAATAACTGCATCAAAACCTGCTGCTTTTAAATCTTTCATAAATTCTTTACCAACATCTGGAATATCATTTCCAGCTTTTTGATGATCATAAATTAACGGTTTATTTGTGTAAATTCTTGCTGCAGCAATCCATTTTTCCCAGCCTTCTCTTCCCGATCTTGCTGGAATCTTATAACCGCCTATTCCATCAATATCATAAGTTAATCTAACTAAATCATCAAATTTTTGTAATGTTACATCACACGCGGGAATTATGCTTTTATCTCGTTGTATTATCTGTGTCATTTTATGATGCTTGAACTAATTCATCAAGATGTTTTCCATATTTAATTTTTAAAGCTAAATCTAATTCTCTTAATTTATCTGCTTCTTCTAGAGTCGTTTTGTATCTAGCTAAAAATTTTTTGCTCTGTCTAATCTTTTTCCTTGTGGGTCAAAATCTGGAACAAAATCCAAAGCTCCATTTTGCGCTAGATAATTTTGGCTCCATTGTGTTGGATTTTGTAGATAAGATATTGCTTCTTCAGGCTGAGATGATACTTCTCTTAAAAAATCTGTGTCAACTTCAACTTTAGAATAAAGAGTGACATGTATTTTTGCTAATCTTTCCTTCCCTCCTTGGAGTCTATCTGTTACTGCTATTAAATCGTCTACTTTAACCAAGCTTTTTCTTAACATAGGAATCCATCCTCTTTCAACTCCCCCTTCAGATGTATAAGCACTGCTTCCTTCTGTTATTAAATCACTGATAACTAAAGCATGAGGGTCTATCTGAGCAGAAAAAGAAGATGCAGAAACTCTGTCTCCGTGTGATGTGACTCCTTCTATTACTCCATTTTTATAGAGAGAAATGTGAATCATTCCGAGTTGATGTGCAACAGGTCCTGAAAAAAGCCAGTCTCTTCTTTGTCCTCCTGCAATTGCATAGTTTGCACTAGGAAATTTTACTAATCTTTTAGCATCTTCAACCAACACATCTATAACTTCTTTAAAACTTGGATGTTGTTCAGTCATTCGAACTGCATGTGCTATCATTGCCTGAGAATTATCTCCGTATTTTTCAAATTCTCCATTATCCATTGCAAGATTTTCTGTATTTAAATAATAAATTCCTAATTCACCATTTGTCAGAATTGTGGGTTTTTTTAAATCTCTGTAAACTTTTGATGGCACATAATGCTTAACAATTCTTGAATCACTTGTCATTATTATTAAACATAAAATAAGTTTATAAATTTTTATCATAAAGTTTCATCAGGATTAAGTAATAACTTTTTACCCAAGCTCAGAAAGTTTTTTTCTTATATAATCAAGTTCTTGGTCAAGACTTTTAAAATGAGTTTTTGCTTTTGCTTTTCTTTTATCTATTTTTTTAATTAAGGGTTTTATTTCTTCTTCTGGAAAATAAGACTGAAGGCGATTTATTTTTTCTTTCAATGAAGAAACTTCTGTTTTCAGAATATTCTTAACTGCAAGCTCCTCTTTTCTTATAAATCTAAATCTGCTTATTTTAGTCATTATATTTATAGCATTCATTTCACAGGAAAGAATATATTTTTTTGTAGAAATAGCATCCCCATATTCTAATTGAACATATTTAGATTCCATAAGCCTAATCCAATTTGCTGAACAATTCCCTATCTATTGTCTCCAGTCTTGATTTTAATATCTGCACTTCTTTTTTCCATTCTTCAATTTCTATTTCTTCTTGTCTTTTAATCTCCTTAGTTTTATTCAATACCCTCTCAATATCGCTTATCTTATTTCTTATCTCTTGCAAAACCTCAACTGCCATTTGAAATTTATCTATTCTGATAAAAATAGGCTCTTCTTTTCTATTAATAGACTCTCTAGGTGCTTTTGTTATAATCTTATTTTCAGCTTCATTTTCCATTTCTTCCACTCCAATTTCTTTCACTTCCATAGGTTCTCTAAGCGGGGAGGCTAAAGGTGGCAAAAATTTTTCAAATCTTGATTTTTGCATTCCCTGAAAATGCATATTTTCTTCAGGTTTGTTAACTGCACTTTTTATCTGCTCATGACTGAACTTTGATCTTTCAAGACCATGTAAATTACGTAAAGGGTTTACTTCTACATTTAAATTTCTAGGAGTCCTTAAAAATTCAGGTGGCCTTGAAAATTCAGGAACCTGAAGATGCGAATCTTCATTAGCTTCAGGAATATCTGGAAGATCTGAAAGATCTGGCAATGTAGGCAACCCTGTTTTCTCCTCTTTTTTAGTGCTAAATAATCCCATTTTTTATTATAATTAATATGACAAATATATATTTACTTAAAAACTTTTGTTTTTTTAAATGTTTGTAAGTTAAGATTCTTGATTTAGTATAAATTATCAAGTAGTAACTAAAGTATAGAAAGATATTAAAAGATTAATTTCGATTATCTCCTACTTTAAAAATTTGTGTCGAATCTTTTTTATTCGACGATATTCTAACTTAAAATGAAAAATAAAAAAACTAGTAAAAAAATAAAGGATAAAAATTCTCTAAAAGAACCATTAGAAAAACAAATCAAACTTCTAAAATCCATTGTAGAGAACCTTGTAAATAAACAGGCATCTCCAATCATTGATTTACTTGCTGGAAAAAATCATGTAAATGAGTTTTTAATCGCTAAAAAATTAAGTCTCACAATTAATCAGACAAGAAATATTTTATATCGGCTTTCAGATTATGGTTTGGTTTCTTTTACTAGAAAAAAAGATAAAAGAAAAGGATGGTATATCTATTTCTGGACAATAAATATACATCAATCTCTTAATCTTCTTGAAACCAATCTTAAAAAAGAACTGGAAAACTTGGAATCACAACTAAAAAATAGAAAGGAAAGAAGATATTATATATGCAAAACTTGCTCTCTTGAAGTAACCGAAGAAAACGCACTCTTAAATGATTTTGTGTGTCCTGAATGCGAAGAAGTTTACCAGTTGTCTGAAAATAAAGAAAATATTGAACAATTGGAAAAAGGCATTTTAAAAATTAAAAAAGAAATTGAGATGGTTTCAGAAGAAAGGAAAATTGAAGAAGGAAAAATAGAAAAGAAAAAAGCAGGAAAAATAAAAAAAGATGAGAAAAAAAGAAAAGATACGAGAGCAAAAACAAGGATGATAAACAAAAAAAATAAAATGAAATTAAAGAAAATTCTTGATAGGGAAAAAATACCTAAAAACAAAAAAAAGAAGATCTAAAAAGATTTTTCAATAGATTAATAAACATAAAAATTTAATTCTTTATATGGATAAATGGTTTGAAGACAAATTTGAAAGAGAAAGATTAAGAAGATATACAAAAGACAGGCTCAATAAAAATAAATTTAATTTTTTAAGAAAGTTAAGCATTACCAATTGGATTATCTTGGCTAATACATTTATTTTTATTCTATTATTGATACTCATACAGATTTTCAATGAAGAAAAGATACTGGAATTACTTGCACTTCAGGCAAATAGTTTTTTTGCAGGAAAATACTGGACACTATTAACAAGCATGTTTATGCATATAGAACTTTGGCATTTCTTGGCCAATATGCTTTCCTTATTTTTCATAGGAAATTTTTTAGAAAAATTAATAGGAAGAAAAAGAATATTTTGGTTATACATAATCTCAGGAATATTTGCAGGATTTTTTTATGCAATAATGTCATATGTTTTTGGAAATACAATTATAGGTGCTAAAATATTTGGAAGTCCTGAAATTTTTGCTATTGGAGCATCAGGAGCTATTTTTTCACTGCTGGGTCTTCTTGCAGTTCTTACTCCCAATAACAAAGTCTATCTTATTGCAGGACCTTTAATAGCAATAATAATCCAGGCAGTAATAGAAAGCATTTTTAAAGATTCTAGTTTACTAACTCTCCTTAATTTTATAGTTTATTTTTATCTGCTTTTTTCATTATTTGTACTTTTTTCATTCAATTCCAAACTAACAAAACTAGCAATTCCAATAAAAATGTCTTTCTGGCTATTGCCATTTGTAGCAATTGTGCCTCTTGTTATAATTGGTTTGCTATTGCCTCTTCCAATAGGGAATAGTGCGCATTTTGGGGGATTAATAATAGGGCTTATCTATGGATTTTATCTTAAAAAGAAATATAAAAGAAAAACTGCAATGATTAGTGGTGCTTTTGGAGGATGATTATGAAAAATAAATTTCCAAAAAAGAAAGGAAGTTTAGTCTACAAGAATTTTAAATTAAGTATAAACTACATAAAAGAATCTAAAAAATATATTTGGTTTTCAGTTTTCCTGTTTCTATTTTTTATTATTTTTGGAAGCCTATTTCCTATTTTTTTCACAAAAGAAATATTAAACTATATACAACAACTATTAAAACAAACACAAGGATTAAATGCTTTTGAACTAATTACTTTTATAGCAAACAATAATATTTGGAGTGCTTTTTCAGGACTATTTCTTGGAATTTTTTTTGGAATAATACCTCTAAGTATTATTATAATGAATGGCTATGTAATAGGATTTGTTATAAATAAAACCATTTCAGTTGAGAGTATACTCTCTTTATGGAGATTATTTCCACATGGAATTTTTGAAATTCCAGCAATAATAATAAGTGTAAGTCTTGGTTTAAAACTTGGAGCTTTTTTATTTTATGAAAAAAATAAAACTAAAGGGGTTTTAGCATTATTTATTTTTCTTATAAGCTCTCTATTTTCTCTTATGATTTTATCTTTAATAATTTCTATTTTTGCAGGAACTTCAGATCCTGCACTTATCCAGAGTTTTTATGAAAACCTGATGAAAAATTCATTTCTTGTATTTCTTATAAGTTTGATAATAATTTCATTATTAATCCTCTGCTTATTTATTTCATTAAAAATATTTTCAAAAAAAGAAAAACAATTCATAATGACTAATTTTAAATTCAACATAATAAATTCAATTAGAGTATTTATATTAATAATAATTCCACTATTAATAATTGCAGGAATAATTGAAGGGCTCTTGATTTGGATGCTTTGATAAAAAATTTTATAAAAATACAAAGATTTAAATATAAGTTATACATCATGTATAACTATGTAAGGAAAATAATATGGTAGAAGTAGAACTTAAGGAATGGGGAAATTCTATTGGGATTATCTTACCTGTTGATAAACTTAGAGAAATGGGTCTAAGAAAAGGAGACAGAATTGATATTAATATAGTTCTTAAAAAGAGAATAAATGGTTTTGGAATATCTAAAGGTGCAAAAAATTTTGAAGAAGATAAAGAAGAACATAAAGAATTTTGGTAAATGGAATATGTTATTGACAGTTATGCATGGGTAGAATATTTTAATGGTTCTAAAAAAGGGGAAATTTTAAAAAAACTTTTTCTAGAAGAAAAAAATAAATTTTTTACTATCTCTTGTTGTTTAGCTGAAATAAAAGGATGGGCAATAAAAAATAATCAAAATTTTAATGATATTTTAAATATAATAAAAGCAAATTCTGAAATTTTAAATCTAAATGAAAATGATTGGATACTTGCAGGTGAAGAAAGAGCAGAACAAAGAATAAAACAAAAAGATTTTGGATTAATTGATTCAACTATACTCATCAAACAAAAAGAATTAAATTGTAAAATAATAACTGGAGATTTACATTTTAAAGATTTAAAAAATATAATTTTTATGGAATGATTTTATTCTCAAAACCACCTATTCAATCTAGTCTGTTTTCCAAACTCTTTTAATAATTCTGAATTATTAATCCATGTTGAAATTGGAAGCCTCATTCTAGTCTGAATAATTTTCATAGCATCATTAATTGTTGAAAATTTTTCAGGAGTATTTTTAAAAGCCTGCCTGCAGGTTTCTCTTAAGATTCCAACTCCTAATGGAGCATAATATTCCGGACGAACCTCCCTGAAAAAAATTGCAGTTGCCTGCCTTTTTATTTTCTCCAGATACTCGCATAATGCAAGTCTGTTTGCATAATAAGCTCCTGTTACTTCATAGGCATAAGAAGTTCTTCCATGAAATAATTCATAATCCTTCATAACAGAAGCTTTTCCAGTCTGATTCCACAAACCACCATGCATTTCAGCTTCAATAACTTCAAAAGAAAATTTATCAGGAAGCAATATTATTTCATAGTGATTTCCATTATATTCTGAATTAAATAAAAGAATCTCATTTATTTCAGGGTAATATCTAATCTTTTTTAAGAGCTGTTTTGAGATTGTATCATCCACAGCAGTAATTGACCATCTGGTAGGAACTAATCTCCTTTGAGTCTTTAATCCTAATAATCCTGCACTTAAAATCTTAGTTATATTTGAAACTGGAATTTGTGAATTAAACAACTCTTTTATTGAATCAACTGACTTGCAGTCAGAATCAGAAACAATATAATCAACCTTAGGTTTTACTTTTGGATTTTCTTCCAATCGTGCAAATTGCAATGGAGCAGGATTTCCTATTATTGGCATATGTTTATTTATTTCAAAATTTTGTTTCGGAGGTTTTCTTAAAAAAAATTCAGTCGAAACTGGCTTGTAAGCTAAGCTTATTTCTTGCATTATCTTTGTAAGAAAATTCTTATGAGGAGAAGAAAATTTTGCCTTTTTAACATCTGTTTTAAATTTTCCATAAATAAGTTTTCCCCTGTTTGTTAAAATATGCTCTATTGAAAAATTCTTTTCATGCCATACTTCAGGCATTGAAAATTCATTTGTATCTTCTGATAATTCCATATCCGGAGATAAAATTCCAGCATTAATATTTGGATAATCATATCTTCCAACAAAAATCTCCGGAGGGCTGTCACCTGAAAAATGAGTCCTAGTCTTGGGAATAAAATTCTTTATCTTTGAATATATAAGACAAGGTTTTCCGCAAAAACCTTTTCCTCTGCATCTTGCGCATAATTGTGTATCAAATAATTGCATTTTATCTCCAAATAAATTTATTTATAGATTTCAAAGAAAACTGAATTTCTATTTATAAATAAGAATCTAAATTCAAAAGACTCTTTTTATTTATTCTCTTAAGTCACTTATTCCTAACATTAAAAATAGCAATCCAATAAGGATTACAAACCAAACTATTCCTCCTTTAAGGAAAGTTAGTGCAGCTGTTCCAAATCCCCAGTATCCTCCTTGGATTCCGAAGCATGCAAAAACTGCAGCTATTATTAGGATAAGTCCTAGTAAAATTTCTAACCACTTGTTCATGCTTTAAAATATGATCAATCATTTATAAAGATTTCTGTGATTTCAAAGTTATTTCTGATTTTTTAAATTTTTTACAAAAAAATACAGAAAGATTTATATACCTCTTAGATGAAATTGATTTATGGTTAACGGAATTGAAAGGCCGCTTGATGTGTTGAACAATGCCAAAGGAAAAGAAGTGCTAGTTCAGCTCAAAAACAACAGGCAAATGGTCGGAACTCTGTTAGCATTTGACATACACATAAACATTGTGTTGGATAATGCAAAAGAGATAATCGACAACGAGAGTAAAAAAAGTTTTGGGTTAACTTTTTTAAGAGGAGACACCATAATTTTTATCTCGCCTGCCCTTGGCTTGGCTAAACATGAATAATTGAGCTTTGACCTATTTGGATTAGCACGGTCTATAGTTCTGAAAAAAATTTAAATGTAGTTAGGCTCTTTTGAAAAAGACTCAGAAAATTTATTTTCTAATTCATTCAAAAATAAAATTTTTGAAGGCCTCAAAAGAACAAGATTTTAAAAAGATTGAGGCTTTATTGTTCTATTTTATACAAATCTTTAAATTGATTATAGTTAGAGTATTATTATGATACTATATTATGTTACATCAAATCAGGAAAAAATTAAGAGGTTAAGAGATGCTTTAAAAAGATATTCAGTGAATGATATTAGTGTGCAACATGTACTTATGGATCTGCCTGAACCAAGGTCTGATGATATGCAGATTATTGCTGAAAAAAAAGCGCGATATGCTTTTTCTGAAATTCAAGCTCCTTGCTTAGTTCAAGATACTGGTTTTTTTATTTCTTCTTTAAATGGTTTTCCTAGAGGTTTTGTAAATTTTACTTTAGAAACTATTGGACTTGAAGGTATTTTAAAATTAGTTGAAGGAAAGTCTCGAGAATGTGAGTTTAGGGACTGTTTGGCTTATTTTAATGGGACTAAAGGTTTTGATTTTCATTATTTTCAGACAATTGCAAAGGGAACTGTGGCTCCTTGCATGAGAGGAGTAGAATCTCCTTGGTCTTTGCATAGAATTTTTATCCCTTTTGGAGAAAATAGAACTCTTGCCGAAATGAGTAATTCTGAAAGAGATAATTGGAGAGCTAATCGAAGAGATGATTATTATGCAAATCAGTTTGCTAGATGGGCTAAGGATAATTTTGATTAATTATTTTAATACATAAAAGTTTAAAGATTTCTTTATTTTTGTTTATACTCCTCATTCATACAAATTCTTAAAAATGCTTTTTATTAGATTCTCTAGCAATGAACAGAAGAAAAATCTTAGAATTAGGAATAGCAGGACTATCTGGAATTTTAATTGGAGTTTGTTTAAATCCTTTATCAAAAAACAAAAGTTTATCTAACCAGCAAATTTCATTCAAACCTTATTTTCAAATTGATGTTTATCCTGAAACAAAAACACTTGAAGAAGATTTTCAAGCACTTTCAGAAAATAGGATTGAAAAAATAAGCTTCTGTTATACAGATCCTACTATTTCAGTGTTAGAAGTTTATGTTAAAAATGAAACTTCAGCAGAAAAATTAATTGCAGAGAAAATCCCTGTCTCAAATAATTATATTGATTTAATGTTTCGCGAAAAAACAATGACTCACTTTAGATTTGTTATTGATTATAGAAGAAAAAAACATTCAATTGAAATTCCTGTTAATTTTTTAGATAATAAAAGTCTTGCAACTTATTTTTTAAATCCAAAAATAAATGGAAATACTCCTGAAGTTGAATTTGATAATTCTAAAAATCCTCCTGAAGAATGTTCTGTTGCATATATTGGTAAAAATGGAAGATACAAAATAAGATATTTGATTCATGGAATACCTGAAGTTGCAGAGATTCAAAGAGAAAAATATAA
>JAVHOF010000059.1:0-3515 GCA_036169915.1 Candidatus Pacearchaeota archaeon | reverse complement strand
TCATATATAAAATAAATCTGTCCTGCTTCGCAGTAAGATTTTAGATTAAAATGATTTAAATGGTATTTGTCTATTTCTATGTTGCAGACATCTGCGATATTAAAAAGTAGTTGTGCTAAGTTTTCCGACTCTCTTAATATCTTTAGTTTATCTAAATATATTAAGAGTTGTGGTTGTTGTTTGCCTAAATCTCTATAATAATTAGAGTTAGGACTATTGAATATGTTGTTTTGAGAAACCATTATCACCTCGTTTGTTTTTCATTTTTTCCTCTGTACAATAAAAAGTATGATTATGCTATTTATAAATTTTATGATTTTTTAACTACTACTCAAGAATTAAAATAAAGGGACAGGTTGAAGCTTGTACAGAGTAAATCAACAGGTGATATTATTCTACTTCAAATTTTAATGTTCATTGTGGCGAACGCCTGTCTCTTTATTGAGGTGTTACAAAATGAATACATTTTTTGTGTGTTTTTCATTGTATAACCTGTTCAGATTTTATCCTGTTCCCGATTTTGAATATAAACCTTTTTGGGTGTTTATGTTCTTAGAATTATAAGGAATTTGGGTTATTTAATAATTTCGGTTGTTAGTTTGATGCACTTAATCTTAAAATCTTATTTTAAGATTAAGTGAAGTAAGTATTTAAGATTTAGTCTAATTTGCCTTTCCTTATTTGGACTTATTTGGACTTCTTAGACTTCTTGGACTTGTTGAACTTGTATCTCTTTTTCTATTTCTTTAAGATAATTATAGAAAGAGGCTTTTGATATACCTAATTCTCTCATTAATTTGGTTTTTATAGAGGATATAGGAGTATTTCTTAGTAGTTCTCGTATCTTTTGTTTGGTTACTTGTTTTTTTGTATGCCTGAATGCTTGAATAACTTTATTCTCTTGAATTTGTCTAAGACTTGTCTTAGACTTGTTCTTATTTGGACTTATTTGGACTTCTTGGACTTTTAGATTTTTTAATGTAGCGACGAGTAAAGTATCAATTCTGTCATTTAGCCTTTTTTCTAATAAGTCTAAATGGTTGTCTAAGTCTTTCCTTATTTGGACTTCTTGGACTTTTAGATATGCACTTTTTTTTAGTATCCAATCTATCATTTTTTATTAAATCTCTTTTATTTTATGAACATCTGTTTTATAGTCATTTAGCATTCTTTTGACTATAAGCCCTTTTTCTTGTGAAGTTACATTAAATTGTCCTGTCTTTTCATAAGTCCAGGTAACTTCATAATATTTGTTTTTTAGTATTTTCATTTTTATTTAATCAAAGGGAGAAATTAACTCCCCTTGAGTAATGGACAAAATACAAAAAAGCATTTTTCCCACCTTCATTTTATTCTAAGAAATTTTGGTTTATATATTTTTACAATCTTAAGAGGTTGTGTTTTTCGTTGTATATGTTTTTAACATATTCCGAACTATCTAAAATTGTGTATCCTGTATCTTTTGCATATTGCTTAATGAACTCTTTGGCTTCTTCTATTTTATGGTTTCTTATGCCTGTTACATCATAAAATAATATTACTTTTTGTTCTTCTTTGAATTTGTAAGCAAATGCTAACCTGTTTGTTTTTGGCTCGAATACTTTTGTAAATCCTACTAAATAGAGTTTTAAGCCTTTATGATAAATAGAAATTGGGTGGCTTTCTTCTATTTTTTGTTTGTCTTCGTCTGTTCCTTTCCAGACTCTTAAACTTTCTGTTTGGTAATCTACATCTTCATTTGTCATTTTGTTTTTATCTAAATTTCTAAGATTTGCTTGTATTTATAAGTTTTTAGATAAAAAAGAATAACTCGGACGGACGGGACACAAAACACTCCGCTAAAGGCGGAGTGTGTTTGTGTGAGCCGTCGTGTCCGATTACGGAATACTATGGCTAAATACAGATTGGATTAAAATGATTTAAATGGTATTAATTGGGTATATGAAAATTGAAGAAAAAAAGGGGTAAAGTTATCCGGCTTCGCCGGGATAACCGTTTCACGCCCCTTTTTTTCCTACAGGAATTTTTTAGTAATGCCCAATATTAATAAGATATTTAAGGGTATGATTTTAGAGAGAGTTATTTTTTAGTTCTTCAAATTGTTTTTTATCATTTGTTTCTATTCCAAAGCAGTCGAAACAGGTTATTTTTCCACAGCAGGAACAGATTACGGCACATTCGCCGAACTCTTTTATAATTTTTTCGCCACAGACTGAGCATTTCATTTTAACATACTCCTTTAATGGCTAACTCCATTAAGTCGTCTGAATGTAGTTTTAGTGTTTTATCTTTAATATCCATAAGTCTATTAAATTTTTTCTGGAAGATGTCGTGTTGTGTTGGTTTTTCTACAAACTCGAACATTTTTATATGAATATTTGATTTTATGTTTTTGTTTGGCTTAAAATCCATAGAGTCATCAGACTGCTCGTTATCTTCGTCTTCATTTTCATCTATGAATTTTGGTTTAAATGGCGGGATAAAACTATTAGGTGGTGGTAGAGCTTCAAGAAGTCTCCCATTTTGATTTATAATATCATCTTTTATATATTCGAAATCCTTACAGTCAAGTATAGACGGGTTTTTGGTATTTACCCATACTAATAAGCCTTTATGCACAATTCCAACAACTGCTTCTTTCTTTATTGGATATTTGCATACTCTACATCTTATTTCTTTTTTTGGTTTAGTGTCTGGACTTGTTGGATACTGCAATCTCTTTTTATTGTGATTTGAGTATAAGCCAACTTGTCTTAATGTTCTAAAATTTGGTGGTGGAATATGTTGCAGGACTAAATCATAAAACTCTTTGTATGATACTTCATAATGAAGTTTTTGTTTTTTTGATTTGCTTGTATGATAGATTATAGAGTCGTTTGATATTTTCTCTATATTTTTTATGTTTAAGGGTATGTGTCTAAAGTAGTCTAAGACTGTGCTTATTGCTTTTTTATATGGAATAAAGACACTTCCCCTTTTCTTTGCGAATGTAACTTGTGGAGTATTTATTATAGAAGTTTTAAATAATTTTGATAAATTCTTTTTGTATAATCTTCTTAACTCTTTGTAGTTAGGTCTGAAGTCTATAATTTCATTTTTTTTATTTATTGCTTTACTTGACATTAAAGCATTTATATGAAAATTCCAATTAAGTTCTAAACTTCCGTGACTATGTGGTAATAGAATAATGCCTACTTGCATTTTTCTTTTCTTGCAATATTGTTTTAAGGATTGTTCAACTGATTTATAGATTAAGCCTATTGCTTCTCTATCTTTCCAAGACTGGACATACTGCCTTATTTCTGTTGGTATTGTCCAGACTGAAAAGGTATGGTTGCAGTTCCATAAATATTCTTTTGTGTGTCTCTTTATCCTTGCAGATAAATATTTCCTGCAATCTTCACAGAAGAAAGAATTACAGGGTAGTTTTGCATAATCTCTTTTCCCGCAGTTAGCACAATCATATATAAAATAAATCTGTCCTGCTTCGCAGTAAGATTTTAGATTAAAATGAT
>JAVHOF010000058.1:2100-16575 GCA_036169915.1 Candidatus Pacearchaeota archaeon | reverse complement strand
CCATTTTAAAATTATATATTGATTTGCACAAATATTTAAAAGATAATTTTATTTTTTAATGAAATGAGTTTGGATCATTTGACTTTGGATATTACTTATGATATTAGAAATGAAAGTTTTAATATTGATAGTGATGCAAATGAAGAGGCTTATGCAAGTTTAATTGAAACATATTTACATACTCAAGTAGGTGCTGGAAGAGATGATAGTCCTGCTGTTGAAAGGAATATTTATCATATAAGATTAGAATGGTATCATTCAGAAGATGATTTTGTAATAAAAAGCGATACTGGAAATAAAGGGTTGAGGGAAGGCATTCTTATGGAAATTTTAAAAAAATTAACTGCTAAATAATCTATAAACTTAATTGATATAAATAATTTAACAATATTTATATACGCTATTTTATTATTAATTCTAGGTTTAAAAAGAGGAAAATGAATGGGATGAATAAACTTAAAAAAGAGGCACAAATAACTGTTTTTATAATACTTGCGATTGTTATAGTCGGAGGGATTGGAATATATTTTGCATTTAGGCAGAATCTTTTTTCAGAAAGTGTTCCAAAGCAATTTTCTGAGGTTTATGATTATTATATTTCTTGCATTAATGCTGAAACTTTATATGAAGTAAAAATTCTTGGGAAAAGCGGAGGATATCTTGAGAGTCCTGGTTTTTCTCCTGGAAGCCAATATATGCCTTTTTCTTCTAATTTAAATTTTTTAGGTGAGGGAGTTCCATATTGGTTTTATATTTCTGGAAATGGTGTTGCAAAAGAACAGATTCCTACAAAAGATTTAATGCAAGAGCAGTTAAATAATTTCTTTAAGAAAACTTTTTATTGTGATTTTTCCAAGTTTGAAAATCAGGGTTTTGAAATTAGTTTAGGGAAAGTTAATGATGTAAGCACAAATATACAGAGCAATTTTATCAAGGTTGATGTTAATCAGGATGTTAGTTTTAAGTTTGGAAATTCAAGCTGGCAAAGTTCAAGCCATACAAAAGAAGTTAAATCAAATCTTGGCAAATTTTATGATTTAGCCTTAAAAATTTATAATTATCAAAAGCAAACTTTATTTTTGGAAAATTATGGAGTAGATGTACTTAGATTATATGCTCCTGTTGATGGCACAGATGTTACATGCAGCCCTAAAATCTGGGTTGTAGATGATGTTAGAAAAGGTTTGATGGATGCTCTTGAGGCAAATGTTCCTGCAATTAAAGTTAAGGGGAATTATTATGGGCTTGCAAAGGAAGAGAATAAGTATTTTGTTCAGGATATTGGAGAAAATGTTGATGCAAATGTGAATTTTATGTATCAGAAAAATTGGCCAAGTAAAATTGATGTTTATCCATCTGAAGATGGAATTATGAAAGCAGAACCTCTTGGACTTAATGAAGGCATGGGAATTTTAGGTTTTTGCTATGTGCAATATCATTTTGTTTATGATTTTGCATATCCTGTTTTAATCCAGATTTATTATAATGATGAACTTTTCCAGTTTCCAGTTGTAGTTCTTATTGATAAGAATAAACCTCGAGAAGGATTTGATTCAGGTGCATTGGCTAATTCTGTACCTGAATTATGCCAGCATAAAAATACAAAAATAAAGGTTTCTGTATTTAATACAAATTTAGATTCTATTTCTGCCAGCATAAGCTTTAAATGCCTTGGAACAACTTGTGATATTGGAACAACTTCTTTGATAAATAATGAATCGGTTTTAGAAGGATATTTTCCACAATGCATTAATGGATTTATTAGTGCAAGTGCAGACGGATATAAAACCAAAAAACAAATGATTTCAAGTGTTAATGAAAATAGTTTTCAAATTGTTTTAGACAGGAAATATAAATTGCAATTGGAGATTCCAATAAAAAGCAGTGAATATGCTATTGTTAATTTTATCAAGGATAATGAGACAAGCACTTTTGCCTATCCCGAGCAAAGAGAAGTTGAATTGACAGAAGGGCAGTATGAAATTAAAGTTTATGTTTATGGAGATTCAGAAATAAATTTTCCTGCAGACAGCAGTCAGAAATGTGTTGATGTTCCAAAATCAGGATTATTAGGAGTTTTCGGATTTAATGAGCAGAAATGTTTTGCAATGGACATTCCTGAACAAGTGATTAGTTCTGCTATTTCAGGAGGAGGAAAAACAAATTATTATATTGCAGAGAGCCAGCTGCAGGAGTCTGAAAAAATAATTATCATGCCTGAGGATTTTGGCGTTCCTTCAAAAGTTGAAGACTTGCAGGCAAATTACAATCAAATTGATAGTTCAAATTTAGATATAAGTTTTGAATAGGTAAAATGAAAATGTTAGAAAGAAATAAATTTGGTAGGGAATTAATCTATATATTTATATTTTTAATTTTATTATTTAATATTAATTTTATTTTTAGTCAGGTGGTTAATACTTATTATAATCCCTATGCTACGAGCACAAATCCCTATGCAACTATTACTAATCCCTATGCTACGAGCACAAATCCCTATGCAACTAATCCTTATGCAACAACTGGTAACACTTTTAATTATGGATATGGTTCAAGTTATTCTCCAGATTATTATAATCAAAATAGTTATTCTTCAAGTGCTAATTATGGTGGCTATAATTCTTTTGGCGGTGGCTACAACAGTAATTTTGGAAATTATTATGGCAGTTATGATTATTATGGCTATACAAATCCAAGTGTTTTTTGGCCTAATTATAATAGCGGGGATTGCAATGGTGCTCAAAATGTTGTTCTTCAAATTGCTCCTGGAGGATGCAGTCCTGCTGTTGTGAGAAGTGATTTGCTTGAAGATCAGAATGTTCCTGTTTTCTGTAAATTAATCTCGATAACTTCAAATCCCCTTATTAATTTAATGAGAATAAGAAGTGTTAGTTTTCAAGGGCAATATCCAAATGGAATTTCTGGAATAAGTTATTTTCCTTCAAGAAGCGCTATTTCAAGCACTAGCGGAAATTCTCTAATAAGTTCTCCTGTAAATAGTGATTTGGGTTATATGGTAATTGTTTTATCAAGACAACAAAATGAGAATAATATGAGCGATTATATTGAAGGAAATATCACTGCTGTTATTGATTTTGACAGTGAAAGTGCCTATGGAGTTGGACAGACTAAGTTTTATGTTTCTGAAATGAGTGATAGTGACTGGTTAGGCAAATATAGAGATTATGGTTTTTGGAACGGAAGAGCTTATATAAGAGCAGATTCAATTCAAAAAGACAGAGCAACAATTTCAGTTTATAGAGATTTTAATTCAAAGCAGACAAGTGTTACATTAAAGGAAGGAGAAACTTCAAAAGATATTAGTTTGAGCGGATTTTATTGCGGAGCTGGAATGAATATAAAATTAGATAAGATAGATGTTCCTGTTGAAAGCGCTTTTTTACAAATCAATGACAAGCAAGTTTGGGTTTCAAAAGGAGACAAAATAATAGATGACAAGTGTACAATCACTAATTTGGAAACCTATGGGATAGGCGGTAAAATCAGCATAGCATGTCCTGTTACAAATGGAAAGATAGACTTGAGTTTAGGGGCTGTTGTTAATGGAAGTGTTAAACAGGTTCCTGTTCAGGAAGGGCTTGCTTTTGAATATTATAATAATGCAGTAAAGACTTATAGTGATTTATATGATTTTTATCCAAATGAAAAAAGAATGTCTGAAGAAGATACATATGCTGCTGTTGGATTATATGAAGCTGCAAAACTTTCTAAGCTGTTTGGAATGGATTCTAAAGCAAGTGAGTTTTATAATAAATTAAAAAAGAATTATCCTAATTCAGGATTTGCAAATACAATTGATAGTGAAGAGAAATTTATTTCAAATTATGATACAAGAAATTCCAAGGGAAGTATTATTATTAATAATCAGCAGTATTTTATTGATTTGCTTGATTTTAGGAAACCTGCTAAAACTGATTTAAGTGTTGTTTTAGTTATTGATGGAAAAGAGCAGACACTTGCATTAAATGAGATAACTAATTTGGTTTCTGATGGTTCAAGGAATATTCAGATTAGTGAAATAAAAGCAACTGGTGTTGGAATTAAATATAATAAAGTAAATGGGACTAAAAAAGAAACTAAAACTCAAACACTTGTTCCTGGAAAAACTGAACAAATTTCTCTTGATGGTTCAAGCATTAAATTATTAAGAATCAATTCAAATAAACAGGTTAAGTTAAGTATTTCTCCTGTAACTTTAGGACAGAGAGGCCAGTCAAGTTTTATGTTTAAGGTTGGAATTGAAAAAAGAGCAATTCAGTTAAGCCCTGAGCAGACAAAAGATTTAATGAAGAATCTTTTAAGTGCAATGCAACAGTGGAATGATATAAATGATAAATTAGGAAAACTTATCAGTGTTATGAAGGCAGCCTGTTTTGCAACATCTGCTATTTTAACTGCAAAGACAATGCTTACAGGACTTAGTGGAGAAGCAATTGCAAGAAACAAACTGATGAATGCAGCAGGCGGCTGGTATGAAACCTGCGAGAAACTTGTTAATGAAAAGAAGTATTCTACTTTACAACAATGCCTGTTAGATAAGAATTCTGATGTTGAAAAAGATATTAAGGTTTATGCTGATGAAATAAAAAAGACAAATGATTTAATGAGTAATATTGAAAAAAATAGCAAGGATAAAAATGGGCAGATAGATTATAATAAAGTTAAAGACGGATTTAAAAATGAGTTTGATAGTTTTTGCAATGGTGCTCAGAATGGAGTTACCTTGCCTGATAAAACAAA
Source organism: Candidatus Pacearchaeota archaeon (assembly GCA_036169915.1). Classification (GTDB taxonomy): domain Archaea; phylum Nanobdellota; class Nanobdellia; order Pacearchaeales; family GW2011-AR1; genus ARS1285. Next base: position 11,814 of record JAVHOF010000058.1, on the reverse strand, counting down.
TGTTAATTTTAATGGACAAAACGGAATTTGTTCCTGGCAAAATATGAGTTTAGAACAGAGAAGAGATATAATGACTTTTTATAATGTAAAAGGTTCTGGAAGTTCTGTTTTAAAGGATGTAAGTGAGAAAGAATTAGGGAAAACAGTTTTAGATGCAAAAAATTATCAAGATGCAAACAGTGCTTTAATTAATTCTCAAAAAGGAAATTCTAATTTGAATTTGAACACATTAGTTCCTGCTGGAGATTCTATAATGAGAGGAGATATAAAAAGAATATCTAATAGTGATTTAACTAATGGAGTTTATAAAAATTTTAAAGAAGGCGCTAGTGTTGTGAGAGTTTTTATACCTGCTGCAAAAAACTTTGGAAATACTAAATTTAATGCAAATACAGATGTTGCAGGCAAAGAGGTAATTGTTGAAGTTAAAGAATCAAGCGGAGCTAAGGGCACTTATAGCCCTAGCGGAGCAGTTTATACTGTTGATGGAAAAGAAGTTACAGGAGATGGGTTAAAATCAGTAAAAGAGTATATGAGTTTGTCTCAAATGGACAGAATAAAAAGCCAAGATTTAAACAGCTATAAAAATCCTATAAAAAATCCTGAAAATCTTGTTGTTAAATATTTTGAAACAGCTCCTTTTAAAGGATTGCCTTCTGAAGTTCCTTTTGATGTTAATGAAGGATGGTATGTTGAATTACAATATGTAATGAGCGGAGTTGGAAAACCTTATGATGATTCTGGGAAAGCTGTTAATTATTATATCTGCAATGTTGGTTCAAATGGATTGATTGAGTTTAAGAAAAGTGCAGATGATATTTGCAGATATTATAATGGAAATACAGGTGCTAGTCTTGATTTCCCTGGGCTTAGTGCAAGTGATTCTACTAGACTAATACAAAGAGCTCAGCAAGCTATTACAGATGCTGCTAAACAATACGGAAAAGATGTTGTGACAATTAATGGGAAAACCTTCAAATCTGGAAAATCTTTTGGAGGTGGTGAAGGAAAATGCACTGATTTTATGAGTGCTTCTGATTGTACTTTGTTGTTTAATGTTTGTGACCCTGTTATTTGTCCTTCTTCAAGATGTGACTTTGGTGGAAAGTACAAGGTTGATAATGTTATACAGTCTGGAGTTATTGGAAGTTTAATGTTATGTTTGCCAAATGCAAAAGAAGGGGTTGCAATTCCTTTTTGTTTATCTGGAATACATGCTGGACTTGAGAGTTATATAAGTATTCTTAATTCAACTGTTCAATGCTTGAATGAAAGTCTAGCAACTGGAAGAAATGTTGGTGTTTGTGATGAAATAAAAAGCATTTATATTTGTGAGTTTTTCTGGAGACAGGCTGCTCCATTAATGAATATGATTATTCCTGCTTTGTTTGAGGGGCTTTATGGCCAGTCTAGAGGTGGTGGTGAATATTTAACTGTGCAAAGTGCATGGGATAATACTCAGAAAGCTGCAGGCTGGTTTACAAGCCAGTATGCTGTTAATTCAATGTATGCTTTTCAAGCAAGGTCTACTAGCGGGGCAGGTATTTCAACAGGTGATGTTGGAGCTGAATTCTGCCAGTCCTTTGCTTCTATTAATACAGGAGATGCGAAAAGTCTTTTTGAGAATTTAATTGAGCCAGATAGTCCTGCACAATATAGTGCTTGGTTTTCAGAAGATGTTTTAACAACTGCAACTGTTCCTGCTACTTCACATTATAAGGTTTATTATCATTTATATGCTGGAAATGATATTGGAACTTCTTATATTATTTATTTAACTGGCTTAACTGGAACAACTAGTGGAACTGGGAGTTATAGTGGTAGTGGAGTATTTAGTTCAAATTATTATGCTGTTGCAAGCGGTTATGTTGCAAGAGGAAGCCAGGTTGATGAAGCAAAAGACTTTACAGCTCCTTCTGGTTTTAAACAATTGTGCATTAATATTAATGGGAAAGACCAATGTGGATTTGGACAGGTTTCAACTTCTTATTTATTGAATAGTATTAGTGATGCTTATGTAAAAGAGCAGACTCAGGAGAAGATTAGTAAAGAGACAGATTGCATTGCTGGAACTTCTTCAATTTATAGTTTAGCTAATCCTAATCTGCAGGCAGGAGTTCAAAATACAATTCAACCTCAGCTTTATAATTCTGGAATAATAAGAGTATGTTCAAGCAGTAATCCTGGAAAACAAGTTGCAGTTGTTTCTACAAGCGATAATACTGGAACAAATTATAGCAGATGGCAGGATGTTGGTTATTGTGATGATACTAGAATAAGATGCTGGCTTGATACAAATTCTGTTAAAAGTGTTGTTAATGATAAGGGGATTCAAAATCAGATTATAAATAGCGGGAATGTAAATCTAATTAATCAAAATACCATTAGTTCTGAACAAAGTTTCAGTGATATAAGCATTGCTGAATCTTCAATTGATAGTTTAATTATCAGCAAATCTGATACAAAGGATATTATTGAAGGAAAGATTGGCACTATTGTGGCTAAACTTAGTGAGCTTTCAAAATCAGCACCTGGTAATTCTTTGAGAGCGAGAAGTTTGTATTCATTAGCAAGATTATATAAAAAAGTTGCTGAAGGACTTTTTAATCCTGCAAATACAATCAGCATGAACAGCAGTGAGGATTATAATTATAATGAGGAATTTTATAATTATTATCTTGAAAATTCAGCTGATACTAGTTCTAGTTCAAAGGTTGAGCAATCTGATTTAGAAGAAATGACTAAAGAAAATGGAGATATTTTTTATAAGGTTACAATTTTTGAAAATGGAGAAACTAAGGATTATTATTTAACAAGCTTTGATTCTGAAAATCAAGCAGTTGTTTTGATTGATGGAAGTGTGAAAAGAGTTTTAAAAGATTCTAGCGGAAGGATTATATTTGCAAGTTCGACAAGTTCTGGTACTAGCAGTGGAAGTTCTGCTAATACTGGAAGTTCTGTGAGCAGTACAACTGGTAATTTTGTTTTTGAGTTTCAGGATGGAAGCATTAGAAGCAATATTTTTTACAGGTTTCAAGATGGAATTTGGAGCTGGTCTTATTATCAAGAACCTGAAAAATACAATTCTGCATGGATGAGTGTTGATGAAGATCCTAATATTGGTTTTCTTTCAAGTCCTAGTTCTGAAAATCAGGCATTTATAATCAGCATGAGAAAAAAGAGCTGTAATGATGGATTGAAATCATTAGTAACAAGAAGTTTGAAAGATACTAATTATGCTTTGATGGTTTATAATGGTGCAATATCTAAAAGATTTATTTATAATACACCAAGTGATATTGATTGCGCAAAACTTGGGGATTTGTTTAAGTGATAAATTTAATTTTTATAATAATTATAGATAAATTAAGATGGTAGGGAGAAGAGCATTTCTTGTTTGAGGATTTGATTGATTTCTTACCCTTGTATATCTTGAAATTTTTAAGATTTTGATTAAATGCAACAAAATTTTAGAAGAGATAATTCACAAGGCTTATAAATATGAAAGGATTATTTATTCTTATGGTGGTAAAAATATCATGCGGAAAAGGTACTGAGAATTTATCTGATTATGATAAGAATCTTATTAAAGGACTCAGTGAAGAATATGAAAAAAGAATTGAGAGGCATTTTAAAGATATTAATTTATTTGAGATTAGGGCAAGATGTTTTTCAAAGGAAGGGAATGTAAAAAGATATGGGATTGATGCAAGAATTATTGTTCCTGGATTTAATTTTGAGGCAAGTGCTGATGAGAGAATATTGCAGGCTGCTGTTAATAATGCTCTTGATAAGATAATGAATGAAATTGAACATAAAGTTCATTTAAGCAATCAAGGAAGAGAAACTAGGAAATTGCAGAATGTCAGGAAGAGGGAGTGAAAAAATATCTAAATTTAATCAATAAAACTAAGATATTTTTGAGATAGTTCTATATCTTTTTCTAATAATTTTGAGCCCATATCTAATATTTTTAATTGATAAATATCTTTTGCATCTCTAAAATCTTTTTCAGGTCTTAGATTACGAGGAAATTTAGCTAATAAATCATAGGCTTGTTGTATTTTAAGAGAAGCTTCCACAGGGTCTTCTGTTCCATTTAAAATAACTTCTGCTTGATTGAATAATTCTCCTACTTGCTCTGTTAATATTTTTCTCATAAATTTTTTAGAATAAATCAGTTTTTAGGTATTGTTGTTATTGGTTATAAGTTTATATGGATGATAAAAAAATCCCATTCAAGATTGATTTGTTATGATTTTTGTTTCTCTTTTGAAAAAGAAGATTTTTAATGTTTATTTACATGTGTTTTTAATGAAAAAGTATAAGGTGTTTCGTTCAATTGCATTTCAAGAGGAAATTGCAAAATATGACAAATTTGTTCAAGACAGAATTGATAAAATTGAAGATAAATTAATTTATAACTCTGAATATGGAAATCCTCTTGGAACAAAATGGTTTAGAGAATCAAGATTTGAAAATTATAGAATTTACTATTTGGTTTATGAGGATTTGCAAGCAATTTATATGGTTGCAATAAGCGGTAAAAAAGACCAGCAAAAAATAATCAATACAATTAAACTTTTCCTTGATTTTTTTAGAGAAGAGATAGAAAAATTGGTTAGGAAAAATAATTCACTTGGTGAAAAATCATAAAACTTTATTTTACTCTGATTACCCTTCCTTCTTTAATGTCTTTTACACTTCTAACTAATTGCTTTAGTAAATCTAAGTCTATATTTGCCTGCATTTTTAGTTTTTCATATTCATCTTTAGGTATGTTTATCATTTCCATGAATATCCTAAAAAAGTGAAGTTTTTAATCTTTTCGGCAATCTAAGAATTTTCTGTGCAGAAACCAAGAAAATCTTCTTAGATTTTCTGGGCCCTAAAAATCTTAGAAAAGATTTTTTTGGAAACCATAAAGTTTTTTCTTGCATCCAAACAAACAACTCACATTTGTCAATTGTTTTTATATTTATTTCAAATGTGAGTTATTTGAACAAGTGCCTTTCTCGCAATAGCATTTTTTTGTTTTATCCTTTTACTAAAAATGCTATTGCTCGTCACAAACCACACACTTTAGTGTGTAGTGGCACATTGTTTTTTTTATATTAATAAAGTTTTGTTTTGTGTCCTATTTAGAATAATACTTATAAAAAATAATGCGGGAGATAGGATAGTTCGCAAAAGCATTTCTTTAATTAAGATATTTACTAAAAATTCTTTTGCTCATTGAACCTTACGGTTCAAATTCCTATTATCACAGAATAATATCATATTTGTTCTGCAAATATGATTATGCGGAGGATAGGATTTGAACCTATGCAAGCACTAAGCTAACACGGCCTAAACGTGTCCCATTTGACCACTCTGGCACCCCCGCATGGAAATAGGAATTATCAGGCGTATAAAAAGGTTATTGATTGGGTTTTTTAGTATATTAAACATTTTTATAATTTATCATAAATTAGTAAGAGAGAATAGTAGTTTTTAGTAAGGGCATATTTTTCATCTTAATATAATTGGATTAAAGAACTAGTTTTTAATTTATTTCATAAACAACATTAACATTTGCAGTCACTGTTACATCTCTTGGCATTACTTGTGCAGATTCACTTACTGCTGCAGAGCCCACATTGTCTTTCATTGCATAGTTGTATGGTGTGTAATAAAAATTAGATTCTGAAAGAGATTTAACTTTTCCAAGTTTTGCTCCTGAACCTGTAGCCATTGCTTCTGCTTTTGTTCTTGCACTTGTAGTTGCTTCTTCAATTGCTTTTTTCTTGTATTCCAATTCTTTTTCAGGAGTTAGAGTGAATTCAATGTTATTAATTTGATTTGCTCCGCTTTTAACAGCAATATCAACTATTTCTCCAACTTTTGAAAGGTCTTTTGTTTTTATTTTAAGAGTCTGTGTTGCTCTCCATCCATTTGATTTTGATCCTGATTGAGTCCAGGTTTGGTCTTCATATAGATTTATGCTATCTGTTTCAATATCATCATTAGTTATACCTTTTTCATTTAAACTTTTTAACATGGTGTTTATTATTTTATTTGCTTCATCTTGAGCATCTTTAGCATTTGGCTTTAAAATAGAAACTCCTGCCCAAACCTTAGCTTGGTCTGGTTTGTAAAATAATTCAGAACTTCCTGCAACAGTTATTGTGCTTATACTTTCTTGAGATTGAAAATATTGATAACCAAAAAAAGATATTAATAGGACTACTATTATTATTCCAAGCCAAATCTGATTTTGTATTTTCATGATATTATTAAAAAAAACTAGTATATAAATGTTTTTTTAGGTTCAAGTTGATTTGAAGCTGAAGATTATTTTAAATTATACAAATGATTATAAACTAATTTGAGAATAATTGTTTTATGACCCATAAAGAACCTGTAAATAACATTTGGTGGATTCCTATTTTAGAAATTTCTGCAATGAAATGTTCTGAAGGCAGAGATTTGATAGGACATAGAGAAACAAAGTTTTTAGTTGAAGGAAATACTCATGAAGAAGCATTAGCTGATGTAAGAGACTATCCTGGTTATATTGATAACTATAAACTTTTAGATGAGAAAGATAAAAAAAGAATTACTCCATTTAAATTAGATTTAGAAAAAAGAGCAGAAAGAGTTCTTTTCTGCGATAAAAGATTTAAGAATAAAGGTGGAGATTATACTTGTGGGATACCTATCCATAATATAGAAGGGCATATAGATAAAGATGATGAAGGAAGTAATATTAATGGCGAGTATGGAATGTGCTGTATAATAGGTTATGATGTTCCAGATGGATTAAATTGTCCTTATAAAAGAAAATCAGTATTTCCTGAAGATATTTAAATTTACTTTATCCTTCTTTCTTTTGGAACAAAACACTCATAACTAATCTATTTGAGCATTGATTATTAAGTTTTGTTGTTTACTCCATTCTTTATCTTTATGGTCTTTTATATAATTCGCCCAAAATTTTATAAAATTAATTCTATCTTCTTGATTATTTTTTCCAGGCTTTAGAAATATTTTGTGGGATTTTTCTTTTATTTTTTCTTTTTCCATATTATTCACCAGATTCTAGAATAGCTTTTAATTTATTAATCTTTTCATAGTCTAATTGTTTTTCAAAAAGTTCTTCAATATGCAAAGCATCTTCCATATCTTTGTCGGATTTTAGAAAATATTTTTTAAATGCAATATGCCTTTCTAGTGAGGATATTTTTAAATTTTCTTTTTTAATAAAAACTTTTATAAAATCTTCAAAAGTTCCTTCATCAATCTCTTTTTTAGGAAATTTTATCTCAAAATTAGGAATTGGTTTTCCTTTTCTTGAATATCTTATAGCGAGTCCTGAATTTAAATAGGAAAATATTTCATTAGGATTTTCAGAATTAATACATTCAAAATTATTTTTTTCTAACTCTTTATTTAATTCATAAAATTGAATGTAATTTATTTTTTTGATGAATAAATCGACATCTTCTGTTGCTCTAGATCTTCCAAGCAAGATGGAAATATATCCTGAAATAATAACATAATCAACATGTTTTTTTAATATTTTTATAAAATTTAAAACTAGTTTGTCTAGTTTGCTTAATTCTCTTTCAAGTATTATCTCTTTTTTTTCTTTGAGATATTCCATTAATTTAACTGAATAAGCAAACTTTTAATTGTTTCTATGTAATCTAATTTTTTATCCTTCTTTCTTTTGGGACAAAATTTGTAATTTTTTCTCCTGTGGATTTTCCACAGCCTATAAATTCATTATTGTTTTTAAGAATCTTAAAACCTCTATCTGTTTTTATTTGAAGGTCATTTCCTCTCAACCATTCTTCTGTATGTTTGTCATCTATCTCTAAAATATTTTTTGTTATTTGATTTTTGAAAATTGATAGAGCATCAAAAGTCAGTCTTAGTCCATCGCTTTCTTCTTTGATAATATAGAGTCCTGCATTTTCAATTCTTAGTTCTCTGTCAAAAGTTTCTAAAATCTCTTTTTGAATGTTTCCTGAAAAAATCCTTATTTTTTCTTTTCCAAACATGATTAACTGATATGGAATTTCATTTATACCATATTGATTATTTAATTTTTCAATTATTTTTTTCTTGTCTTTTGAAGTTATAAGTTTCATTTTTTAATTAATTTATAGACTAGTATTAAAGTTGTTATTACAATGTATATTATTAATAGGAAAAATCCAATTGAATAGAGCAGAGCTAAAGTAATAAAATAAGCCCCTGTATAAGTTTTTCTTTTAAAATACCAGAACAAAGTCCATAATAGTATTATGATTCCTGCGATTATCCATGTTTTTTTAAAGAGGTTGGGTTTCATAATTTTTTCTCCATAATATAATTTCTTGCCCGTTTATTTTTTACATCCCAAAAGCCTTTTTTAATCAAATTATATTTGTTTTTTAAATAAAATGGATATCCATATTTTGTAGAGAATAATTTTACCTTTTTTATCCCTTTTTTCTTAGCTATCTTTTCTATGAACTTTAGTAGTTTAGTGCCTATTCCTTTTCCTATTTTATCATGTTTTACATATAATCCTCCAACTAAATTATCTTTCAAATGAATTGTACCTAAAATTTTATTATTCTTTGTAATACAATAAATATCTTGATTATCTTTTATTTTTTCTCTAATCTTTTTTGTTGTATTCTTCTCATTAAATTGTTTTATATGTTCTTTTGGATAATCTTTGCTAATTATATATTTGAAGGTGTTTCTTTTAATTTTAGAAATTTCTTTTGCATCTTTAACTCTTGCCTTTCTAATTTTCATCTTTCTCTTCCTTTGATTTTATCACTTATTTTTTTCATTTTGCATAGAAAAAAACCTTCCATATCATTATCATGATGATATATTCTTGCGCATTTTTTTAATTCTTGTGAGAGAGTTTGGTTTTTCCATTGAGTTATTCCTTGTCTTGAGATTATTGGAAGATTGATTTGTTGAATTTCAATATCATAATTGTCTATTAAATGTTGAATAACAAGTTCATTTTCTTCTGGTGAATGAGTGCAAGTGCTGTAAACCATTTCTCCGCCAACTTTGAGAAGCTCTAATGCTTGAGAAGCTAGTTTTTTTTGTTTTTTTCCAAATCTTTCAAGCATTCCTTCTGACCATTCTAGATAAGTTCTTGGAGAAAGTCTTATGTTGCCTTCTCCTGAACATGGAGCATCAACTAAAATTTTATCAAACTGAAAATTTTGCAATTCATTATAATTTTTCTTTATTTTATTAAATTTTTGACATAGTTCAATGCCTTCATGCCTTGTTAATATTGTATTTGTAACTCCACATTTTTCCAGATTTGAAGAAAGTATTGTTATTCTTCCTATTGAAATATCATTCGCAAAAATTATTCCTTTATTCTGCATTTTTGCTGCTGCTTGTGTTGTTTTTGAGCCTGGTGATGCACATAAGTCGAGAAGAATTTCATTTGGTTGAGGATTTAGCGCAATTATTGGCATCATAGATGTTATTTCCTGAACATAATAATATCCTAAAATATGCTCTTTTGTTTTTCCTATTTCTCCTGGCTCGAGATTATTTTGTATCTGAACAATTTCTTGGTGATTTGGAATTTGTTTTATTTCCCAACCTTTTAATTTAAGTTTTTTTATCAGTTCTTCAGGAGAAATTTTTAAAGTATTAACTCTGATTGATTTTTTTGGTTTTGTTTTTGCATATTCAAAAAAT
>JAVHOF010000058.1:0-2000 GCA_036169915.1 Candidatus Pacearchaeota archaeon | reverse complement strand
GAATAAAAATTAGGAGTTAATTAATCTTAGCTTTATCTGTCTTTAAAATATATAATTTTTTTCATATATGTTTATAAAACATTTTTTGTTTTTTTAGATATGAAAATTGGCATAATAGGCGGAAGCGGATTAGATGATACAAATTTTATTTCTGATTATGAGGAAAGAGAAATTGAAACCCCTTATGGAATTCCAAGCTCTAAGATAACAATAGGCAGTATTTCATGTGTTGAGGTTTGTATTCTTGCAAGGCATGGGAAACATCATGAAATTCCTCCATCTCTTGTTAATTATAGGGCAAATATATGGGCATTGAAAAGTCTTGGATGTGATTGCATTATTGCAACAACTGCTGTTGGCTCTCTTAGAGATGAAATAAAACCTGGAAATCTTGTTTTTCCTTCACAATTTATTGATTTTACAAAACAAAGGAAAATGAGTTTTTATGATAAAATTGGAGAGGTTGTTCATAGTCCAATGGCAGAGCCCTATGACAAAAAATTAAGAGAAATTTTATGCAGTATTTGCGAAGAACTTGGATTTTCTTATAACAAAAACAAAACAATAGTTACAATAGAAGGGCCTAGATTTTCTACAAAAGCTGAAAGTCATTGTTTTCGGCAGTGGGGGGCTGATATAATCAATATGTCAAGCTGCCCTGAAGTTATTTTGGCAAATGAACTTAAAATTCCATATCAAACAATTGCAATGTCAACTGACTATGACTGCTGGAAAGAAAATGAAGCGCCTGTCACATGGGAGATGATTTTAAAAAGAATGAAAGAAAATTCAGATAAGGTAAAGCAATTGATTTTATTGGCTATTCCAAAAATTGCAAATGCTGATGAGGAGTTTATTAAAAGCAAAATAAGAACAATTCCTGATTGGCCAAAATCAGGAATTATGTTTAGAGATATTACAACTTTATTAAAGGATAGTGATGGAATGGAAAAAGTTTTTGAAATACTTTATAATAGATATAAAGATAAAGGGATTGATGTTGTTGCTGGAATAGAAGCTCGAGGATTTATTTTAGGAGGAGTTTTAGCAAATAAGCTTGGTATTGGTTTTGTTCCAATAAGAAAAAAAGGAAAGCTTCCTTATGAAGTTGTAAGAGAAGAATATGATTTAGAATATGGAAAAGATGCTATAGAAGTTCATAAAGATGCAATTAAGATAGATGAAAAAGTTTTATTGGTTGATGATTTGATTGCAACTGGAGGAACTGCTTTGGCTGCATGCAACCTTGTAAAAAAGCTTGGGGGCAGAATAGAAGAATGCTGTTTTGTTGTTGATTTGCCTGAATTAAATGGAAGAAAAAAACTTGAAGACAAGGGATTTAAGGTTTTTAGCTTAGTTGAATTTGAAGGCGAGTAAAAGCATTTTGGTAATTTAATATGAAATTAAAAAATGATTTTAGGAGGGGAATAAAATGACAAGAGTTTATTTAGATTCTAAAAAAGTAAATGTTAATATTGATTTATATGCTAGATATAGTGTATTAAATTTATATGTTGAAAATGGAGTATTGAGAAGAGGTTCAGAGAATGTTAATTTATATGGTTTATTTTTATCTGATTTTTCTGCTAATGAAAGACAATTCCATGGAAATGAAGTTCATTTCCCTATTTTATTTACTGAAAGAGAACAGGCAGAATATTTATTTAAAAATATCAAAAGTCATTCTGATATTAAAAGATTTGAAGAGTCTTTAGAGGTTTTAGTTTCTGGAGAAGATAAATAGAGATTATTATGTGCAAAATTGAAAACCATATCCTAAAGGATATGGTCGTCACTTTAGGTTTTCAATTTTGGAGCACAAGAAAATTCATTCAGAAGAATTTTCTGTGCAGAAAATCTTTTTGAAAAGATTTTCATGCATCCAAAAAACAAGTGCCTGTAACAAACCACACCTTTTAAGGTGTGGTGGCACATTGTTTTTATTATAATTTTAACTTTTTTAGTATTTACTTACCTTTTTGAATTACCTTATATTTGCC
>JAVHOF010000057.1:1598-3543 GCA_036169915.1 Candidatus Pacearchaeota archaeon | reverse complement strand
CTAATCGATTGTAAATAGATAACTAAACTAACAAGGAGGATTAAATAAATATGGCGAAAAGAAGATGTTCACATGGAAGAAAGATAAGTGGCGGATGCAAGAGAAAACCAGGACGCAAATAGATAATAATAACATAGGAGAATAACTATGGCGAAAAGATGCGGAAAAGGTTATCACAGAAGTAAGAGAACTGGTACATGTGTTCCAACAGGAAGACGGTACAAAGGGAAATATGTTTATTGATTTGACAATAAAATGAAAGGAGAATAAATATGGCGAAAAGAAGATGTCCACATGGCGTAAAGAAAAGCGGCGCATGCAAGAAAAAGCCCGGTAGATAAATAGTATATAATATAAATTAAGGAGAATAAGAAAATATGGCATGTCCACCTGGAGAACATTTAAAGAAAAAGGGTCCTGGAAAGGGTGTAAAGTGCGTACCTACCAGGAAACGAAGATAATGGAGGAGACATAATGGATTATCTAGAAGGAAAAGGAGGCTTAGAAACTGCTGTAGTTGACGGTGTGTCTGTCACTGCTGGTTTTGTAAGTTCTGGCTTCCTTGGAAACGAAGTTGAGAAAAGGGTCAAGGTTGTTACCGAATCATCTTCATGGAAAGATAAAGGTATAGCGTATGTAGCAAATAATGCTCCAAAAGTTGCGGAGCTTCTTGTGCTTGATATGCTTGGATCTGGTCATGAAATTGATGTTGCAAAGATAGGAATTGTAGGTAACGTAATTACTGATACCCTTGTAAGAGCTTCAAATAAAGGAGTTAATAACGGAAAGTTATTCGGTTATAATATCCTGGACAGAAGTGTAAAGACAGGCGCAAGTAATACTGATGTTCAGAGACTGATACAAGAAAATAGTGGTCTCAGAACAGAATTGAATAAAGCATTGCAAAGACTTGCTGCACAACCAAAGGGATTGACACAAGGACAGGCTGGACAAGTACAGGCTGCACCGGTTGTTTATGTACAACCAGTACAACAGGTACCGAATCCGTTGCAGGTTCCGAATGTGAATCCGAATGTGAATGTTGCACAACAGGCACAGATGCAAGCTCAAGCACGTGCACAACAGACACGAATGCAGGAACAAGCACGAGTACAAGCACAGATGCAGGCACAGCAAAGATCACAACCAGTAATCAGTGTGGCACCTGTAATTAGAACACAAGAACCACCTGTTATACAAGAAAGAGATAGAAGGTTTGGATTTATGGGTGAAGAACAAGATCGTCAGAGAAAATATGGCGCAATGCCTACATACGATGCTCCAGCACCTGTAAAAGGTAGGGAACGGAAGTATGGATTCATGGAACATGAACAAGAAATAGCAAGTGCATTTGGAATGTTATAATCAATTAAGGAGGTAAATATATAATGGCACAGATGAATAATTTAGAAGGATATCCGCCTGTAGCAGCTAAACCGGACTACACATCATATGTAGACTATCTAGAAGCTAGAGGATGGAGAAGAGAACAGTTAACTCTTGATGAGTTGAATACCAATCTTGTGACGCTGTTTAGCTTAGCGGCTGCGGCAACAGGGGTTGTAATTGATATTAGGTCTCCTGCAGGACAGAAGATCAGTATCATGGGTACGCAGCAGGTTCCAAGAGGTGCTGATGCAAGATCGGCACATACACTGAGAATCAGACTTGCAAATACAGCAGATACAGAAATCAATCCGTATGTGAAGATAAGAATCACTAAGGAGAAGACTTCTGAAGCGGTAGTACAGTTGGCTAGAGTGTTCTATGCAGATGTGAATCTGACTAAGAATCAGGCGGCTGCGCTGACTGCTGCACAGGCTGTACAGAAGACAGATCTCGAGTGGTATAGATTCACCGTGTTTGGCGTGGGATGTTGAATCCTGCACCCATGGGTCTAAAAGCAAGGAGTCGAGCTCAATTGTGACTGGGTGTAACAGCCCTC
>JAVHOF010000057.1:0-1498 GCA_036169915.1 Candidatus Pacearchaeota archaeon | reverse complement strand
AAATAGGAAATGGAGATCACATTTAAAAGATGGCTCCATTCCTTTCAGTATTTTGTACAGCAAAACAGAACAAGAACAGAAATAAAAATAGGGATTAATATCCCTATTTTTCAATTTATATTTAGATATTATATTTAAGATTCATATCATCAAGATTACATCATAAGAATATATCATATGGATATATCAGACGATACAAAGTTATATATAGTATTAGTTACATCATATTCAGTACGCTGTTGAACACAGTAATTCATACACTCTGAGATTCATTTCCGGAAATTTGAATCTCAGTTCCTTTTTATGATTGCTGATTGACAGTAGGAAAAGTGAATGAATATGTTAGAAAATAGTAAAACTGTAACCGGTAGTGGAATGACCGGTAGTATAGCAGGAAACGGAATATTAACACAGATATATAAAGGAGAAAAATTTACTTTTTGGTACGACGCAAACGTAGTCCGCCCGCATATATTAGATTTTTTAATTAAAGAATATCCAGGAACCATTATAATACCAGAATTTAATTATACTGATATTGTGGTAACTGACGAAAACATACCTGTAGAAATACAGAGTACGGTGATTTCTCATCCTGGAAAAGGTGGACAAGGGTTGATGCATTCTGAATTTGAAAATAAAATAGTAAAACAATTGGTTCAGAATATAGGTAGATATAGCAGATGTATATTCTTCTTTGATTCTGAATATCTGAGATACTTACAAACGCTTGCTACTAAAAACACAAGAGTCAATCTAGATTGGTTTTATAACTATGTAAAAGAAGGTAAACTGACAGTATTTGCTGTAAAATATGATGGTACAATCATACCTACTACATTAAAAGATTTTGAATTCATATTAAAAATATCAACATTAAGAGAACAGAGCGTATTAGATAAAAATAAATTCAAAATAATGTCTAGAGTTTTGAGATGGAAAGGATTTTCGACAAAAGAAGTAAATGATTTGTACAATAAATTTAAGTTATCTGTGAAGGTTAATAGTGATGATAAAAACTTTCGTAAATGGTTATGTAGAAAAGGATGTACCGAAAGAGAATTTGAACTAATGTATGCATATAATTCGGTACAGCACTTGGACCAGATTGATTCCATGTTATCTTGTGATATCACAGATGAAGATAATATGAGAACGATAAGTCGCGATGCGCAAAAATTAGGTTTAATCGATTCTAGAGATACTGGGAAAACAGTTTCTGCAGGATATATGAGAATATTTACAGATTATTCTAACATAGCAGAATTATTTCCAGGATATGTAAATAACAAAGAGTTATGGGACGATCTTAAAACTAGATATGTATCGTATAATACATTATGTGGAATAGTTATGAAGAAAGTCGATATAAACTGGTGGAAAAAACAACCAAAAAGTATAGAAGACGCATGGAATAGATAATCCCCAAATTCTATTTTTTTTGAGCAATTTGCTCAGCCACGTTTAAGGTATTCTGTATAAACTTTTCGGCCTCTTA
>JAVHOF010000056.1:0-3565 GCA_036169915.1 Candidatus Pacearchaeota archaeon | reverse complement strand
TAGGATTGGCGAGATATTTAGCTAACGAGAGAACTGATGATTAGTATACAGTATCCTTTCTCAGATAGTTTTAAAAAGTCTGTTTTCTAGGTTTTTAGTGGATAATTCTGGGGAAGGTAGGGTATAATAAACAATATAAATTTTTAAATATCAGGGATGCTTAGATAAAAAATGGATAATTATAATACTAATTATTCATCAGGAATATCCTTTAGGATTCTGTTTTTATTAGCTGCAATTATATTTTTTATATTTGGACTGATATTCCCAAATATTCCACAGATATTTTACATAGGAATTTTAATGCTTATATTTTGGCTTATAGGAAATTTAATTACTTTGATTTTGAATTTGGACAGGTGAAATCAGAATTGAATTGGTGAATACTCTGCTCGCGAAAGCATTTTCTTATTTAAGATTTTTTACTAAAAATGCTTTCGCTCGATGTAAAAGAATATATCCTAAAGGATATACTTTGTAATATTTCTAATAAAGTTCCAACATATAACCTCTTTTATCCGTTAGCAAGTATCAATTAACAAAAGTATTTTTTACTCTTTTAGATTTAATCCAATATAAAGTCCATGATATTAGAATTATTAAATAAGGTATATAGAATAAGATTATAAACCCTATTGGTTCTACCAACAAATCAGGAATTACAGAGATGCTACTAAAAATCCAAAGAGTTATAATAGTTACAAAAGGGGCTTTCTTATCTTTCTTATAAATTAGATATAAAGGATATGATAAAAGTAAACTTAAAAAAGTAAAATATAAACCTTCCATAATCATTTCTGCAGTGAAACTATTCATAACAACCTGAAAGATTATTATAATAATATAAAATATTGCACAAACCCATTCAAATAATGTTACTATCATTAAACCGAATGTAAAAACTAATAACCAGCCATCTATTCCAGATAACTTCTTCCTTTTTTTCATAGATTTTAATAATATATTTATCCTTAAAAATCTGTCTATTCGCTGACGTTAATTTGACAGCTTATTAAAAATCTAATTAAGGTAATAATATAACTAAATAGAAACCTTTAAATATTCATTATCTTTTAAAAGATAATGAGAATTCTTAAGAATTCTCAAACATTTAAACTTCAAAGAAATTCAAACATAATGATAATAAATGAAATAACCATAAAAATAATAAGAAATGCTAGAGATGGGGAAAGCATCCGTAGCTTGGCCAATAAAATAGGATTTGCTTATTCTGCTGTTTATGGCTGGATATTAGAATTGGAAAAATATGAAGTAATAAGAATAATTAGAAAAGGTAATAAGAATATTATAAAGATTAATAACAAAAATGTGATATATAACAAGTTTAGAGAGTTGGATAATGTTGTTTCTGTTATAGATAAAAACAATGAATTTTGGGAATTTATCAAAAATACAAAGTTAAGGATAAGATTTGTAATGGGAACTGCAATAACTATCTGGACAAAAGGAGGATTTATAACAGGAGATTTTTATGATAAGATTTATTTTTTAGAGGCAGTTAAAAAAGATATCAATTCTTTGAAAAAAGAATTAGATGAAAAAAATATAGCTTGGACAGAAAATAAATTAACTAATAAAAGACCTTTAGTCTATATAATTCCTAAAAAAGAATTTGATGTAGAACATATAGATAACTTGTCAGTTATACCTTTAAGAGAATTAGTGGATTATTGCAAAGAATTATATTTAGATAATGTTTTAGAACAATTAGATTTATTATATGGTTTAGGTTTAAATAAAAAATATTCAGAGGTTTATACAAACTATGAATGTTAATTCAAAAATAGGTTTATTGGAGAGAGAAAAAGAAATTTTAAGATTAATTGAACTTTTTAAGGAAAACAATCTTAAGTTTATAGTTATAGGAGGTTATGCTGTTTCAACTTACAAGAAAAGATTTTCTGTAGATTTAGATGTTGTGATAAAAGAAGATGATTTAATAAAATTTGAAGAATTATTGTTAAAAGAAGGATTCAGTATAAGTTATGAAAAGGAGATTGCTCTTTTGTATGGTGAAAACTTCAAGCGTTTTAGAAAAAAGATGAATGACCTGCCAGTAGATGTAGACTTATTGATAAATGGATTAGTCTCAAGAACTACTGATGCAACATGGAGCTTTGAGAACATAGACAAAAATTCTCAAAAAAGAAAATTAGATGATTTGGAATTTTTAACTCCTTCAAGGGAATTGTTATTATCTATGAAAATACATAGTGGAAGACTTTCTGATGTAAGAGACATAATTGTATTGATGCCCTGTAATAAAGATAAATTAAAAGAATTTTTATTAAGGGGAAATTTAAGCAATTTGCAAACATCAATAAAAAAACAGGCATCATTCATTGAAAAGCCACAATTTGATGATAGTTTTAAAGGAATATTTGGTATTCAAGCTTATAATCCAAAAGAGATTGAATCAGCTAAAAAATTATTTGCTGACTTATTAAAAGAAATTAAGTAAAAATACTTTTTAGAAAGTATATCCTTTTTGATATACTTTGTGTAAACGAGTATAACATTATTGTTCTTTTTTAATTAAACAGTTTTTATGATACCTTTTTAACACTAAACATCAAGAGCCAGCAAAAAATTATTACATTTGAAGAGTTTAGTAGAATTATTTAGGGTCAGTTATAACCTCATAAGGCTCTTCTTGGTCAAAATAAACTTGCTGAGATTTAGGTATTCCATCTTCACCCAGTTCTCGAGCAGTTATTGAATAATGCATCTCTTTAGTATCGGCTAGCCCTGGATCACATCCCGTGCTTACACTTCCGAGTTTAGCTTTATCAACTAAGTATTTTTTTCCATCTTTTAGAATAACTTGCCCTGCTTTAGCTTGCCATGTTAATCTACGATCTTTTTCCAAAGCAGATAATTCTTTTTCACTATAATGATATTCATTTCCAAAGGGATTAGTTAGAATAGTATAATTTACATCTCTATGTTCTTCTGCACCCTTTAAAGAGATTTCTGTTCTTTCTTTTATAGTTATTCCTTTAACAATTCCAATACCAATCCCTGCTATTCCAGAAAGACCAATACCACTTTGAGAAGAAATTCTTACTGCTTGTTCTAAATCAAATTTATGTTTTCTAGATTCTGTGTTCATGAGTGATGAGAATAAATAAAGGTTTTTAAATCTTTCTATATTGTTATCACTTTATAATTAATATTTATTATAAATGTTTTTAATTTTCCTAGAACACCCTTATTAAGTTCGGTGTAAACAAGCTGTTTTTAAATCATATTCATTATTTAATCAGATAAATTTCAATTGCGGAAACAAAGATTCTTTTTCCGTCTTTGTTTTCAAACTGCTCGCTTGAAATTTTTATATCTTTTACTTTTATATTTTCATCTTTGAGAAAGGTTCTTCTTGCCACTTCTACAACATCAACTGCTTTAGAAACAAATTTACCTCTTGCAGATACAATAACTTCTTCTTGTCCCTTGGTTTGGAACTGCATTACAACTCCTGTTACATAGTTCATAAAGGGCTTTATTCCGACAAATATTATATTGTCTTTTTCATTAGTCTTCT
>JAVHOF010000055.1:0-3571 GCA_036169915.1 Candidatus Pacearchaeota archaeon | reverse complement strand
CAGAGGGAATAAATCAGGAAATTAGCGATTTGACAAAAGAGCTGAATCAGCTTTGATGAATGAAAAAGATGTTCTGAAAGACTTGATAATATTATTGTTTTGTAAGATTTTATTGATTTATAATATCTTAAGCACAAACTTTTTCTTTTATTTCTGGAAGAACATTTTTTTTAGTCAAGCTCCAATCTAGTTTAATCAAATTTTTAACAAACTGGTTATCTAAATTGAGTTTGAAATAATCAGACTTGCCTATTTTTCTAGTTTTGCAGACAATTCCAGAATTTATAAAATAAGGAAAAAATACTTTAAGAGAATTATAACTCACATTACTTTCTTTTGCTATTTCAGTTATAGGATAATCAAAGAAATGAAATCCTATTAAAAAGTCAAGAACTCTTAACTGGGGAGTATCTCCGAATTGCATGAGGAAAAAACTTTTATTTTCTTTAATTTTCATAATTTATTTATATTAACAAACTATTTAAATATTTCTATTAATAAAAAGAAACTATCAAAAATAGAAACATTTAAAAAAGTATAAATCTTATATTTATATGACATCTGATTTAGAGAAGGCTCAGCTAATGTCAGTTTTAGCAAGAAGCAAAGGAAATTGGGGAGAAAAGTATGATAGAACAGAACATTTTAAGAGGTTTCAAAATTTAAAAGAAATAATTAAAGAGCTTTCTAAGTCAGGATGGCTGATAGTTCATAATAAACCAAAATTTACAGGCATTTCATTAAACACACAATTCAAAAGGGAAATTATAGAATTTATTGAAAGAGAAATGCCTCATTTGAAAGGAATTATCAAATGATTTGGTTTTATTTTTCCCTGAATTCATATAGGGAAAGTTCATTGCCTGCTTTAATTAAATTAAAAGAATCGCATGTAAAATTTTTAGAGTAAACATAATTTAGTTTATAGTTAATTGCTGTTTGCTTTTTATCTGTGCAGTTTAGTCCTACAAATCCGTTGTAGTTTAAAATCTGGTTTGTTATTACTGATGCTTTGGTTTCAAGAGGATAATTTTTAGTTGCAACTCCTATCACAAGCCCTTTCCAGGGAGGAGCAATAAAGTTTTTCTCTTTTATATTTTCAAATATTTTTAAATCCTCTTCCTGAAGATAAACATTTGCAGGAGGCATTGGACTTATTATTTTTCCTTGTGCATTGAATTTTATGCTTTCCCATTTGTCAGAGGATGTGTAGTTTATTATGGAAAATAGAAAAATTAAAAGAATTATTATTTTTAAAATTTTTAAAGTTTTTTTATTAATATATTTTTCTAAAAAATTAATGACAAGGTTTATTCCAAATCCTGAAATTATAATGATTAAAACTGATGTTATGAAAACAACTCGTTCATATTCTATTATAAATCTCCATAGAATCACTGAATATAATGTCCAATAGGCTAAACCAACTATAGTAGGAAGAAAAAACCAGATTTTTTCTTTGAATTTTTTTAATCCTAAAATTGCAAATATGATTGAAAATAATGGAATTATTTTCCATACTGAATAATCAGGAATCATATTTTTTGTGAAATTTATATAGTAAATTTTTGAAATTATAAAATTTGTTATATTTGGAAGTTTTTTTATTGAAATCAGGAGGATTATGATTACTAAAATAAAGATTAGAAAATAGGAAAATAAATTTTTAATTGGTTTTTCATTGGCTGAAAATAAAAAATAAGGGATTAGGGCAAATGTGAAAATTGCTATTAAAGGGGGATAAAAAAATAAAATAAGAAAACTTGAAAATAAAACCATTTTTTTATCATTTATTGAGATGAAAATAAAACCCAGAAGCATGCAGACTAGGCCAAGAACTATTGGTATGAGATACCAGATTCCTAAGAAGTTTCCACTATTGGTTATTAGGGGAATGCTTAGGCTAGAAATTGCAGAAGCAAATCTGCTCATATTATTAAATCTTAAAATAAAATAAACTAAAAAGCAAATTAATAATCCAATTATAATTGAAAAAGTTGAATAGAAAGTTAGGGGATTTAAATCCAAAAGAAGAAAAAATTCTGATAAAAAAGAATGAAATGCAAATTCTAGGTTTGGAAAATAATAATCATTCCAAAGAGGATTTGTAAAAGGCAGTTTTCCAGTTTCAATTGAATATTCTATAAGAGAAATAGCACACCATTCGTCCGAAAAATAGGGATAAATATATTTTAAATTTTTAACTTCTTTTGAATCTTGGTTTATAGATGAAACTTTTCCAGTATAATTAAAATGAACTTGGTAAAGCTGCAAGGAAATAATAAGCAAAACAAAAAGCAAAATCCAGTCGATTTTTATTTTTTTTATATTTTCTTTTGTAGGTTTTAATCCTTTAAAATTAGTTTTAAATATTATTAATAAACATGAAAAAATATTGATTGATAGGATTATTGGATAATTAAAAATTCCAAAAAATTGGGTTATTATTGCTGTTATCAGATGAAAGAAAATAAAAAAAGTTAGGATGTAAAAAAAACCCTTTTTTTTATCTTGAAATTTTGATATTAATATAAATGGGATTAGCAGAAGTATTATACCTAAAATTGTTTTTATCATGTTTGAAATATAGAATGGAAGTATTAAAATTTATAGGAGAGAAAAATCAAAGGGAGTGGGACATTTTAGATACGGAAAAATCATGTTTTAACCCTTCTTGTTTTTAACTCGGAGATAAAAAACTCTGATTTTTCTGTCTGTCAAGAACTTAAAACGCTCGGTGTTTTAACGCCGAGTTCTTTACATATAACAAGAAGTTTTAAATAATTAGAAATAGATTATAAAATATGGTAAAAGAAGCATTAAACTCAAAAAAAATAATTAAAAAAATAAAAGAAAAAAGCAAAGATATTAAAAAGTATAAGGTTAATAAAATAGGACTTTTTGGATCTTTTGCTAAAAATAAGCAACATAAAAAAAGTGATATTGATATAATAGTTAATTTTGATAAAGAAACTTTTGATAATTATATGGATTTATTATTTTTACTAGAAAAAATGTTTAGAAGAAAAATTGATTTAGTTATAGAAAAAGATATTCATCCTGAATTAAATTATGTTAAAAAAGAGGCCAGGTATGTCAGATTATAATCTTTATTTAAAAGAGATTATTGCAATGATAGAAAAGATTGAAAATTCAATTAGGGGCAAGACTCTTAAAGAATTTATAGATGATTCTAATCTTTTTGATGCAACACTTATGAGGCTTCATTTTATTGGCGAAACAATAAAATCTGTGCCTTTTTCTTTAAAGAAAGATTATAGGAAAATTAGATGGAGGAAGTTTGCAAGATTAAGAAATATTATAGGGCATAAATATTCAAATGTAAATAAAAATATTATTTGGGATGTACTAGAATCTCTTTCTGAATTGAAATTACAAATAAAAGAAATTTCGGATAATGAGAATAGATGTGCAAATACAAATAAATAAAATAAAAATTAACATTTTTTAGAAAATAAATTGAGGTTTTTTAAAACATCTCTATAATTTTTAAAAATGCTCTGTCCGGAGTTTAAGTTTAAAACCGAAAAATAGTTAATCTGAACCTGCT
>JAVHOF010000054.1:0-3614 GCA_036169915.1 Candidatus Pacearchaeota archaeon | reverse complement strand
ACTATTTAGGAAAAGCAAAAATTTTAGTAGAAAATTTTTGTCTTTTACTATAGTTATAAAACACATTAAAAAAGTGTTAAAAATAAAGATTCAGTTATTACTCGGCTTTATGCGATTAAATTCTTCCAAACATTGTTAGGGGAAGATTTTTTGAATTTGATAAATGTAATAATCTCATGAGATATGTAGTGAAATGCAATAGATAAAAAAGAAGTGTAAAAATCTCTTAATAAATTATTTACATAACTGATAGGGATATTAAAGTATCAATAAAAAAGAAAAATTGTCTGGACAATAGACCAAACAATTTGTTTTTGACAAAATGATTTATAATATCAAAAAACAAATTATAAGTAAATTTTTTATTATCCCCTTTATCAAAATTAAACAAATTCAAAAATCCAAAACTTTATATAAATAAGAAGTTTATTTAAAACATGTTTACGAAAAAAGAGGTAGCATGGATATTAATTGCAGTGATAATATTTGAATTTATAATCATATTTCCACTTCAAAAAGAATTCAATCTGTTTGTTCTCCTTGTTCCCCCAATAATCCTTCTTACAAATATAATCTCAAAAAAAATGGTTTCAGGAGTTTTCAGCATTAAAATAGAGCATGAAATATGGAAGTTTCAAAGATGGGGTGTTTATAAAAGGTCTCATTTCAAAAAACCAATTCCAATAGGTCTTGTAATTCCATTTACACTTTCAATTCTTTCACTTGGACTTATAAAAATGCTTGTGCTAATTCAGTTCCAAGCTGAAAATATTTTTGAAAAAAGAGTTCTAAAACAAATAGGCTTTAAAAGAAAATCAGAAATTAACGATTCTGATTTAGGGTTTACAGCAGCAGTTGGGTTTTACAGTTTAATCGTCCTTGCTATCATAGGAACGATAATAGGTTTCCCAGAACTAACAAAATATTCTATTTATTATTGTTTATGGAATATAATTCCATTTGGCAACATCGATGGTTCAAAAGTGTTCTATGGAAGTCTGATAAACTGGACTTTAATATTGATTCTGCTGTTCATTTCAACCGCATTATTAATAATATTTTAAGTTTTCTAAGCTTAAAATACTATAAACCTTACAACAATTCTCAATCCTCTTACTCACCCTTAATAATATGACAAAAATTATAAGACATACAAAGTTTTAGTAAGATTAAAATTATTGAATTAAAGATTTTTGTTCAGAACTCCATTTCTTATTCTTAATAACCCATTCAGCATATTTCTCAATAAACTCAAGCCTCTCTTTAAAATTTTCTTCTTTAAATCTTTTCAACTCTTCCAAATCAATATCAGGTATCATTTTATGTACTTATCAAACAAAGGTTCTATTTTAAGTTTTCTATTAAATTCCACAAGTAATTTAAAGTCAAGTTTATCCTTAAACAACCTATAAAGATATTTAGCATCTTCTATATCTTTTTCACTTCCCAAAAACAATTTAAATGGGATTTGAAGTTCAATTTTAGAAATAAATATAATATGAGAATTAAAAATTACCTTTTTCCTATTTTCCAAGCTCCAAATATCAAGTTCAATTTTAGGAAATTTTATTTCCATATTAGGAATATATTCTTCTTTTCTTGAAAATCTTAAAGAATGATTTGCATTTAAATAATCTTCATAAGCATCATTACAATTATCAGTATTAATACATTCAAAAAAAGGTTCAAGATTATTCCAAAGCTCTTTAAATTTATCTAAACTCATTTTTTCAATAATCATATCAATATCTTCAGAACTTCTGTTTCTTCCAAAAAGTATAGAAACATATCCTGAAACAATGACATATCTTATATTCAGCTTATTTAATATAGAAGTAAAATCTATTACAAATTTATCTAAAAGATTAAGTTCTTTTTCAAATTCTATATTATCATTTAAAAAATTTATTTCCATAAAACAGACAATAAATTAAACTTAATAAGATTATCTAACATTTCAAATACACATCAAACCAATAACTTTTAAACTTCCTATTCTTAAAAAAAATATGCCAGACAAAGTTCTTAAAACAATAAAACCTAGAAAATACCAGCAAGAAATATATGAAAAATGCAAAGATAAAAATTGCCTTGTAATCCTGCCGACAGGAATAGGAAAAACCTTAATTGCATTAATGCTTTCAATTTATACTCAAAAAAAATATCCTGGTTCAAAAACACTTTTTCTTGCTCCAACCAGACCATTGGCAGAACAGCATCTAAACTATTTTAAAAAACATCTTCCAGAATTGTTTGCAGAGTTAAACCTGTTCACAGGAAAGATAGATGCAAAAAAAAGAAAAGAGTTATGGGAAAAAACAGACATAATTTTTTCAACCCCTCAATGCATTGGAAATGATATAAGAAACAACTTATATAAATTATCAGAAGTATCTCTTTTAATTGAAGATGAATGTCATCGTTGCCTGAAAAATTATTCCTACACTTATGTCGCTGAAAAATACAAAGAACAATCCAAAAATCCAAAAATTTTAGGATTAACAGCAAGTCCTGGAACAGATAAAAATACAATTGAACAAATTGCAAAAAATTTAGGAATAGATTCAATTGAAATAAGAACAAGAGAAAGTGAAGATGTAAAAGAATATCTGCAAGAGCTTCAATTTAATGTAATAAAAGTAGATTTTTCAAAAGAACTAATTGAAATTGTTGAGCTGATAAGAGAAATCCAAAGGAAAAAAATAGAAGAATTAAAAAATAGAAAATTATTGTTCAAGCCAGCAAATAAAATATCTCTTCTGGAATTGCAAGGAAGGCTTATGGCCATGCTTAGGGGTGGAAGCAGAAATTTTAATGTAATGGCAGGAATCTCAGCATGTACTCAAGCAATAAAATTATCACATCTTCTTGAACTACTGCAGACTCAGACAATTCACACATCAATGGAATACATAAAATCAATATTTGAACAGGCAAAAACAAACAAATCCAAAGCAGTAAAACAAATAATAAAAAATCAAGGATTTAATCTCGCATACGTAAAATTAAATGAGTTGTATTCAAAGGGAATTGAACATCCAAAATTAGCAAAATTAAAGGAAATAGTGCAATCTTCAATTAAAGAAAATCCTAAGCACAAGAGCATTGTTTTTTCACAATACAGAGAAAGTGGCATGAGAATAGCAAAAGAATTAAATTTAATTCAAGGTATTAATGCAAGGGTTTTTGTAGGTCAGACAAAAAAAGGAGAAACAGGGCTTTCGCAAAAAGAACAGCATGCAATTATTGAAGATTTCAAAGATGGAAAAATAAATTTTCTAGTTTCAACATCAATAGGAGAAGAAGGTTTAGACATTCCAGAAGTTAACTCAGTTATTTTCTACGAACCAATTCCAAGTGCAATAAGAAAAATTCAAAGAGCAGGACGTACTGCAAGATTAATGAAAGGAAGCTTAACCATTCTAGTTACTGAAAATACTCTAGACGAAATATTTTATTATGCGTCCATAAACAAAGAAAAAAAAATGTATAAATCCCTTGAAAGCATAAAAAAAGATTTGGCTGATGGAAAAACCTTCAATCATCCAACAGAAACACAAACAGAAATAAACACCAAACAAACAGAATTCATAGAAGATAATAAAGAAAAGCAA
>JAVHOF010000053.1:0-3616 GCA_036169915.1 Candidatus Pacearchaeota archaeon | reverse complement strand
ATAAAAATCCAAATAAAGTAATCTTTGAAATAGGTGTGGAAATTATTTTAGCAAGAGATGAAAGCTTAAGTTACAGAGCTTATGATATAAAAGAAGAACCTTATGAATTTGTTCACTTAAAACGTTGTCCACTAACAAAAGATAAAAAACCATCTACTAAGGGTATTGAGAAACAGATTAAAGAAGTTTTGAGGGGATGGTTTCCTTTTGATAGAAATGAAGATTTCACAAAGAGGTTATCTAGATTAAGCTAATTTTTACGCAGAACTTATGAGTTTTTCTATTTTTTCCTTGAATTTCGGTAAATCAGAAACACTCATCTTCGCGCCAGTTGCACTTCTATGCCCACCTCCAGAAGCGCCTTCTATGCCTTCAATAGCTTCAAGTGTAAGCTTTCTTATGTCTACTCCTTCTTTTCCTCTTAAAGAAATATTTGCAATATCTCCGTTAATATAAACAACCACTATTGACCTGTCTGGAAATTCATAAATAAGCTGATTTGCAAGATTTCCACTTAAACTTAAACTTCCACCATATTGAAAATAAATCATTTTTTTAGTCATATGTTTCCTAGATTTTTCCATTAGTGCCTGGTATTTTGAATTAATCTCATTATATCTTTTAAGAATCTGTTTTGTTTTTGAATTTTCTTCCAAAATATCCATAGGCCCTTTTACTTTTACCATAAATTTTGTCATGTTCACGACATTAGTTACAGTGTCTTTTAATGAAAAATCCAAGATTCTTGAAATTCTACCAATTTCAGAATCATAAAGAAGATTAAAAGGAGATTTTGGATTTTTAATAATCATCTCAGGATATTTTTTTTCAAATTCAGGATAAAAATCAGGCATATAGCAGTCGCTTATGCATCCAATCATTGCAAGCCAAATATCATCTTTTTTATTGATGATTTTATAACAAATATAAGAAACAGGTTCATTTGTTTTGTCATTTAAAAAAGGATTATAATAATTAATATATTCATCATCTGGTTTTTCAGTCTGATGATGATCAATCCAAACAACAGGAATATTATCTTTTTTTGCTTTTTCAACAAATTCTTTTGAAACAATAGGCTTATCTAAGATAAATATATAGTCTGGCTTTAACTCTATAACTTTTCTATAATATGAAGCATTTAAATCAGGAAAAGACCTTATAATAACTCCCTTGCCTCTGTCTAAAAATCTTCTAAGCAATAAAAAACTAGTCAACCCATCATTATCATTATCAAAGAAAAATAATGGATTTTGAGCTTTCTCGAGGTGTTCTTTAATCTCAATTATTTGCTTCTCAGTTAACATAAATTTTCCCCTAAATTTGCTGTAATTTTCATAAAAATCCATGGAACTCAAATTTAAAAACATTTTGATATAAAGATTCAAAAATTAGTATTATATCTTCTTTCCAACCATTATATGTTCTCTGATTGTACTAAGCTCATTTTGAAGTGCTTGAGCATCACTATTGAGAAATTTACCTAAGCTTTCAAGATCTGCATTTAATATATTATCTAAATTTTTAAAATGTTTTATCAAAGATTCTATTTCATTTTTGTCTAATCTAGTCTTGCCCAATATTCTGTATCCTTTTGAAACAACTCCTGTTTCCAGAGATTTTCCAAATAAAAATTCTGCTATATTCTCCAAATCCAAAAGCCCCTCAAAGCTAAGCCCCTCAAAGAACTGTCTAACTCTTACAGGTCTATTCAAGTAATCTTTAATTATAACATCCTCTTTTTCTTCAATGCCTTTTGTAAGCTCCCTCATTCTCATTCTTACAATAATTCCTTCCTTTCCAAGCTCCATTATATACTCATTTATTATATTGGACATTTTTCTTATCATCTCTAATCTTTCAAGAATAGTGCAGACATCAGCAATAGAAACAAGATTAGTAACTTCTAAAACATTTAAATTAGCAATAAGTTCATTAAAAACTTCTTTTTGTTTCTCAAGTATCTGCAAAGTCTCTGTTGTTCTTCTTAAAAGTTCTTGTGTATTCTGCAAAACATATCTTGAATTACCATAATATATTGTAATTGTGCCTTTTCTTTCAGAAACTGCAATAACCATGCCATTTATCTGTTTTGCAGTCCTCTCACCAGCTTGATGCCTTGTTCCTGTTTCATTTGAACTTAAAGAACTGTCTGGAACAAGCAAAGTATTTGCATAAAGTATTTTTTTAAAATCCTCTGAAAGTATAATTGCTCCATCCATTTTAGCTAATTCAGCAAGTCTTTTAGGGGTAAATTTGCAATTGACATAAAATCCTCCCTTAAATACATTATAGCAGTTTGAATTGCTGATAACAATCAAAGCGCCCATCCCACCATTGACAATATCATTCAAACTTTCCCTAAGTGCAGTCCCAGAACTCAATTTTTTTAAAATATCAATTTTTGTCAAAGGTTTCTCAACCTCAAAGCTATCCTTATTTATTTCTGGAACTTCAATTACACTTTCCTTGTTCAAAGCAGGAGAATTTTCTTTATCCATTTTACCTCTTTTTATTTAAAAAACATTTTAAACTAAAAAGTAAACTATTTAAATTTTTATGAACTACAAAAGAATAATAATTTTCATGGTTGTAACTAAAAAATTAAATCAAAATAAAGAGACTAAAAATTATTAAAAATCACAGAAATATTTATAAATAACTCTAATATGTTTAAACTATGAATAAATGGTTGGAAATACTAATTGGACTAATACTTCTGATAGACATTTTAACAGTATTTATTACTAATTTTCGTGGATTTGCAAAAAGTTCTCTGGTTTTTTTGCAAGGTGGAATAATCTGGATTATAATCTTAATTGGACTTATACTCTTGATTCTAGGTTTGACTAGTTCTAAAAAAGCTTAATCTCTTAGACATCTTCATAATTCTACCACCAATTCTTGTTCTTACTTACACTTTTCTTTTTATTTATCATTAAAAAATTATATCTTATTTATAGGCAATGTTTTGACTTCCTCAATAATCTTACTCTCTTTATCTTAATCAAAGTAAGCAAAGCAATAGAATAATCACATTATTGATAATATATAGAACTTCAATTTCAGCAAGGCTTAAATAATTACATTTTTTAGTATTATTATGGAAAATTCTAAGTTTTCAATATATCTAAGTGCAAGCCAGTTATTTTCAAATTCACAAAAGGCAATGACTATTCAGAATTCCAAAAAAATAGGTGAATTAAAAGAAGGAAAAGTCATTTACTCGCCATTTGAATCATTATACCTTATTGAAATAGGAAAATCAGAAATTTTTAAAGAAAATAAAAAAATATCAAAAGAAAATTTAATAAAGCTATTTTCAAAAAAAGACAAAGAATTTTTTACAAAATATCTTGTTTTCAAAGAACTAAGAAAAAAAGGTTATATTGTCAAAGCAGGATTAAAATTCGGGGGAGATTTTAGAGTTTATGACAAGAATAATTTTAATAGTTCTCATGCAAAATACATCTGCTATCCAATCAAGTCAACAAAAATAGAAACAAAAGATTTCATAGCTAAAACAAGAATATCTCATTCCACAGGAAAAAAGCTTCTTCTAGCAATTGTTGATTCAGAAGAAGATATAATGTTCTATGAAATTGACTGGGTAAGA
>JAVHOF010000052.1:0-17083 GCA_036169915.1 Candidatus Pacearchaeota archaeon | reverse complement strand
CGGTATCTTTTGTTTTGCCGTCTGGAGATAATCTTAGCAATGATAATCGATATGCTTTCAACCCACTCTCCAGTGTTGATTGCTTTTGCACGAAATTTAATTTTTCTTTTCATTATTTTATTTTTTTAAAAACGACTGCCGGGTATGCCTGCATCAACAAACAAAAAAATACAGCATCCACACGCTACAGTCGTTTTATGTTTTTTTTACTGTGCCCTATAATAATTCGTAAAAATGTATTTGATGACACCAGATTCAATCAATAAGTTTAAAATGTTTGCAAATAGCCCTGAATTCAGCAGCAGTGTTTCCGACGACTGTTTCTATTCCATTTATAAACGGTCTTTTTACATCTTTCATGCGCCTAATTTTCTTGGACTCAATTCTTCTTTTCCTGTTACGGTTATTCCTTTCTTTCCCCATTTTGATTTTTCATAAAATTCGGTGTCGTCAAATACTTAGTTGCCTAATAATTATGTAAATATCCAACAGAATTATGTAACACTTTTCTGTTAAAACAAATCCATTTTTGTCATGAACTAAAACCCCAAGCCATGACCATTAATATTTTACAAATCGTCATCATAATAATCATCGCCTCCTTAGCATATTGGGCTAACAACAAACTTAACACCGTCCCCGTATTCAAAAATGTGGTATCGGTTCTGATTGTCATTATCGCTGTCCTGTGCCTGCTTTCGGCATTGGGCTTGTACGGAAGTTCCATGATCATTCACACGCATTGAGTTTGATGTAATTCAGGATTTTCCCCAACCGGTCAGCCCTGAATCGCTTTTCGTTCCCTTCTTTTGTTTCGTTACTGAAATAGGAAATCTTCATTTTCCCATCACCTTCTGAATTGCAAAAAATTGACGGGTTCTTGCCAAACTTACGCTTGGGGATTTGATTTTTTGGATGGAATATGAAACTGTTCCATCTTTCATCCGGAAAATCATATCCCATCCACACAAGAAGTGTTTCAACAGGGAATAGTGATTCGAATTTTTGGCGTGGTGTTTTCCCAACACCATCAATGCCGATTTCTGGAAGGTTATTTTTCATTGACGACTTCCTTAAGTTTGTCTTCAAGTGTCTTGATGGTGATCTCATCACCCGCATTGATGGCTTTTGCAAGTTTCAATTCCTGTTCAAGTGATACAATCCTTTCTTCCATTGTGCTGATAACCGGTTGCAGTTTTGAAATCTGTTTTTCCCGACAAGCATCAAGCACTGCTTTTTCCTCTTCAGAAACCTGCCCCAATATAAAATCCGGGATAAGGCTTTCAACAATCGGTTTTGCTATTTCAAAATATTCCTCATCTGAAATCAGATAATCGGAAATATTCATCTTGAATATGGTTTCCGATGATTTTGGAAGCTCATTTTGCACTGACTGCATGTACTCCATCAATCCCTCAGCTGGCATGTCAACACCAAATAGCGGCATGAGATAATGCGTGAATTCCAATGCCTCTGGCTGAACATCCCCTTCATCAAGTTGTACAGTCCACATCAATGATTGCCCTGTCCCATTCTTGCGGATGAACATGTAAACACCATCCTGTCTTGGTGGATTGGATATCGGTACCGAATAAAACAATTGTGTGGTTTCCATTATTTTTTTTATTTTTCTTGAGAGTCATCTAAAATTTCGTCATTGAATCGTGCGCATCCGCCATTGGCTATCACCTCGTCATAAAGGTTTTTGAAATTATCATCGCCCGGTTCATAAATACAAGTCATTGTCATGATCAGTGAACGCAATTCGTCTACGGATTTTTGAATGTCTTCAACATCAACAACCACATGATCCTTCACTGTTTGGTGACGGCCATTAACCGTTGCATATTCGTCATCGCGATTGATCGATTCATTCAGCCGCTTGATCAGATCGTCCATTGCATAGACGGCCTGCTTGCGCATGTTATTGAAATTTACTTCCATGCCTGTTGGTGTTTTTTCTCTTCCTTTTGTTTTTCTTCCTTCGAAAGGCGAATGGAATTCAAAACCATTTCATCAATGTCTTCCCGGCACTTGTCGAGTTTCTTGAATTGCTTACACAGATTCTTTCCGGCATAAATCCCGTATTCACCGGTGTGCTGTTGCATGCCTCGGCGATCACCGGGAGTTTCTTTTTTTGTTACCATTTGGCGGATGTTGTAACCCTTGTAGTTGTCAACTACCGCTCCCTTGTTGTTTTTGTCTCTGCCCATTTGTGATTTTTGTTTGTTAGTTATTATTTATTTGAATCATAAAATCCTTCATCGTGTTTTCCCTTAAGGTGTTTTGGGCAAAATCTATAATTAGTTTGTGCAATGGTGTTACATCCTTCTGTAAGGCAAATATCTATTTCAGTAACTTTAATTTTGTTTTCGTCCTGAAGGTTAAAGTTCCATTTATCAGAAATGGTTTTTGCCGTTACTTCTACATCATTGGCACTTTCAATCTTTAGAATTATTGTTTTCATATTTTTTAGTTTTTAATAAGGGGTAAATATTTAGTTACCTTATTTTTTTCATGCCAATTGTTTTTCCTTGACCAAATAATTGAATCTCTCCGGTTTCCAAATCTTGTTTCGACATCTGCGAATGTGAGTTCCTGTGTCGATGGTTATCTTGCATTCCATCGCTACACTCTGATCGGTTTGCAAACATTCGAATATTCTCCCGGTGAAAACATGTGGGTGCTTGAAATTCTTCAAATAATACACATATCCTGTTTGTGGTGTGATTCTTTTAGCCATTGGGAAACAATGTTTTTTCAGGTTCAGGCAAAATAACCAATTCGTGCCCGAATGATGACAATAGGTTTTGAAGGTCATGAAGATATTTCAATGCAACACATCCGTTCAATTCCGCATCGTAATCGCCCATTGTTGTTTTGTTGACAAAGCCCCAGAAAAACCCATTTGATGCAGCTGATCGAAGATAAAGTGTGTCTGTGCCATCATGAAGCCTGATTCTGAAATCGTAAACATTAATGGGCATATCACAATTCTTTTTAAAATCCAAACGGTATTGTAAAAGTGATTCCGTCAATTCAATCGGTTCGTACAATCCCTGTTTTTCTGTTGGAATATTTATGTGGTTATGGTTGTCAATATGAATCAATTCCTCAATGGTCACATCGAATTCCTTTCCACGGGTATCCTTCGCCCAGTATTTTGAGTTTGTGTACCTCAGTCTGTTTCCGATATGGATTTTCCTGCTGTTCATTTTTACGATAATCCGTTTTCTTTCAAATCATCTTTCAAATCATCAGACATTTCCTTTTTCTGTCCCACAAATTCAATTTTGTCATAATCTGATTTTGGAACAATCAATGTTGCTGGGTATGATTTTGCATCAATTTTTCCAAAGCCACTTCCACAATGGCACAGCTGATGGTGAATACCATCGTCTTTCACGATAATCCTATGGCCTGAACCAAAATCCATTTGATGTTTTGATGTATTGTAAAATTCACCATTGGGTAATTCAATTTTATATTCGTCCGATTGCCAGTAAGGATGTCCTGTTGGATAATGCAGTTTCAGTATTCTCATTTCACTTTTGTTTTCTGAATTTCAATTGTGGCAAGCAGTGCATCGTTGCGATGGTCAAGACCACGGAAAACCTGTGATCGCTTGTCGGCTATTATCGTTGTTGAATCGTACATGGGAATGAAATCCGCAAAACCCTTTTCTCCCATCCAGTCAAAAGCCGTTAGAAAGTCCGGGGCTGAACAAATCTTGTCAAATACATTTCTGTTTTCCAGTTCAGGAGAAACCAATAAATCACCATAACGATAAGAACAGAATACAGGCAAATCAAAACCGATTTCCTTCAGTCCTTCAGCAACTTTCTTGTTGACGTGGTTTTTCATTTTACGATTTTCAGATCAGAAATCGGTGATGGGCTGTCTGGTGATTTTGGAACATCCTCAAAATTTGTATAAGAATCTTTTGATCCTGAAGGATTGTTCTTTTCGTGTTCCGCGATCTTCTCCTGTATCCATGCATTCATTTTTGGGGCATAAACTTCCGGGAAAGTTATTGGATCATACATGGAAATTCCGGTAATCACGCCTGAGAAAAAAAGCATGTCAAATCCCTCTTCCATCGTAAGACCCTGCTTCCATAGGTCAGCGCCATATGCAACATTTCCAAAGGAATGGAAACGGAGTTCGCCGCCATTGCAATACATGAGATAGGCCAAGCGTTTCCAGTTCTCAATCATTACCGGTTCGTCTGTTTCTTTTTCCTTGTGCTCTACAAGAGCTTCGAAGAATGTTACAATCGATGATTTTTTTTCGTCGTTATTATTTTCCATTTTCATGTTTTTATAATGCTCCATGTCACTGTCACGTTTGTCAATTGCAATCGAATCTTCCAGCGTTCCACCCATTTTATCAGAGTACACGACAAATGTGTAATATGAACAGTCATTGCATTTGAACTTTCCAGTCCAACCACCGCCAGAAGAAAGTCTTACGACATTTTCACTTCCGCACTTATGGCATTTGACTTTCGAAATGATTGCATTCAATTCTTTTTCAGGAACAAATCCCAATATGTTTTTCCAGAAATTCATGGTTTGGTTTTAATTTTCTAAAATTATTTTTTTGGGTGTCTTTTTCTCCATCTCTTTCATGTGATTAAAATCTTCAATGGCATCATTATGATTTGATCTGGTGGAATAATTATACCAACCTGTAAATATCTCACTCTGAAGAAATCCCCATAATAGAGGTATTCCAACAAGAAAAATTAACAGGGGTAAATACACCAACCTGTCAAAATACTGGACATGATATAGATTTTCCTTTAGGATAATTCTGAATTTGTATCTTTTCATTTCATTTTGTTTTCATGATTCTCTATTTCTGTTTTTACTCCCAATAAGAATTTATAATTTTCAGACTGTTCGTAATA
Organism: Candidatus Pacearchaeota archaeon; assembly: GCA_036169915.1. Lineage (GTDB taxonomy): Archaea > Nanobdellota > Nanobdellia > Pacearchaeales > GW2011-AR1 > ARS1285. The sequence goes on along the minus strand of JAVHOF010000052.1, from coordinate 12,171 downwards.
ACCTTGTATTGGAGTGAAACATAACCTTTGTGAGGCAATCATCTCATCAACACAAATCAATGCACATTGTATGGCTTTTTTATAAGTGATGGAATTTTTATCCTTTGATATTTCAAAAGAAAAATATTGATTGTTGGTCGCTATTTTTCCGAAATATTTTTCGATTAATTCATTTGCTTTTTCTTTTGATGTCATCACTTGATTATTTCACAGTTTTCATAACGTTTCCATTCAATTTCACAATCGTATCTCTTTTCAATACCGATTAGTTTTTCTTCGAAGTCAACTGATTTGACCCAATAAACACTTCCGTTATGTTTTACTCTTGTGCCAGAAGTAAAAGATGTGGTGTTGAATTCTCCTATGCTCATTTCTTATTAAAGTTTCTGTTATTGTAGTGGAGAATTAATGATACTGTTTATTTCTGACATGATTTCCTTGTGCTCTTCCTTCCACTCTTCTTCATCCAATGTATTAAATTGGATAAACGCAATATCCCATTCGGATTTGCATTCCATTGGTTTCTCAAGGTTGTAAAGCTCATCTGCACACTGCTGTAAATTTTCAGCGGAAAGAAATGGAAATTGTTTTTTTGTGGAAAGATCAGGTTTCACTGCACACATTTCAAGGAAATTCCCAATGCGCGATGCCAGATCAGAATACCTTTCTTTCTGTTCAAGCAAAAGTGAAATGCATAAATCAAGTGCCTTTGATTCAGCTGCCTTGTTATTATGGAAACCCTCGTTAGTTGGTGATGCGTAAATTGGGGTGATTTGGCCTTTCAGCATCACGCCGAAGCCCCATGATCCGAAATCCCCAGAACAGGTAAACTCAGAGTGCAACCCCTTCACATCTCGCATCCATTCCAATGCAAATGGAACTGTTGGGCGGGAAATCCATCCCGAAAATCCATCCCATCCCTCAAGAAATCCATTACGGGTTTCATATTGTCCATTTGTTTTTTTTGAACATCCAAATGTGGTCTGCCAATCAAAAAATAACTTTCTCAGGTTTTCGGCCTGCTCGAATGTAACAAGGCGTTCCTGTGAGTGCTCTATAGCTGAAACTGTATCCATGGAATCCGGTGATTTGTCGTTGTATTGCCAAAGATAAATCGAATATCCATTCAGACAAATATATTTTGACTGAAAATCACAATTATTTGATAATCAATTTAATAATTTTACTGTTGTCCGACTAGGGCTCGAACCTAGACTCTTTTGAACCAAAATCAAACGTGTTGCCAGTTACACCATCGGACAATAAAAAAGCCTTAACAATTTGTCAAGGCTTTTTCGTTTTTCTTTGTGCTATTTTAATCACACATACGAATACACCCGACATAACAACATTGCTGTTGTTGCTGGACTGTATTCTGCACGAAATATGTGACTGTGTTTTTCATAGGTCTTTGCCTTTGCAAATATAAGAATTAATCAATTGTTTTTATTTTATTGCAAAATATTTTTTGTCTTCGAAGCGGGACTTGAACCCGCATGGCATTGCGCCGAGAAATTTTAAGTTTCTTGTGTATTCCGTTCCACCATCCGAAGATATTTTCCAGAGCTACACAATCGATATTTGTTTTTCATTTTACTTTTTATTTTGTCCCGATGACAGGAGTTCAACCTGCATATCTTTCGACGATCGATCCTAAATCGATTGCGTATTGCGTTCCGCCACATCGGGATATTCATTGTTATTGTTGGAATAGAAAGAATCGAACTTTCACAGTCGAGAGACGGGGGTTTTACAGACCCTTAACGTAGCCAATTTGTTATTACTCCAGTATAACTTTAAATTCTTGCGGAAGTATTAGGAGTCCAACCCTGTCTTTTCAGACCGCTACGGTGTTCAAATCCGCTTGCCAGCACTGGCGCATACTTCCTATTTTGGATAATAATAATCCGATTCCGAATCTGATTCCATTTTAGTTGTTTTTTAAAATTCGATTTGCTCTGGATTCATTCCATTTTGCAATTAATTTTTCTGTTGCATTATTTTCACGACAATTTATGTACACTCCAAATATCCGGATGATGAATCCACGAACACCAGTGTATTTTTTAAACATCCACATCCATTGAGAGATGTTCGTTCTATCATAATGCTTGGTACTAATGTATTTTACGTTTATTTTCATTTTATTCATTTTTATTTTCATTTGCGGACAAGGAAGGATTCAAACCTTCGAAGCGAATTATTATTCGCTTGCCCCATTAGCAGTGGGGTTGTTTCAGTCACTCACACACCTATCCAGATAAAAAATGCTCGTCTTTCCGAGCCGCCAGATGTACAGTTACCACCACTGAAGCGATCTTTGTGGCACTTCGATATTTTGCATTTCGCAGTTTTTATCTGCTCATCAGTCGAAGAAAAAAAAATGATCGCCTTGCCCCGAACCATTCACACCATGCGGGAACTTAGAATCTTGAATGTTTTAAAGAACGAATTACTACTGGGTGTCGTAACAGAATCGAACTGTTGTTAAGAGTACCACAAACTCCCGTCCTAACCCCTAGACGAACAACACCATATAATTAACCAATAGGATATTTTTTCAAAAAACGTCCAACAACTTGCGGCTTAATTCCAATCAATTTTGATGCAATCGTTAATCTCCCGAATTTATTTGGTATTGTTCTAATTATGTCATGTCTTCTTTTTATTTCATCTTCTTTCAATGGGTGTACTTTTTTATTTCTTTCTTCATCGGTTAATGAATCCCAATATTTTTTAGAGTTCTTTATTGCTTTTTTCATTCTTTTATTCTTGTCAGATTTAGATTCTCCTTTCATGAAGTTTATAAGCGTTTTTTTAGACGCCATTCTTGATTTTTCAGACACTTTTCTCTCTGAATAATTTTGCTGGTAATATATAAATCTGCAATTACCATAAACATATGATCCAGAATCGTTTATTCTTGCAAGGTGATACCCCTTTATATTCATGTCATCTGCGGTAATACCAGCCTCCTTCGCAAGTTTTTTAAATTCATCAATCGTCAAATCAAAAACGATTTTTTCCTTTTCCGCATTAACTCTCTTGTTTGAATATTTTCTTCTAATGTCTTTCATTTTTTATGTTTTTAAGTTAGGGTGACAGGGATCGAACCTGCACAATGTCCACATCCCAAATGTGGCGGGATACCAATTACCCTACACCCTAATATAACAAAAAAGCCCCAAACTTTCGTTCGAGGCTGATTCCACTTTTATGCGGTTTCTTATTTGATCGTTCTGAATTTTACACAGCGCGAATCAGCCTCTTGTACCTTTGGTAGATACTGCGGTTGTAGATGCGACAATTGTAAACTCATTTTTTTCATGACTGTGATTTTAATCGTTTCCCATTTTTCATGGTTTTATTTGGAATATCAAAGAAAAACCAAATATTTGAGACTTCCAAATATTTTTTAAACTATTTTTTCTTTCCGGCTTTATGAATTTTGTGATCTGGCTTCCCACCATCTGCGGATTTTGGTTTGCCAATTTTTTTTTTGGCTTCCGGTTCATGGATTTTCTCATGAATCACTGGAGCGTGGGTTTTGTGCTGCCCATGTTTTTTTTCATCAACAGGAACTTCCATTTTTGGCTCATCAATGATTTCGTGTTCTGAAACAACATCAGCAACAATGGCTTTTTTAGGTGACTTATCCTCTTCTGCTGGAGTCATTGTGGCAATGATTGAATCCGTAACGCCATCCATGATCCGTTCCACCATTGCCGGGTTTGGGCTTTGTGAAACCATGTCTGAAAAACGGTGTCCGGAATGGTCAATGGATATCTTGTTCAATACATTTTCGTGATTGGCATCTCCACCAACTATTCCATCAAGGAATTTCTCCACCACTTTTTCAACCATGGTTGGATTTGTATTTTTCAAGACCATTTCTGAAAAAGAAAGGCCTGTATGCTCTTTGGAAATTCTGTCGAGTGTCGATTTCTGATCGTTGGTCATTTGATTGTTGTTTTTGGGGTTAAAGGCAAATGTACGAAAATCCATGGAATATCCTTTTTTCTACAAAACGGCGTTTTTTTAGGAATTTTTTCTACAAAAATGTAAAATGACAAAGCCCCGGAATTATCCGAGGCATTGTTTTTCGATCCTGATTTTTAAAGAAATTTGGATTTTTTTTGATTCTATAGGTCGAGAGTTAATTTTAAATGCCCTCCCAGTCCATCTCTAATGATTCGCATGAGAGTGGAAAGCCGGATATCATTCGCATTATTTTCCAAGCGGGAAATATAGCTTTTGTTTGTTCCGGATTTTTCAGCAAGTGCTTCCTGCGTGAGATTTTTTTTCTTACGAGCCTCTTGCATGAGAATCCCTATTTTGAATGTTTCGAATTCCTCTTGGAATTTTTCTCTGTTAGGTGTTCCAATTTTACCATATTCTTCATCAATGATTTCATCTAATGATGTAAGGTTATTGTCGTTTGTTTTCATAATATTCTTGTCTTAGTTTTTCTGCTCTTTCAATTTCACCGTGTGGTGTTTTATCTGATTTTTTTTGGAATGCATTTAATAAAATTATCAAATTACCTTGATCAAAAAAACAAATGATACGATAATAATCACCAGCTATTTTTAATCTGATTTCGTATAATGCCTTTGTGCCTTCAAGGTGTTTCAGAAATTTTTCCGAAACCATTTTTTGTGTTTCGATCAATTTCAATAACCAAATTATTTTCTTTTTAACCTGATCATTTTGGACTTTCAAAAAATCAGGAAAGTGATTTTTGTAAGCCGTGATCGTTCGGTGAAATTCTTCCATAACACTACAATGTTACCTAATTAAGCAACACAAAGCAAATATTTTTAGGAAAATTTTCCATTTTACGATTTTCAATTTGCTGGAATGGCAAAGCCCGGAGTTATCCGAGGCCTTGTGCTTATGACTGACTGATGAAAATTTTCTTGGAGATTTTGATATTATTTCCCATCGAAAATGATATATAGGTCAAATTATATCAAAATGTATATCATTTTTGACCTTATTTGACCTACATTTCACACTTATTTGATCTACATTAACATCTGTTAACAAATAAGTGCTGTTTATGCAAAATGATATACATTTGCAGACCAAACTCAAAAACTAAAAAAAAATCATGAAAAACCCCATCTCAAAACTTCTTGCATTATTCACTGCCATTATTTTTTCATTGTCATTCTCAGGATGCTCCAATGACAATGAAACAACAAACACTTCCGATACAATCGGAGCTGACACCACAACCAGAATCCAGATCATCAACAAAACCGATTCCGCTGTAACGGTTTACATCACCCTTGGCGCTGTAACAGGAAGCCTTCAACACGTTTCATTGATCCCTTATGTAACTGATTCAATCGGTAATCTTGTCGGATCATTCACACTCGGTGCCCACGATTCAACAATTTCTTACGCTCCATCATCAATCGGATTTGATGGCAATGTAACATTCGGAACACAACCGATTAATTGTCCTACTACTCAATATCCAAATGGCGTAAACATTTTCGAATTCAACATCAACAACTCTTTTCAATCAGGCAATCCACAAAACACAGTTGACATTTCTTGTGTTGCCGGTGTGAATTGTTTTATCAAAGCATATTTAATTGGTGGAAATCCATGGAACGCCAGTCCAGCTTATCCGAATGTTGACAGCATTTACAATTCCGCCATCACAAGTAATTCTGGCCTCGTTGGAGTTTATCCATTTTCTTGTGACACCTGTTCGGGAAGAAAAAATCCACCTTCTTGCGATACAATTTCATCAGACAAACAAATACAATCCATCTGTAACGTACAGCGAAATGCAGTTGGTGCCGGTGGTGGACTTATTCGGGTTCTTTATCTTGGATCACAATTGCAAGTTTGTGCAAAAGCAAAATAATTTTTGAAATTATATAAATAAAAAAAGCCTCATAATTGGGGCTTTTTTTATTGTGCTTCCATGACGATTCGAACGCCATCTTCTGATCCGTATTCAGAGGCTCTATCCAGTTGAGCTATGAAAGCATTATTTATTCATATATTCTTGTTTTGTCCAATAACCTCTTGGTGGTTTTGTTATGTTAAATAATTTACACCGTTTTGAAATAGCCACATCGGAAACATTAAACATTTTACACACTTTTGTTGTTGGCATTTCCCAAATTAATTTTTCAAGTTCTAATTTAGAAACATTAAATAATCTACCATTTTCAGTTCTGCATTTGTTTGAACAACATGATGTGCTTTTTTTATTTGGCAGAAATTTTTTATTACAATTGCTACAATGAATTTCTTCTTTAATTCCATATTTCTCTAATGAGTGTAATTTAGTATGATCTTCTCTTGATAAAATTTCAATGTTATATGGCTCATTATTTTTCTTATTACCGTCTTTATGATGGACATGAATCATGCTTTCAATCCACTTACCCATCTTCACTGAAGCAACATGACGATGAAAATAAACGCGACCTTGATTATTTGAAAGTGGGTGTTTTTTATCAAAAAATATATAATACCCTTTTCCGTCAGTGGATAGTTTTATCTCTTTATTATATTGCGATGGTTTAGAATATATCATTCACCAAAGATAATGATTTTTTTGAATTCCCAGAGAGAGTCGAACTTTCAACCTACGATTTAGAAAATCGTTGCTCTGCCAGTTGAGCTATGGGAACATGTTTGATTTTGTCCCCAGTGAAAATCTATGACAATGTATGGTGGTCGATTTCGCGCAAGCGGGACAAAGGTTCTCTTTCCCGCCTTGTTCGGCAATCTTCGCATGCAAAAAGAAGATGCGCTCCATGTGGCTTATGGAATGTGTTTGGACAGTAGTGACATTTGATCATGCCGCCGCCATTCTTCGGAGAGAAGAAAAAGGAAATGAGTTTTGTAGCGGTTGTTTTCATTTTTATTTGGGTTGCAAATGTATTGCAACTATTATTTGAATCAAAATTATGTTTTCAACAAATCAGTGTTTGTTTTATGGTGTCCCCGAACGGAATTGAACCGTTATCTTCTCATTAAAAGTGAGAGGCTTGACCTTCCAGCTACGAGGACTAATTTTATCGCCCGTGCTTTTCTTATGTGTTTCCATTTTATTGTTTTTTTACTTGTTACTTTTTTGTTGTACCCGTTAATGGATTTGAACCACTGACATTTTGCTTGTAGGGCAAACGCTCTAAACCAACTGAGCTAAACGGGCATTTTATTATTGTGGAGAAAAACGGAGTCGAACCGATAACCCCCTGTCTGCAAGGCAGGTGCTCTAGCCAGTTGAGCTACATCCCCATATATTTTACTGCATTTTCAATTTTTTATTTCAATGTTTTTTTTACTGGTGGGCTCGGTGTGCATCGAACACACGACCTCTTCATTATGAGTGGAGCTATCTAACCAACTGATATACGAGCCCATTTTATTGAGGACAGAATCCGAATTGAACGGATGTTAAATATATTTTGCAGATATATCCCATAGCCATCATTGGGTACCTATCCATTTTAAAGAACTTACTGAGCGAAATATCGGATTCGAACCGCATCCTCTGATTGGAAGTCAGATACTTTGCCAATTAAGCTATATCTCGCTAAAAAAGGTTATCAACTTCAGTTAGATCAGCGTATATGCCGCCGCTGCCTTAATGATTCCGTCCCGCACTTTCATGCTTAGGGGCAATTCAAACTGCATTGCTGCATTGCTTGCCAATGGTTGCACTCACGGAGGCTGAGTTGTCAATAACCAGTATTTTCAAAGAACATTTTCCTCAATCAGTTTTTTCACTTTGCCTTTTGATGGGCGTTTGTATTTTTCAGGCTGACACATCGAACAACTGCATGGAGTGGAAGACCACTTTAAAAATGTCCGGGATTTTCCAGCCTGTGCATCTTCTCTTGCTTCTTGCCAATTCTGGAATGAAATGATTCCTGTTTTCAGATCAATCCAACGTTCCACTTTGTTTGGTGGAATCCATAATTTCAATCTTTTCTCAAACTTTGCTTTTCCTTTTGCGCGACGAATCGCACGTTTGTAATTTTTCATTTGCTTCTGGCTTTGTCGTCACCAAGTATATCGAAGTCGAATACTTAGCTCCGTGTTTTAGCCAGCGCATGAGATTGAATTTTTCATTGTTTTATTTTTTATGAATGTTATTTTTTATAATGTATTCTGTGGGGGAATCGAACCCTTATCCGTTTCCAGAATGAAAATCTGGCGTACTACCCGACTATACGAACAGAACATATTTCTATGTTGAGATTTCTCTCGAACGGTTCGTCAGATTCTTTTGTGTTTTTATCTTTATTTTTCATGTTGTATTGTTTTACAATTTCGTTTTCAATGCGGTGAATGGGAGAATCGGACTCCCGACCTTCGCCGTGACAGGGCGACGTTGTGCCACTCTACTAATTCACCATTTGCGTCCGTTGCTGGACTCGAACCAGCCACCTTTTGATTAACAGTCAAACGCTCTACCAGATGAGCTAAACAGACATTTTTTATTTTTACTGTTGACAATAAACGATTCGAACGTTTGACCTCTTCCTCATCAGGGGAGCGCTCTAACCAACTGAGCTAATCGTCAATACACCTTGTTCGTTTTTTTATGTTGTTCGCGTTTCGCGAACAGAGAAAAATAACGAACATGAAAAAAATCATAGCGGATGAACTTGATGACACTCGTTCATTTCTTTCTCCGTCATGAGAGAAATTCCTGTGTGCGTTTCCAAAATTGATTTGCATAGCCAACTGTTGCGCTTTTCGTTCTGGTACCGCCCAGACAGTTGTTTGACCAATTGACTTTGCGTTATCCGAAATTGTATCGTACACAACTCCTTCGAACAAAATTTTACTAAGATCACCATGCAATCTTTAATGGTTTTTATTTCAAACCGTTTATAGGCTCGCTACTTATTTTCCGGTATATGTTGAATGCTTTCCCATTCAACACATATTTTCCAAAAATAAATCTCTGCTGTGATCCGATCCTTTACGACAGGCAACAGAAACTTCAGTAACCACTATATTTTTTTCAATAATTTCAAAGAACTAATCAATCGAAGCGCGAGTCGGATTTGAACCGACGATCTCAAGGGTTATGAGCCCTGCGGGGACGACCGCTCCCCCACCGCGCAATATGTTTTTCACCTAACAAAGATTAACCCTGAGTTTATTTTACGCCATAGTCAGTAGACAGTTAATGGCTCTTTGTTTCATTGGTGATGTATTTTTTCAAGAACGTAATTTCATTTTACTTGAGCCTGCGACAGGAATCGAACCCGCGACCTATTGATTACAAATCAATCGCTCTACCAACTGAGCTACATCAGGCGTTTGTTGTTTTGTGGCACAACCAAGAGTCGAACTTGGGACGCACAGATTTTCAGTCTGTCGCTCTACCAGCTGAGCTATCGCGCCAAAACAATCGGGGTCGGAACAGGCATTCTAATCTCACCTTTCCTTCCGAACCTAAGCCAGAACTAATTCCGACAGAACCCGATTTTCATTTTAATTTTCAAAGAACAAATTTCACTTTCAATTTTTATCTTCAAGCGCGGTCTTACAGAATCGAACTGCATCCTACAGATTTGGAGTCTGATTGGCTTCCAATAGCCCAGACCGCAAAATGCAAAAACCCCGACATTTCTATCGAGGTTTCTTGCTATTGTGGGTTTGGTTGTTTTTCTTTTACCATCGCCAATTACTGCAAGAAACCCCGGGATTCTCATCCTTCGCTCCTGTAAATCGAATGACTACATCGTTGCCACAGGTATTCCCTGTAGTAGACCATGTTTTCATTCTTATATTTTGCAGATGTTTCATTGAAGATATTTTTCGCCTTTATTGTGGCGACGATGCAAAGATGAAACGGATATTTGGATTATCCAAATTTATTTTCAATTATTTTTTGAAATAATTCCAACGCCACGCATTTTGTAAAGGATGTTGATGGCGAAATTGTCAACTCCATGCCTGTACATGAAGTGATCCGATTGTTTCAATTCTTCCGGTGATTTCTGTGCGCCACTATGTCCTTGTCGGCAAAAACAGCAGCCTTCACTTTTTCAAGACGCTTCAAGGTGAATCCGTGTGGCCACAAATTCTTGTTATCCACTACATGCTGGAACCAAATCTCCTTCATCTCGATTTCCTTTTTAAAATTTCCTCGTTCACGAATTTTGCCCCTTCGTAATTCTGTGCCCCAATTTGTGTTCCAAGCATTGAATCCAATTCTTCATCCGATGCAATGGATAAAAAGAATTTCCCCATTGCCGGATTATTGAATATCAGGTTGATTTCCACTTCATCAATTATCTTTCCCGTGTTCCTGTCAAAAACCTTTCGGGTTTCCATCAATCCTTGTTTTTGTTCCACCAATAATCATTTGGATCAACCGATGGTTTGGATGGAGTTGTATTTTGGTTGCCATTCAAATTCAGGGAGTGGTGCATTCTTTTTTTTGCAGGAATGATTGTCACCTTCTCCGGTGGATTTTTCTTTGTCTTCATTATCCTTGGCCGCTTCGCTTTCATGAAATGTATTTCAATTGTTTCAAGAATGTCTCGTCACCGGAATAATCCGCATTGATTGTTTTTTTCGATGCAATGACTTCTTCAAGCAATTCGATTGCCTGTTGTGTGGCATTTTTCACTTGGGCATCTTCATGCCCAGTGACGATATCAATCTGTCTTTCTAATGGTGAAACTGGTTTCCCTATTTCATTGATCAATTTCCTGATCATAAAATAGCAATAGTCAATCCGCGCATGTGCTTCAAAAACTTCTGAAGATTCAAAAATGTTTCTCATACCAATTGTCCGTCAATTTCAAAAATGATCTCATTTATCATCGCCGCTATTTCAGGCCTTGATGTTTTCAATCCGCATGACTGGATTCCACAAATAAAGGCGCTGGCCTCATGCAGTGGGATATTCAACTTGTTTCCTGTAGGTTCAATGAAAACAACTTTTCCGGATAACCGTTTGTAAAGCAAACCGACACAGAACAGGATTGTTTTTTCATCATATGTTTTTGCCGGGAGTGACTTATAGATATTTTCCACGGCATCCTTGAAAAGGAATAATTGTATTTCAGTGAGTTTGGAAAGTTTTATTTTTCGCATTTCACTTATCTAAAAGTTTGTTGACCACATGGTATTTCACTCCATTCGGATATTCGGTGTCTGTATCAAAAGACGTGATTGTATATGCATTTGTCCCCATCAAAATCTTTGCCTTCTCCAATGATGTGCAAACTGCCATCAATCCATCATCCTTGATTCCAACATCCACGCGCATGAAAACGGCATACAGTCTTTTTTTGTTTCTTGAAATGAAAAGCTGTTCAAGCCAAATCTTCAACAGAATCAGGAATGTTGCCATTCCGCCAATTCCACCCAATGTAAACATGAAAAAATAGGAGTCGGCCTTTACTGTCGATGGATGGATTTTATACCACATGACAATGCCCCCGACTGATCCAATCAGATACCAAAGCACACAGTACAGAACGGCAATATTATTTTGCATCTTCCTGTTCAACCAAAGTGATTCGGATATCCCTTGCCTTTGATTTTATCAATTCATTTCCGTGCTGTGCAAGAAAATGTTTTTCTTCCACTCCTTCCGGAAGTGAAATTTCAGCTGTATAGCCGCCGAAAAGAAGCTGTTTTTGTATTTCCAGCATTATTGATGCCTTAAGCGGGTGACCCGAGAAGGTGATGGTTACTCTGTCCATTGGAATTGGTGGTTTTGGTTTTATAATTATTGGCTCTGATTTTTTTTCTGGCGTAAAGTTAGGGATTTGTATTTGATCATTGGCGTTGGGAATTGTGATCAAGGGAAGATCAGATATCTTTTCCGGTTCCTTTCCCCGTGCTGCCCTCAAAAGTTTTAAGTAGGCTAATCCAAAAATCACATTGAAAATTCCGGAAAGCCCCCCAATGGTAAATATGAAAAGATAATCCAAGAACCTTAATTCCTTGTATTTTTTATGGATAATCATTCCGCCGATTGATCCTACAAGGTACCAGAGAATTGAAAATACAATGATTATTATATTGGTCATTTGCTTTTAGGTTTCATTCTTCAATTACGTGAATAGGTATCTTTCTCCATCCTTGATTATTGTTGTATTGAATGGGAAGTCCGCTTTTTGTATCTGCTGTATTCTCTCCTGCAAGATTGTTGAT
>JAVHOF010000051.1:0-3699 GCA_036169915.1 Candidatus Pacearchaeota archaeon | reverse complement strand
ATGTTATTAATGGTTCGTAACCTTTTAATTTTAAGTCAATCAAAAAGTTTGAAGCATTATTTTTTAATAAAGGATGTGCTTCTGCAAGTTTTTCACGATTGTTTTTTTTTATTAATGTAACTAAAAGTTTATTGCGAAATTTAAAACCAACAAAACATAACCCTACCACCGATATTACTATCGTTGAAATAAGAATAATATTTTGAGTTTTGTCGGTCATTTTATGCAAATAATTCTAATCCTAAATTTTTTGCTTTTGTTTTTATTTCAATAATAAGTGTTTCTCCGTATTTATCTGTTATATTTTTATTAAAAATTCCCATTATATAAATTGATTGTTCGGGGGTTTTATTTTTAATATCTTCCTTGAGTTTTAATAATCCATTAAAATAGTCTTTTATAAATAGTTTTTCTTGTGAACTTAACAAATTTTCAAATTGATTAAATTTTAATTTATTTTTTGGTAAATCTGCAATTGCTTTTGGTTGTCCGCCCATATTTACCATTTTTACGTACAAATCAGTTAATTCTGAATTATTTGTAGAATTTGAGTTTGTATTATTTGGAGTTGTTTTTGTTTTTAAAGGTATAAATTTTACGGAAGCTAAAGCAAGTAATGAACCTCCAAAAGAAAATAAAGCAGCATATCCAACGTAACCCCATATACTTGATTTTTTATAATAAGCAAAAGCTGACCCACCAATTGCTCCTATAATTGTTAAGTATTGTGCTCTTTTTGATGCTAATTGTAAACTATCCCATATTGCAGGAGTTGTTTTTATATTATCTTTAGTGTTATTGGTGTTGGTTTTAGGTTGTTCTTTGTATTTATCTTTTAATTCTCCTTTTATTTCTAATAATTGATTCACAAACTTATAAGCAGTTGTATCGCTATAAACAAGAACACTATTGTTATTTTTTTTAATGATTAAAACAGGCTCAAATGGCATAGTTTGTTTTTGAGGTGGCGAAATACCGTTTGAAGGTTCTACCATTCTATTAACAACAGTATTTTCCCATGTTTCTTTTGGAAAATTATTTTTATCTTTATCTAAAATTAAAATAATTCCATCTTCTACATTTTTAATGTCTTTTACAATAGCAGAAGTAATATATATAGATGGAGATATTTGTGAACCATCATTGGTTTTTTTAGGTTCTTTTATATTATAATAAGCACCAACCTTAAATTTACCAGTTAATTCAGGTTTTACTTTTATTTCAAATGGTAATTTGTATTTATTGAAATTAAGATAAATACCATCATATAAATCTAATGAAGATATAGGAGTTTCTATTGTAGCAACATCTCCTATTTTATGAACTATTATATCCTTATTATCTGCTTTTGGTTCGCCTTCTATTATTCTATCTTCTTGAAATGTAACTTTATTAATAGTTCCATCAGAAAGTTTTAATTCGTAAACGAATGGTTTAACAACTCTGTATTGTGTCATATTTTTTATAATTTTTACATTGTTAATTTTAATCACTATATTTTACCAATGTTAATAAAGCATAAGTTTTAATATTTTGATTAGATATTGCATAAATTTCTAAATAAGGAACTCCATCAAAATCTTTTTTAATTACTCCCTTTGTTATTCCAAGTAATTCTGAATTACCAGCTCTGTGCATATTACTCCAATTAAATGGATTATTTATACTATCATTAACATCATTTTTTATGATATTATTAGCAATTTTTGAATATACCTTTAAAGGAGCTTTTGGAGGAATAACTGTAACTTGTGTTCCGTATTCAGAACTATATTTTCCCCATGCTTTTGTTGTTTGCGAACCATAATTTCCGTAACCAAACCCTTTATTTAAAGATTTACCATTATCAAGCCAGTTAGGATGTTTTAAGTCCATCCAGTCCTGAAACTTTTTAATATCGGCAATATTACCAATAGGATTTGCTGTTTTGGTTGGAACTCCACCACCCGAACCACCTCCACCTGTATTGTCTAATTTAGTTTCGTCATCTTTTACCTCTTGTCTTTTATTAATAATTTTTGGCAATACTACTACTGCGGTTATTAATAAAGTAAGTGCCGAAGCGGTTACTATTCCAACGATTTTTAATGCCTTTTTTGTTTCCATTTTATCAATTATTTAAAAAATTTCATTTTTAACAATCTTACCATTTTTATAAATATAAATTTTGAATTTGCCAATGCTTTCATCATAAGATATATCAAAAGAATACATATTAAATATACCCGTATTGCCAGTCATTGTTTGCCCTTTTTCGTAAATATAATTAACATCTGTACCACCAATTTTTCCTATCCATGAAATATTGGTTTTACCATCAACCAATGCCTTTCCATAATTTGCATATTTAATAGTTGGGGCTTTAGTAAGAATAAGCCAACTTCCGATTAAAGTAACTAAACATAATCCGCTAATCACACCGATTTTTGCAATTGTTTTTGTTTCCATTAGATTATTAGATTATTACATTTATTAATTTTAACATATCTTTTATATAATTATATTCAGATTCATCCAACTCATCACCTAACCAATCAAGTAAATTACCTTTAAATGTTGATACCCAAGAGGTCGTTGAACGTACTCCAAACGCTTTTATTAAAGCGTACCAGTCAGAACGTGTTTTTAATTTTTTTATAATCGTTTTAATTGGTTCATAACTTGTCCCAACTCCATCCATTGCTCTATAAATACTGTCAGCCATAGATTGATAGTCACTTTCTTTATAGGTTGTAGATTTTGCTTCAATTTCTTTATCTGCATCTTTCACTAAATCCTTGCTTTCATTATGTTTTAGTTTATTCATTAATTTTACAACTAAAAAATAACTCATAATAATACCTACGCTACCTAAAACAGCTACTATTACAATTGTTCCGCCTGATAGTCCTTGTTGTTGATTATATCTATTTCCTACCATAATTATTTAATTTTAGAATAAAGTGTTGTAAATTCTTTTCCAAGTGCTACTATTTCGGCTTCTTTATATTCGTCAGGGTGCGTTTTAGCATAAATAACTGTATTAATTATGGTTGTAAGTCGTTCAATTTCAACTTTAGTCAAACTTCTTTTAATTTTAACAACAATACCGTCAATACCTGTATATCCTTTTGAAGATAATGCAGTTCTTAAATCGGCAATATATTGTTCTTTGCCATTAGAATTTGTTGTATCGCTATTATTTTTAAATAGTTTTTTTATTCCAAAATAACTTGCAATTACAACTGTAATAGCACCTATTCCATAAGCACCATATTTAAGATATGTTTTTGTTTTAGCTTCCATATTATGCTTGTTTGTGAAGTTTTAATTTGTAAACAACAGTAATAAAAGTAATTACAGCTAATCCTATAACTATGTTTTTTGTAGTAAAAATCTTTTTAGTATTTAGAGTTTTTGTAGTGTTTAGGATTATATTATCTTTTACTTTTTCGAGATATTCCAAAGGAACATCTAAAAATTCTTGGTAAGAGGCGTTAGATGATGCTCCTTCGTTTAAAACAGAATGTTCGGCAATACGAGTTCTTACAGAAAGTATTCCCCCATCTATAACTTCACCTTCAATAATATCATCCACCTTAAATAACTTCTTATTTAACCCAACAGCACCGCCTACTTGTACTGAAACTGAATAAGGTTTTATAAATTTATATTTTTCCATTAATTTATATTTTTAAATCTTTAATCTATTTTAGACTT
>JAVHOF010000050.1:0-3726 GCA_036169915.1 Candidatus Pacearchaeota archaeon | reverse complement strand
TCAATAACATTTTTTTCTGTGGGCTATGGAGAT
Organism: Candidatus Pacearchaeota archaeon; assembly: GCA_036169915.1. Classification (GTDB taxonomy): domain Archaea; phylum Nanobdellota; class Nanobdellia; order Pacearchaeales; family GW2011-AR1; genus ARS1285. The sequence continues at coordinate 3,693 of JAVHOF010000050.1, read as the reverse complement.
ATATGTCCAATGGGAATTGACAAAACACTTGCAGTGCTAACTGCATTTATAGGACATTTAATCTCGGTTATTATAGTTGTGCTAATAATTAATAACTATATCAAAAAGAAGGAAGAGGGATAATTTTATATAGTAGCCATTCTATAATAGATTATGGAAACTATACTTTCCAAGAAGCTATTTATATTTTTTACAGTATTCTTAGCCAGTTTAGTCATTTTTATCAGTGGTTTTGATTTTGTTAATGCAGATTCTTATGCCAATGATACCATGCTTGTTGAAGTTAATTTAATTGGATTTGGCAATGCAAGTGAAGTTCCTGAAGTTGCAATTGAGGTTCCAGACTATGTAAATTTAGGAGATGTGAGCAAAAATAATCCTATTTCTGATGAAGAAACAATTATCTTAAATAATACTGGGAAAGTAAATGTAACAATAACTCCAAAGCTGACTGACCCTGAAGAAGAAATCTTTAAATGGCTTTTTTTCAGAAATTATAAAAGTTCTTCTGTTCATCCTGATGAAGCTATTCCTAAAAAAATAGGGATTTATAGTGTTAGTATTGATAAACCTGTTACAGGCAAAAATTCAAGATCTAAAAATATATACATAAGCCTCAACTTAACTGATTTTGATGGAGAGATTAATGAAGATATAATTGGACATAGTGCAGAGGTTACATTCTTTGCAACAGCAGGATAATAAATATTTTATTGTGATATGATAAATAAAATCTTAATAACCTTCTTTTTATTTTTAATAAGTCTCTCATTATTAATAAGTTTAGTATCTGCTGCTAAGCTCGGCGTATCTCCATCAGCAATTGAATTTAATGGAAGTATTAATGAAAAAATATGCAATAAGATTATTCTTTTCAGCTCTAATGAAACTATCATTGGAGAGGATAAATGGAGCTTAAACAAAGAATTTGTGAAAGATATTAATGAGTATAATCATATAGCTGAAGATTTGGGGATTAAAATAGGATATCTTAAAGAAATAAAAGTTGATGCTAAAAAAGAAATTGAAGTTTGTTTGACTGCTAAAAACATTGGAAAGTACTATGGACTTTTAAGTCTTAGAACTAAAAATAAGCCTGCTGGGATTGGAATTTGGATGTCTGTTTTAATTGATAATAATCCTAATATAAATTCAAATAAGCTAACTGGAAGTGTTATTGATGATAAGACTATTAATCAAGATAAGATTAAAATGGCTTTATCTATAAGTTCTATGACTTGGATGATTATATTGATTTTTTTGATGATTGTGAAAAAGAGAAGATAAAAAATCATAATCTATCACAATAGATTTTTTAAAGAAATAATACTTTAAAAAATTATGAATCAATATCAACCTCAAAGCCATATACAGCAATTGGCAGATTATATTAAAAAGAACCTTGCAAAAGGTTATACTATGGATTCTCTTAAATTTTCATTATTTAATCAGGGATATTCAAGAACTTCTGTGGAACAGGCAGTTGAGCTTGCAAATCAACAGCTTGCTGCACAAGCACCTGTAATGAAAGAAAAACCTCAAATAATCTATAAAATGATTACAGATGAGAATATTGTTGAAAAACCTGGGATATTCAAGAGGTTTTTCAAGTGGATGTTTGAATAGATAATGTATTTTTGAAGTGTGGAATTTAGAAATGTTTTTAAGTTGATTATATTTCTTATTATAATAAGAAAAAGAAGGTAAAATGATATTTAGTTTATTACAGAATTTTGTGAATAGTGTTCCGCAGGACTTAGGAATACTTGTTGAAATAGGGCTGATTATAATATTTGCAACTATTCTTGCTTTTTTTGTGAAAATGTTTAAACAACCTTTAATTCCTGCGTATATTATAACAGGAATATTAATTGGGCCTGTTATCCTAGGAATTATAAAAAATCAGGAACTTATAATGTCTCTTTCTGAAATAGGAGTTGCTTTTTTGATATTTACAGCAGGAATAGAGATTAAATTTAAAAAATTAAAAGAAGTAGGTAAAACTTTTCTTATAGCTGGAATTGCGCAGGTAATTATTCTTTTTTTAATTGCATATTCAGTTGGAATTTTAATGAATCTTGGAAATCATGCTTCTATTTATGTGGGATTAGTTGTTGCATTTTCTTCAACAATGATTGTTGTTAAGCTATTATCTGATAAAAGAGAAATAAACAGTCTGCATGGAAGAATAATTATAGGTATTTTGCTTTTACAAGATATTATTGCAATTATTGCACTTGCAATACTTTCAAGTGATTTGACATTAAAAAGCATTGTAATAATGCTTGGCAAGGCATTATTATTTGCACTTATATCTTTTGTTTTATTGAAAATTGCAAATCCTATTTTTAAGATTTCTGCAAAAAATCATGAACTTCTTTTGCTTGTTTCTGTTTCATTTTTATTCCTTTTTATAATAGGCTCATTTATTTCAGGATTGTCATTAATAATTGGGGCTTTTTTTGCAGGAGTTGTTTTAGCAAATTCAGACTATAAAACTGAAATACAGGGAAAAATAAGTTCTTTAAGGGAGTTTTTTTCAGTGCTATTCTTTGTAGCTCTTGGAATGCAATTGAGAATGATTTCAAAACAGTTCTTAATTTTATTCTTTGTTCTTTTAGTTTTAGTAATGGTAGTAAAGCCAATAGTCACTATGTTTTCTGTGAGAATGCTTGGATATAAAAAGAGAACTTCTTTTTTAACTGGAAATGCTCTTGCACAAACAAGTGAATTTTCATTGATTATTGTAACCCTTGGATTTAGCTTAGGTTACATAAGTGAAGGCTTATTCAGCACACTTGTTCTATTGACTATAGTTACAATGTCTCTTACAACATATTTAATATCCTATGAAAAAAAAATATCTAAATGGATTGACTGGCCTCTGAATATATTAAATAGAATTCATACTAGTGAAGAAGAATTAGAATATTTAGGTGATGATAGAAAAAAGATAATAATATTTGGATGCCATAGAATGGGCAGTTTATTTTTAAAAGAATTTGAAAAAGAGAAAAAGGAAGTTTTTGTAGTTGATTATAATCCTGAAATAATCCAGTCTTTGATTTACAAAAAGGTGCCTTGCATTTATGGAGATTATTCAACTGATGAAATTTTTGAAAAAATTGATATCAAACAAGCAGAATTCATAATAATCACAATTCCTGATTTTGAGCAAAATCTTGTTATGACAAAAAAGATAAAAAAACAGAATCCAAAGGCAGTTATATTTATTGTTGCTGAAAGAATAAGCGAAGCAATGGACTTGTATAAAGCAGGAGCTGATTATGTTATTTTACCACAAGTTGTTGGTGGACAGAAAGCTTTTGAAATTTTAAGAAAAGTTAAAAAAGATAGGTTTGAAATAGGGTATGTTAAAAAAGAGCATATAAGATATCTTAACTCCATACATCATATTTTGTATTAGATAAATATTTAAAACCTGATTTTCCCTATTTTTTAATAAAAATGAATACAGCTGTTAAAGAAGATTTGGATTTGAGTGGAATTACAAAATTCCTTTTTAATAATCCTTGTTATAGACTATAAGCCAAATTTAGTGGAAGAGATTTTTATAGTAAGAAAGATGGAGTTAGTTTCTTAGTTGGAATATATCAATTACATAGCGGATTATATCAGCCAGGTTTTAATGCCAAAACCTTATCTTCTGGTTTATATATTATTTCTAAAACA
>JAVHOF010000049.1:0-3754 GCA_036169915.1 Candidatus Pacearchaeota archaeon | reverse complement strand
GCGAATACGCGGAAAGAATAGAAAAAGGAAAATAAAAAACCTCATCCTTACATTCTCAAGTTTGTAAGGATGAGGTTATTGAAGAATCGAACTATTTTTTAACTTGTGGTGAGCCCTACCTGCTCTGAGTTTGTCGAAGGGTCGAACTATTTTTTGCCCGCCCTGAGCTTGTCGAAGGGTTGGTCAGTTTTTTTTATGAGTAGTATTCTTCTATTAAAGTAATCACTGGTTTCTCGCCCGATACATCTACTTGATATATGCATTTCGTCACATATTTTAGTTTGTCAGACCCAAGCTCTCCCGATTTGATTTCAATTTCAATTTCGGCCCGATTCAACCTATACTCGTGGCCCTTGATCTTTTGAATTCCTTTTTCATAAATTGAACCGATAAGAGCAGTTTTCTTACTTTCCCCGGGCGAAACAAAAATTTTATTTTTGATCTCTGATGGATACTCCTCATCACCGACTCGCATAATTGTCTTTTCCACCTTTACGGCGCCCAGATATGTCCCCTTATTTATCAATAGGGCAAAAAATAACCAACCGCCCTGTTTTTTGTTGGGATTTTTTGCAACTTGAATTTCAACATCTATAAATGGTCTGCGTTTTAGAAAAAATTCTTTGATTGCATAAATTAAAGCAATAACAGCGACGGCTGCAGTAATCCATGTCGCTAAACCACCATTATTATTCAGCCATTCAAATATATTTTTCATGTTTTTCTCCTAATTTTTTGTTAGTTAATTTCTATTGCCACAATAAGGACATTCACTACTTTTTTCTGAGAAAGGAGTGGAATAATTGATTGTCGATAAAAGATCCGAATACGATCTGCCGCATTTTTTACACACTATACCTCCAGCAGTAGCAATAATATTGCTACTAAATGGGGAAATAGAAAAAGTAGGATCAAATTTTATTTCGCCTCTTTTTATATCTACAGCTTCTTCCAATTTTTCAACCTTCTTTTGTAGTTTTGATAGATCTTCTTTTGTTCTTTTTGATAAAGGGGTTTTAAGTTCTTCTTTTATTTGATTTTTCGCTTCAGAAGCGAACTTAGAGGTTTCAGCTAATTCTTCATGCACCTTATTAGAATGTTCTATAATTTTATCTTTTTGATCTTTAATCTCGTCTTTATATTTTTTAATTTCTTTATCAACATTAAATTGGCGTATGGTAAAAGAGCCAACAATAAAAGCAACTATAATCCCAAATACTGCTGCTATAGCTGTTATGGCTATTAAAAGACTATCTACTCTACCTAATGTCAATTGAATAAGTTGTAATAAATCTTGATTTGAAAATTGCATAAATTTATTTTTTATTTCTCAATTAATTTTTTGGCTTTTTAACAAAATAGCCGGGTTTAGCCCCGGCGTAGTAATCTAGGTCGGGGTATTTCACCCCTTATACTGATAATATTATCATATTTTTTATTAGAGGTCAATTCTTTCTGTGGATAACTTTCAGTTTATTTTCGGTATCAGAAATATTATAATTAAAATAACATGTTAACAAAACGCCAAAAACAAATTTTAGATTTTTATAATAAGTTTTCAAAAAAACATGGATATTCCCCTTCTCTTGAGGAAACGGCAAAGCATTTTCACCTTTCCTCGGCTTCCGGCATCCATCAACATATTCAAGCCCTTATAGATAAGGGCTATTTAAGTAAGCAAAAAAATCAGCCGCGCGGAATTGAAATAGAAAAATCGGAAAAGTTAGTAAGCATCCCCCTGCTTGGTACTATTGCTGCCGGCCAACCAATAGAAGCAATAATGAATCCCGAGAGTATTGCTGTACCGAAAAGTAAATTGCCAAAATCGGGAAACTTTTATGCTTTGAGAGTAGCTGGAGATAGTATGGTTGATGAAAACATTAATGACGGCGACACGATTTTAGTCAAACAGCAAAGCACTGCCGAAAATGGTCAAAAAGTAGTAGCTCTTTTAAACAATAACGAGGCAACATTAAAAAAATTCTATAAAGAGCGCGGACAAATTAGATTGCAGCCGGCAAATAAAAATTTTGCCCCCATAATTGTTAAAAATAATCGCGATATCTCAATACAGGGAGTTTTAATTGACGTTATTAAAAATAATGGAGCTGAAAATATTTCTATCAAAGATAATGCGAAATTAGCAGATAAAGAGGTTGTCCAGAAACAAAATCTACAAAAATATTTAAATAAAATTTATCAGGGCGATATTATGGATTTGTTAAAAAAGTTGCCTGATAAAAGTGTGAATATGGTTTTTGGAGACCCAGATTACAATGTAGGAATAAAATATAACGGAGTGGGTTATACTAGAAATTTTGATGAATACATCGATTGGTATATTCGACTCACAGAAGAAGCGATGAGAGTTTTAAAAGACACAGGTAATTTATTTATGATGAATTATCCGAAACAAAATGCTCATTTGAGAGTAAAATATTTAGATAATAATTTTCCAGAAATTTCAGAATATGTTTGGATTTATAATACAAACGTTGGCCATACACCCAGACGTTTCACAACAGCACACAGAAGCATCTTACATGTTAGAAAAAACGTTGACAATAAATTTTTCAAAGACGCAGTAGCACTACCGTATAAAAATCCAACGGATAGAAGAATACGTCAAAATCTAGCAAATGGTTCAAAAGGACGGATGCCCTATTCGTGGTTTGAGTTTAATCTTGTAAAAAATGTGAGCAGAGAAAAAACTTATCACGCATGCCAAATTCCACAAAAATTAACTGAAATGCTAGTTAAGGCCTCAACCAAACAGGGAGATGTAGTTTTGGTTCTTTTCGGCGGCAGTGGCGCTGAAATAGATGTATGCAAAAACTTAAACCGCCAGTTTATTTCTGCCGAAATAGACCCCAAATATCATGAAATAATAACTGACCGATTAAATAAGGGCTATATTCAAGACAAATACAAATTAAAATTAAGAAACGGTGCAAAAAGGGGTCACGCTCTCGAGCTACCGGTTTTTAATAAAGGGGGATTATTTTCTTTACCTGCTCAAAAGTGAAATCATTTTTAAGAAGGATTAATGCCGCGAAAAATTTAGTCCTGCCTGCTCCGCCGCTTGTTCTTGTGCCGGTTCTTGTTTCTAAAACATATGGTACCGATGAACCAACTTCTTGCCATTTAAATCTATAATTAAAATCTTCTTGAATCCAAATCCATTTCAATGCCCTTAAATAAAGTAAGGGGTTGATGCCGGACAATTTAGGCACATTTTTGGAAATTGTATTTTTCTCATAAACTTCTTTGAGAAGTTTCCAAAATTTCTCGCTTTTTACCTTGCGTTCCTGAAAATCCTTCATTAATTCTTCGAAGGTAAATTTCTGTGTACTAATTTCCTTACCATTTTTAAAGGGAACTACCTCAAAGTCATACAAATTAGCCCATAAAGCTGAATTTACCCTAATGGTTTTCAAAGTCCTTTTCCTTAATTTCTTGCCTGGATAACGAATTCCAATAATCGGCTTCTTTTTTGTCCCTTCAACAATAAATAAAATTGAGCCTGCTGGTTCCTCTCTGTACGGCGATAATGTCTCAGATAATTCGTGATAGATATTTTTATTGGCTTCGATTTTTAATTCAATTATTTTTGCCATATTTTTATTTCCTTAAATCATCCCACTTTTCACGCTTAAAATCAACGGCTCGTTAAAAAACGGCTAAATCAGTGATTTAGCCGTTTTTTCACCCCCTCGTTAGAAATAATATAAATTATTTTCCGAAGCTTATGAAG
>JAVHOF010000048.1:0-18033 GCA_036169915.1 Candidatus Pacearchaeota archaeon | reverse complement strand
AAAAAGAAAATGAAAAAACAAAAAGGGATTATGAATAAGAAGGCAATAGAATTTGCATTTAGCTGGATTTTTGCATTTATTGCAGGAGCTTTTATATTGCTCTTGGCTATATATGCAACAAGCAAATTTGTTGGAACTCAGGAAAACGTATTATATACTGAAACTGCTGCAAGAATTGTTTCCTTGCTCGATCCTTATGAAACAGGGCTGGGCTCTGGAAAATCTGCTGATATTAATTTTAAAGTAGACAGTGCAATCTATAATGAAGGATGTAGTTCAAGTGAAAATAAACCTTTTGGAAAGCAATTTATTTCATTTTCAGAAAAGACTTTTGGCAATGAGTATTCAAAAAAAGGTAATAAGATTGCAATTTATAATAAATATGTTTTTATGGAAGACTCTTCTGAAGGAAAAAGTTTTATAATGTTTTCAAAACCATTTTTCATGCCTTTTAAGGTTTCAGATATAATAGTGCTTCTTTCAAGAGATTATTGTTTTTATGACGTGCCTGATGAAATTATAAGAGATTTAGGGCCACCTCCTGGACTTGATATCAAACTAGTTCATTTTCCAAATTCAACTCAAAAATGTGATGGTGTAAAAGTTTGTTTTGCTTCTGGAAAAGATTGTGATATTAAAGTTTCTATAGCTGAAAAATATGTTGAAAAAAACAATAAAAAAATGTATTTTTACGACAGTCTTATTTATGGGGCAATATTTTCTTCTCCAGAAGCTTATGAATGCAATGTAAAGAGATTGATGAATAAAATTAATGAACTTGGATTGGTTTATATTGATAAGATAAAGATAATTGAAAGAAAACAATGTCAGTCTAATGTTGAAAGCAAGCTTATGACTTTGATGAATAATGCTAAACAAATCAGCTATTCAAGGGATTTAACTATTTTAGGAGAATTATCAGATGAAATTAATTCAATAAATGATGCTGCTAATCCAGGATGCAAGCTGTTTAACTAGAGAAAAGATGAAAAATAAAAAATTTATCAGGTTGAAATATGAGGTATTTTTTAAGCCTCAAATTTGGATAAATCTTCCTAAGGAGAGAGATGTTAAACCAAATTTGAGCAACAAAAAATCACAGATTAAAATACAGGAAATGGCATTTATGCTTGTATTTGTTTTCTTATTCTTTACTTTAGTTGGATTATTTGCTGTTTCTATATTTTATAATGGAATTAAACAGCAGGCAAATAAAATAGCTGAAGAAAAAACAGTCACAGCTATTACAAATCTTGCAGATTCTCCTGAATTTTATTGTGTTGTTTCAAAATCCAATTGTGTTGATGCTGATAAACTTATTGCTCTTATTAATAAAACAGAATATAGAAATTACTGGTCCTTCAGCAGTTTAAAAGTTGTTAAATTTCAGGCATTTAATAAAAAAGAAGAGGATATGGTAAAATGCAATTGGGCTAATTATCCTGATTGTGATATTTTTATTATATATGATAAAGAAGATAAAGGTATAAAAAATGAAAGAGCAGTTTCAAGCTATGTTGCCCTTTGCAGAAAAGAATATGAAAAAGGATATACCTATGATAAGTGCGAAATAGCAAGATTAATTGCTGGAACTGAAATAAAAAATCCATCGGGCTGAAGCCCGGAGTATTTTTTAAGCCTCCAAAATGGAACAATCGCCCTAAAGGGCGAGGTATTAGACCATTTTGGAGCAATAAAAGAAACTTAAAATGATAAAAATTTCCTATTTGGAAATTTTTAGGCTGTTAAAATGCCACACACACTAAGGTGTAGGTATTCAGCATTTAAACATGATAAAAAGAAAACAAGCTCAACATGAAATAGTAGGATTTGTCTTAATAGTATTAATTGTAAGCATTGTAGGTGTTATTTTTCTTTCTTTGGCTATTTCAAAAGGCAAGCAAACTACACAACAAAGTGTTGAAGTTTCTAATCTTCTCCAGTCTGCAATGTATTATACAACAAACTGCGAAGTTAACTATGCTGTTCAGTACAGAGAAATGCAAGATTTAATAAAAGAATGCTATAAAAATCCAAATCAAAAATGCCTACCTAAGAATAAATGTGAACTTCAAACAGATAGTAAAACCTCCTTTATTGTAAAAGGAACTCAAGGCCCATGGGAGCATCAAAGCCCTAAGGGAAATGCAAAACCCCCTGTATTTGTTTCAGATGTAAAAGAAGGAGATGAAATTAGAATAAGTGATATTCAGGGAACAATATATTTTCATATTAATATGCAAAGTGCTAAATGTAGAGATGGAAATCCTACTTATGGAATTCCAATTAAAGGAGGATTTTATGATAATAATAACCAACTTATTAAATATTATGACTTAAGAGATTTTGAAAATGGAATAAAAGCTCCTGCGGGGGCTACTAAATTTTATGCTTATATAAGAGAATTTGATCAATATAAGGGTATGTATACTGATAATGCAGGAACATGCACTTTTAACTTATTTACAACAGTTAATAATATAGAATGTATAAATCAAGAAGCTAGTGAAGAAACAGTATGCCAGGTTTTGGAATCTGATTTAAAAAATGTAATTGAAGGTAGTTTAAATGTTGGAGAAGATTCTCCTAATAAAGCATATAGATTAAAGGTTTATTATAGTGCATTAGATAATACTGAATCAGATCAACCAGAAGAATCTATTCTTAATTTAGAAAAAGGTATTTTTCAAAATTGCACTTCAATAATAGGAGGTAGTCATACAATAATAGTGAGTTCTTTTAGTTCTGGTGCAATTAATGTGGAACTTGAATCTTGTACAGGTTAAGATGATACTAGAACATTTTCTTTTGAGCTATGGGTATTTAATTTTGTTTATAGGAACATTTTTAGAAGGAGAAACAGTATTAATCATAGCTGGTTTTTTAGCTAATCAGGGTGAACTTTCATTATTGCTGGTTATTATTGTTGCAGCTTTAGGAGCATTTGCAGGAGACCAATTCTTTTTTATAATTGGAAGATTAAATGGCAAAAAAACAGTTCAAAAATATGAAATAGTACATAAACAATTTAGGAAAATAAATTCTCTTTTGGAAAAATATGACGTATCTTTTTTAATAGGCTTCAGGTTTGTCTATGGAATTAGAGTGATTACTCCTTTAATTATAGGTGCAAGTAATATAAAAACTAGAAGATTTCTTGTTTTAAATGCAATAGGTTCTATTCTTTGGGCAATTGTTGTAGGTGGCATGGGTTATTTATTTGGAGAAACACTTAGTGCAATTTTAGGAAGAATAAAGCATATAGAATTTGAAGTGATAGTTTTTCTTGCTGTAATTGGAATCATAGTTGGAATAATAAGGTTTTTGAGGATAAGATATGAGCTTAATAAAAAAGCGCAGATTAGCGAAATTATTACTGTGCCAATAAATAGTTATAGCTAAAAAAATGAAAAAATAATTTTAAATTATTGTTTGGTGATATGGAAAGATATATAAATGGACAATTGTTCATATTAATGGACAATTATTTATTAAAATGGATGGGCTAATTGAGTATTTTATAAAAGAACCTGAAAAAGAATTTCATGTTAGAGAACTCTCTAAATTATTAAGAAAATCTCCTACAACCATTTCAAAATATTTAAAGATATATGAAAAAGATGGTGTTTTAAAATCAGAAGAAAAACTTAATCATTTGTTTTTCAAAGTAGATTCCAATAATAGAACATTTAAACAGCTTAAACTGAATTATAATCTATCTATTTTAAATAAATCTGATTTAATCAAATATTTAGAAAATGAATTTAATCATCCAGAAGCTATAATCCTTTTTGGCTCTTTTGCAAAAGCAGAAAATACAAAAAAGAGTGATGTTGATATATTAATCATAACTCCTAATAAAAAAGAGCTTAATTTAAAAGACTTTGAGAAAATAATAGGAAATCCTATTCAACTTCATTTATATTCAAATAAAGATATTGAAATGATGAAAATTAAAAATAAAGAATTATTGAACAATTTTATTAATGGTATTTTAATAAATGGGCATTGGGAATTGTTTAAATGAAATTTGAAGACTTTATTAATCAAGGGCAAGTTAGAAAATCTTCTCCTGATATATCTTTAATTAAATCTCTGTATAGAAATACTCTAAATGATTTAAAATACCTTGAAAATCAGATAATAAATGAGATTTCTGCTAGAAAAATAGTTTCAAATTACTATGATTGCTTAAGATTTATTTTGGAAGCAATTGCTTCCTTAGATGGATATAAAATTTATCAACATGAAGCATTTACCTTTTTTCTTAAAGAAAAAAATGAAGAAATAAGTTCAATAAAGTTTGATAGATTTAGGAAAATAAGAAATAAAATTAATTACTATGGTGGAGATGTCTCACTAGAAGAAGCAAGAGAAAATTCAGAAGATATAAAGAAACTGATAAATTATCTTATTGAAAAGTATTTAAATGGAAAAGTTATGATTTAATTATAGGAAATAACTTTAATAATTGAATTATTTCCTAAATAGACAAATAACAAAATTTTTCCGAAAATTTATGTTATTTGCTATAATAGCAAGAATATTTTTATTTATTAGACTTTAATATATTTTTGATTATTTCAAGAACTTCTGGATATTTATAAGGCTTAATTATATCTGTATGAAAATATTCTGAATTAATAGTTGAACATACTCCTTTAACATAATAATTTTCAGCATTTTCAAAATAAGCGCTTGAGTTTTCAACAACACCATCTCCTGTTTCTTTGTTTGTCTCGCACCCAATTCCTATTATATTATAAACAGGAATAGAAAGTTTTTTTCCATTATTAAGCTGATTAATAAACAAACTAGTTTTGTCCATATCTTCACATTCTAATGATGAACCAAAAACAGGACAAAGCCTTAAAGTATTGCCTGAAATTCCTTTATTTGGTGTAGCTATCATTATAAACTGACTTACATAAGATTCTCCAAATACTTCCATGTATCTTCTTGCAACCAATCCACCCATACTGTGTGCAATAATTATAACCTTGTTTCTATTGGTTTTATATTTAACAAGATTAATTATGTCATTTAATCTTATTGCATAAGTATCAAGACGGTCTTTTTTTGTTTGTAGAATAGAATTGCCTTCACTATCTCTGAAAACATCAAAATAATAGCTTATTTTAATGCTTATTGGAACTGAATTTTTCCCCCATATACCATTTAAGGATTCATCATAAGAACCTAAAAGCAAAGAACCTGCATCAATATATCCTATGTCTTCTAAACTTCTTTGCATTGAGTCAAAAGCATTTAAATTATATTCTGCTGAAACACTTGCGCTAAAATCATGACCATGAATAAATATAATTGGATATTTTGTTTGGTTATCAAAACAGGAATTATCACAACAATCATCACGTTTATTAAAAAGACAGCAGATAGGTTTAGGCTCTTTTAGATTTAAAGAAGAAATATTTTTTAGTTCATATGTTTTTAATTCTATTTTAGATTGATTAAAAAAATTAATAGGTATTGTTGAAATAAAACCTGACTCATTATCAGTTTGAAAAATCCCTTTTATTTTAATAATTTTTTCATTTAATGTACTTGCAAAGGATTTCTTAAATGAAAAAGGGTAATTCTCATAATAATAAGTTAGATTGTTATAGAGGGTTATTGTGTTATCTATTTCTGATAATAAAGAATTTGAAACATTAAATCTTTGAAATTCCTTAAGATTTAACTGTATGTTTGTTAGATTATCAATTAAATTATTATAACTTTCTGCTGTTTCAAATAAAGAATTGTTTAGATTGTTAAAACTATTTTCTGAATCAGAAAGAGTTTTATTTATGTTTTTTATATTTTCAAAGGCAATGAAATAGTCTTCATTATCCCAATTAACAGAAACCTCATCTATTAATGTACTAATAACCTGAAGATTTTCTTCAACAGAAGTTATATTTTCTTTAAAAGGATTGAATTCTGTGTTATTTAAAGTATCTATTTGTTTATTGAAAAAATCAAGTGTATTTTGCAGATTTTGCAGTTTTTCATTAGCAGATATTAGATATTCTTTTGAAGCTAATTTAGCAGTTTCTTCTTCTTGACTGGAGTTATAGTTCAAAGTTATTAACAAAACTCTTGTTTTTAGGTCATCTGTTGTATGGCATAGTATAGTTTTAATTCCTAAGCATTGAATATCAAATCTATAGAGATTTTGCCCTGTTCCTTTTTCAGGAGAAAAAATAGTATATTCTTTGTTGATAGGGGTTGTTGGTTTCAGAACAAAACTGGATTTTTCCAATGTTTTATTCTGGCTTAAATCAGAAAAAATAAAATCACATTTAACACTGCAAAACGGATTTGTTAATATATCTGTTTTTATGTTAATTGTTTCTGATTGATTATGAGATAAAAAAATATTTTCTTTGTCTGAACTTAGTTTTATAAGAACATCATTTCCAAGAAATAAGTTGAATAATAAGTACACTTTTGTTCCAAAAAAAATCAAAATTACTGTTGTTATTATAATAATTATTGCGATGAATATTTTTTTCTTTTTATGTTTGTCCTGTTTCTTGTCTTGTTTTTCATCTCTTTTTTTATTTTTCATAAATAAATAGAGTTTAATGAATATAAAAATATATTCTTTGTAAAATATTCTTTATTTTAGAACTTAAATTGTTAGTGATAAATAAATTGAGGTGAATAAGCAAAAGTGATAAGTGTAGTTAGCAAGAGCGAGAATAATTAACAAGAGTGATAATTTTTAAATTAATATCTTCTTTTCAGCCTTTCTAGTTCATATCTATCTTGTTCTAGTTTTCTTTCAGCTTCTTTTATAGTTCTTTCCCTGTTTTTTAATCTTTCAATTTCAGACTGAGCTTCTTTTATTTTATTTTCTGCGTCCCTAAGCCTTCTTTCTTCTGCATAACTTAATTTTTCTGAATTTTGTGTTATTAGGATTTTAGATGCGGGGGCAAGACTCCAATTGTTTCCACGTTTTTTAATGAATAATAAGGCTCCGAAAATTGCAGAGATTAAAACTATGACTCCAATTAGTGAATATAGGACTGTTTTCCAATTTATCTTAGAATTAATCTTTGAGATGGTGTTTTTAATTACTGAAAATCCGGTTATAGAAAAATTAAAGGAAAATTTTGATGAATCTTTAGTAATTTCAGGAGTTTTAACAGGTTCAGGAACAGTTGTATTAACAACAGGAGCTGGGGGAGGTGTTGCAGGGGTTACATTCTTTACAATAAGTTTTGGAGGTTCATAGTCAAGATCTATTAAAATAGGAGTTTGCGTATAAACACTGTTCAGCTCTTTTGTTTTTGCTATTTTTCCATCAACTCTTGCTATTGCTATTACATCAACTATGTTCTGAGTTGTTGTAAAATTAAACTGCAATCCTGCTGAATTATTTATGACATTATCTGGAAAAAAAGCTATTGTATCTTTTGATGAAACATCAACTACATTAATTGTTACAACGTAATTTAGTTTTCCTTTAACATCTATTGATGTTGAAACAGCTCCTAGGAATGGGATGATTGTTAAAATCATTAAAAAAATGAATATTGATTTTTTAAACATTATAATTATAATAAATAGTCATTTATAAATTTTTTGGAGGAAATTTATAAGAGGTTATGACTGACTGAATAATGTTTATAATAAAATTTATTTATAATATCTTAATATGATAGATATGTTTAAGATTAGTAAGATAGAATATCAAAATTTAAGATAAAAACCTATAGTAAATGAATAGATTACATTCCTTTTTCAATCAAATATTAATAGTTATTATTAATTGGTCTGTGTCAACAACAGGTCTTAGTCTTTCTCTGCCTTTTTTATGGGAAGCTATTAGCTCTATGAAACCTAATTCTTCTAAAAGTTTAATATCATATCTTACTGCTTTGAAATCCCTTCCCAAAAGCTTGGCTAGCTGATAAATTGACTCTGGTTGTTTTGTCTTGCATACATGAAGAAGTCTTGCTTTTTCATTACTTAATAAGCTTCTTAGCCTAGATATCTCAGAAGTTTTGGAATCTCCTTTAAATTTATTTAGAATAAATGAAAATGCACCTGCTTTTTCAGCAATAGTCATATTTATTGACTTGGTTTTCTTATTTGCCATATATTTTATATACGGATATAGTATATAAATCTTTCCATATATCTATGAAATATATTTTGTATATATAGGTTTTACTATGTAACCTATGTTCAATTATAAGTAGTATCATCTAAATCATTAAAAATTTGACCTAATTTTATTTTTTAAAAAATTTAAAAATGTGTGCATAATTAAAATGACACCGAAAGGTTTATAAATACTAATTAAAAAAATGTGGTTTTTTGTTTTTTCTTGAGAGTTTTGTGCGAAAGCTTTTTAAATGAAATCTGTCTTGACTCCTTATTGCTTAAAGATTTTAAGCAATAAATAACTGAGTAGTTTAAACAGTTTTTTCAAAAAGTGATAACAGGTTATAAAATCTGAAATTGTAAAATTTTATTTCAGATAGTTAATATTTATTATTAATGAAAGGAGGTATAAAAAATGATATTTAATTATAAAAAAATAGCTTCTGTATTAGCTAGCGCAATAATGCTATCAAGCACAATCGGATTTGCTGCTGCTGCTAACTATCCTGCACCTTTCGTGTCAGGAGGAACTGCTCATGGTGCAGTTATTGTTGGTGCAAATGCTGCTATAACTGATTGGAGTGCTGCTATCGATGTTTCTCAAAAGCTTAATGCACTTGTTACTACATCAAGTAGTTCAACAGGTTCTACAGCTTCTGGAGGAGATTCTGTAAATCTGGCTACATCAGCTAGAAAATTATATTATGGTGATACACTTAATGTTGCAAGAACTGCAATATCCAATAGTGATTTGCCAAATGTATTAACAGATAATAAATTCACAGATTTGTCTGGAACACAATATAGTTATACACAAACTATAGTTCCTGGCCCTGCTACTATAACTTTTGGAACTAGTGGCGGTGATTTATCTGATCCTGTATTGTATATAGATGGAGGAAATAGTGGAGCACTTACTGCTGGATGGCTTTACAACTATACATTAACTTTTTCAAAAAATGTTAATGTTTCAGATTCAGTCAATGTTCAAGGGCAGAAAATAAAAATGCTTGGAGTTGATTATGTAATTGGTTCTGGTTCTACAAACTCAACACTTTACTTGTATGGTTCAGGTGAAACTGTTGTTGTAAAAGGTGGAGAAGAATCAAAAGTAACTATTGCTGGAACAGAACATACTGTAGAATTGGTAACAACATCAAGTACTACAGCTGGAACTATAAAAGTTGACGGCGTATCTAAATCTGTTATTGAAGGAAGCCCTTATGCTTTTGCAGGAAATCTTAATATTTTTGTAAAAGATATAATACATCCAGCTTATGCTGGGGATATAAGACAAGCTGAATTAATAATAGGTTCAAATACATTAGTAGTTACCAATGGGGCTACTGTTAAACAAGGTGCTGACTTAACGTCAATTAAAAGCACACTTGGAACTGTATCTGCTGCTGGACATGGTATAATCTCTGGATTTTCTGTTGCTATAGGAATGCCTGCAACAAAAACAGATTCGATAGTTAAAGGTGGATCTTTCACAGATCCTGTATTTGGTGGACTAAAAGTACAATTTGCTACTGTAGCACCTGATTTAACTGATGAAAGCAGAGATAAAATAGTTGTAAATACTGATAATACTCAGTATGGTTATGTTACTTTCACAAGCGCAAAAGCTGGTGATAAGGGAGAGCAAAAAATTACATATGCTTATGATAATGATACTACTGCAGCAACTATTCAGCCTCTATTGGCTCATTCAACAGTAACTTCTAATAAAGGAAGGATACATGTTTTAGAAAATGAGACTGCTTTAGAAAATGACTGGATTGTTGTAAATCAAGGAGATGCTGGTACTATACTGCAAGTTGAAAGTATCAGTGTTGATACTGCAACTGCTGGTAAAGTAGTGTTTACTGATGCAATAACTGGAGCATATGTTCCAGATTCAACTGGAATTTCTCTTGTTAATACTACTGGAATGTATACGAGATCTGGTGTTACTCTAAATGGCGGAACAGGTTATACTGTTTCTGTTAATGCTGCTGGAACACAGGTTAGCGTAGGTTGGAGCTCAGGAGCAACAAAAACTCTTTTCCCAAGAATAAAGTTGAAAGGTGGAGGATGGTTAGCATTTTTAACTGAAACAAGTATTACTAATGCAACATCTGTTATTTTCCCTGATGGGCAAACTTCACTAACAACTACTGGTACTGCAGTTAGTAATTCAAGTAATACTACTAACCCTGGTGCTGGAATTATATTTGGACAAAGAGTAGTTGATAACTCAAACGGAGTTTATATACAGAATTTAACAAATCCTACATGTAATTTTAATGTTACAAAAGGACCTGCTATATTGTTGATTGAACCAAAGAGATGGAATGATGCAACAGCAGGTAATTTCATTTGTGTTCCTATGACAACAACTGGAACAACTGAAATTGCCATTGCAAGAGCTGTAATGAATGGCACTGCTCCAACTTTTACTTCATTTACATCTGATAACTATAAGTCAGCAACTGTTGACCAATATGGTGCTTTTGTAACTGATGAACAAAGAACTAATGAGAATGGAGTTGCAACAATAACATATCCTGCATCACAAATGTATGCTGATATTTTATTTACTGCTGAAGCAGCTACTGTAACTCCTGGAACAGCTGGTTCTGGTTCAGGTGGACAAGTTTTGGTTGTAAAGGATAGCGAAGTTGATTCTGTTAAAGCTAAGAACTTATTTGTAGTTGGAGGAAGCTGTATCAATAGTGTTGCTGCTAAGATACTTGGCAGTGATGTACCTGTTTGCGGTGCTGATTTCAGTGCACAAACTAAGGTAAGTGATGGAGGATACATAATAAAAACTGTAGAATCTCCTTATGATACAACTAAAGTCGCAATGTTGGTTGCAGGCTTCAATGCTGAAGACACTCAAAATGCTGTAACAAAGGCATTATCAGGTGTTGCAACAGACAAAGACACTTCAACAACATATCCTGAAGTAGCTACGGCTGCATAAGTATAGATTTTTTATTTTTTCTTTTCTTTTTTTGACTTCTTGATTGGAATCTTATTTTATTTTTTTTAAATAAACATCTTTTCTATTTTTTAGAGGTGGATTATTTGAATGAGATTCATTTTAAAAAGTTTTATAATGTTGTATAGACACTTTAATTTATGGAAAACAATGAAATAGATATTCCATTAACAAAAGAGGAAGAAAATGAAAATATTGAATTTTTAAAAAAGAGAAAGTTTAGTGACTTTAAAATACATCCTTATTATGATAGAGATAGTTACATAAAACATGCTGTTGAACTTGATATAATTAAAGAAGTTTATCCACAATTTGATAAAATAATTAGTGTTTTTAAAAGACCTGCTAAAAATGGTTTCAAATACTCCTTTAGATATAGATTAGAAGAAACCAAATCTTTAGTTCTATGTTTCTACCTTGATGAAACACCACCAAAGTTTTTTAATGCTTATTTTGATTATACAAAACAAGATAAGAAGTTAAGAAAAAAAGTTGAGAAATGGATGAAAAGAGAATCTAACAAGCAATAGGGACTTTACTTGTTTCTTGAGATATTGCAAATTGAAAAGTATGCTCTTTTAAGGGAGTTGTTAATGCTATCCCCAAAGTTAGAATATTCCCTATTTTCATTACTTGAATTTTAGCTACTTTAAGATTATTTAATTGTTCAGATGGAAAGTTAAATAGTTTAGAGGCACAGTCTATTTCTATGCCTAAAACCTTACCATTTTCTCCAATATCAATAACAATATTACCAAAAATTAAGTTACTAACTACCTTTTCTTCCTCAAAATTATTCTTAATATACAAAATATCTAAGTCTTCCTCATACTCATAATTTTTCATAATATCTATAAACAAACCATATTTTTAAACCTTGCTTTTAATAATTTATTTGTTTGCTAAGTATTACACTTTTGTTACTATTATTAGCAAGATAAATGATGTTCTATAAAATATATTTAGTTTACAAGAATTTTATTTTACAAAGAAATGCTCGATTAATTTATCTTATTAGATACTACTTACCTTTCTGAAGTTAAATAATGAATATATCTATATTGTCAACAGAAATAACAATTGTGTGAAGAGTGATAAAAATTGATTGATGAATGATTGCATAACTGATGTTTTATAGAGATATAATAGTTTCTAAGATAAATAGCTTCAGAAAAGTAAGCTATTATTCTTTTTAAAAAGATTTTTAAATCATGAAAAATAGGTATTATTATGCAAAAGATAATAACAAAAGAAGAAAAGCTTAAGAAGGAGAAAAGAAACCAACTTATCGTCGGAGGAATACTAATTTTATTAATGCTTTTAAGCACTTTGGGCTATGCACTTACAGGAAGAAGCGATACCAATTCTTCTGTTAAGGTAAATTATAAAGGAATAAGTTTTGTCAAAAATTCTGATTATTGGCTTTTTAGCTATAATGGAAATGATTTCAGCACAGGTTATTATCCTGAAGAAACTAAAAACATTAGTTTTTCTAATAAATTAACTTTAACAGATTACACAAAAAAACCTCTTTATTTTGTGTCTGAATCCGGACAACCGAATACTGAAATAGTAAGAAATTTGAATAATATTATTTTAAGACTTCAGCCTGCTTGTCTTTTAAGCAGTGATTGTTCTGGAAACTATCCTATAAAAGACTGTTCACAAGATAATATTATAATAATCAAAATGCCTGTTAATAATGAGAGTGAAAATATTTATCAAAGTGAAAAATGTGTTTTTATAACTGTTAGTGAACAAGAAGAAACCAGATACGCAGACGCATTTTTATTTAGTATTTTAGGGATAAAGTAAAATATATAAAACTTTAAAAACTGATTTTTTATCTATAGATTATGGAAAAAGGAGAAACAGAAAAAAAAGATGAAGAAGTTACAGAGCATTTGAGCGAGAGCACAAAGAAAAAACAAAAGAAACAAATGCAATGGATTGTGGGATTCATGATAATCTTAATTCTTGTTATTTCTATTTTTCCAACAACTTACAATTATCTTTTTAATCAATTTTCGTATGCAGGACTTAAATTCCAGAAAACAAAACTTCAGGGATTAGTATTTTATTCTACTATGATTCCATTGACAAAAAAAACACCTGTTCCAGGACAATCAATGACAGAGAAGGATGTTATAGGAAATTATCCTATAAATTTTAGAAGTGATCCAAGGCAACTGGATTATATTAAATTAAATTTAAGTTCAGAAGCTATAACCTTTAAAAAAATGAATACAGTTTATATTTCACTTAATCCTGAGATGGAAAAATGCAGTGATAATACTCTTGCGTTAGTTAATTTTGCAGGATTTCTAAAAGATTTTGGTTCTATGAGAGTAAAATCTGCTATTTCTGACAGAAAATCTGCTGAAAAATTCAATATAACTTATGTAACCTGTGAAAATCATCCAACAAATACTGTAATAAATATAGAAAGTGGAAATGAAACTATTATAAAGAAGATTGATGATAATTGCTATTATCTTATATATAATAATTGTGAAATAATACCTGTAACTGAAAAATTTCAGCTTTTAATAATTGAGGGTTATATGGATCATTTTTATGGAAACTTTAAAGAAGAAGATAATGGATATATTAAATTGCAAGAACCAAATCAATCTTTACAGATTGGAAATATGACAAAGAATTAAGTTCTGAAGAATTTTTAAAAATCAATTTCTAAAATTTATATCCTTAATCAAACATTTTATATCGCTGTAAACAGGAATTTCTTTTATTGAAAAGATTTTAGCTGTTAAAAACCAGATCCCCATCACAAAGATTGTACTTAAGAAATACCAAAAAATCATATGAGTTGTATTAAAAAGAGCCAGATTATCTTTGTATAGAATTGTTAGAAGAGAAATTCTTAAAGTATTTAATAAAAGAAGTATTAAAAATGAAAATAAAATTGAATATATTCTCGTTTTTATTTTCATTGGAACTGAAAGATTTAGGATTAACAATAAAAGATATGCAGAGCCTGCTATGCAGGCAGGAATCAGCTGAGTAAATATTTTTGAATCTATTACTAAAAAGTTCTGATAAACTAAAACTTGATTAAAGAATATTTTTAAGAAAAATGCTGAAAGATAAATTGTCATTGGAGTAAATATCCAATAGATAATTGGCAGGGAAAACATTAGAGCTAATAAAAGCAAGTATCTTATTAGCATTATAAAATAATCTCTTTTCCTGTTCTTTCCTCTTTTTACCATGATAATTTTAAATAGAAGATGTTTAAATAGTTAATTGGAAGATGTAATAAAGCAGTTATCTTAATATTTCATCTTTATAATTATCTCAATAACTTCTTATAATCTTAATAAATATTAAAGAAATATTCAAGCAAGAGATAGGAATAAATTAAAGAAGTATCCTTTAGATTAATTAAGAGAGGTAAAAAATTATTGGTTGATTCTCATTTTCTTTCATATCTTTGGTTATCTCTTCCATAATGCTTTTCTTTCATCATCTTATTCCATTCTGATTCTAAATCTATATCCTGATTATTTGCAATACAACAACAAGTAAAAATAACATCTGCAAGTTCTTGTCCTAATTCTTGAGTTTGTTCTTGAGGTTTCTTTTTCTTTGTTCCATGAAGATGATTTATTTCTCTTGCAACTTCTCCTGTTTCTTCTGTTAATCTTGCTAACTGTTCTAGAGCAGGCCAATAAGGAGGATTAAATTGCTTAGCCCAGATATCAACTTCCTCTTGTTTTTCTTTTAAAGACATTAAATTATAAGAATAAATTAATTAATAAAGATTATTGAAGAAGAATATATAAGATAAAAGAATTGAAGAAGGAATTATAAATTATATTTATTCAAAATCTCTTCTTGGAGCCATCATGCTTCTTATAACCATTATTATTGCAATCAATAAGATTACATTAACTAAGATTATTACATAGATAAACCAGTTTTTCTGAAAATTAGCAGTTATTGAACTTCCAGATGAGCTTGCTGGTGTTATTGTTAATGCAACATTTTGGTTAACTGAACCATTTGCAGTTGTTGCTGTGATTGTGAATTGTTTATCACCTTGAGATGCTGCATCTAAATTAAGTGCAATGCTTACATCTTTTGATTCTCCTTTATTTAATGTTAAAGTTTGAGGGTCTATTGAAACTAAACTTGACCATTGGCTGTTTCTTGAAACTGATAGAGCATATGTTGCTTGATCATTTCCTGTATTTCTTAATGTTGTTTTAAGTATTACTTGTTTTCCTGCAACTGCTTCTGGTGTTTCTGAATCAAGTTCAGCACTTATTGCTACACTTGGTGCAGCTGGCTGTTGAGCTTGGCAGTTTCCTGCAACTTTTAAAGGCACTGAAAATGTTCTACTAGATGTTTCTGCATATGTATTATCGCTGTCACTGTAATCATAGGAAATCTTGAAATCTAAGTAATATGTTTTCTCAGCTGCTTTTGCAGGAACATTGAAGTCCATATCAAAATTAGATGAGTCTCCTTGATTCAAATCTTCTGTTACAACTTTTTCTACATTATTAAGTCCTAATTCTTTATTATTTAGAACTATTTTATATTGATTTTGAAAATCATCAATACCTATGTTTACTGCTTTTCCAGATATTTGAATTTTATCTCCACATTGGGCTGTGTCAGGTGAAACAACAATATTAGATAATATTACTTCTTTGTTTGAATCTGATTCTCTTTGTCCTGTTATTGTCTGATAATATGTGCTATCAAAATCTGATGAGTATGAAGTGCAATTATCTGCTTCTTTTGATTTAACATAAGCTTTTGCAACCAAAAGATAATCTTTTTCCTCAAAATCAGTGGGTATTGTGAATGTGAATTCTGCTGTTTTATCCTTATCTTCATTTATTGTTCCTAAACTTATTTTTTTATTGTTTAAATCATCCATTGATTTGATTACATCTTTACCAGCAGGGTCAATTAATCCAAGTTCAACTTGAACATCTCTTACATTAGAAGTTACTGCATTTTCTACTTTTACTTTAATTGTTATTTTGTCTAAAGGTACCCAAGTAGTATCATCTCCACTTCCTGTTCCTGCATTAACTATATCAATGCTTGATATTGATAAAGCATCTCCATTATCTCCGGATGAGCAGAAAGTGTTTGTAAATTTAAGAGGTATAGACTGAGTTAAAGTATTTGTTGAATTTGTAGAACCAGTAACTATTATATTATTTGAAAAATCTCCAATTTTAAAATTAGTTGTGTCTCCTGAATATGTTATATTGATAGTTTCTGTATTTGTATTTGGAGCAACATTGTTAAATGTTAAAGCAGAAGTTGTAGATATTAATATTGAATGTCCATTTCCATCATCTATTGTTGGGGGCAAAGAAACCTGCAAGTTAATAGTATCAGGACCTCTATTTGTAATAATTAAACTTGTATATTGATTTGATTTTGTCAAAGCATTAGGTGCTGTTGTTGTAAAGCTAAAAGTAGCTGCATTTACAACTGCTATTGCTAAAATTATCGTTAATAAAAATAATGAAAGTATTTTCTGTTTCATTTTGTTATAATTTTGTAGTTATAACACCTTTATAAAGTTTATGGTTTTAAAAAATATAGATTATTTTAGCAAAAAGGTGCTGGATTTATGCAATAAAAAGATTTATAAGATTATTTTTCCTTGTTTAGATACATAATAATTACAAAGGAGGTGTCTAAAGTGGCTAAAAATGTAGGTGGTAAAGGCGTAGGTGCTTGGGCCTTTTTAGTAGGGGTTCTAATAGTTTTAATCTTAGCTGTGTTTGATTTACAGGCTGATTTAAGGGCATGGGCTATGGCTATAATCCTTTTAGTAGGAATTGTAGTGGGTTTTATGAATGTAAGTAAAAGTGAATCTTCAAAATTCATAATGGCTGCACTAGCATTAGCAATTGGCATATATACAGCAGGCGGTGCTCTTTCTTCATTGAGTGCAATAACATTCTTGAATATTGGCGCAATCTTGCAGAACATACTTGATTATCTAATGCTATTAATTGTACCTGCTTTGGTAATTGTTGCTTTGAAGTCAGTATTTGAAGTAGCAAAAAACTAAATTTTTTATTTTTTTTATTTTTTTATTTTTAAACTTAGAATAATAGTGAAAATATTTCTTGCTTAGATTATAGGTTTGGAATTTCAGTGTAATTTATTATATTAGGATTATCATTTGATAATCCCAGACAGGCTGTGTTTATCCAAGAGTCTATATTAAAATTTTCAAACTGGCTTGTATCTATGTTATTTGAAATAAAGACAAAAACTTGTTTTCCTTTATTTTTTAGTTTTTTCTTTAGTTCTATTGCCTTTTTTATATTTTCCTGGCCTGGTTTGGTTGAAACTAAAATACCAATCTTTTCTGCATTTAGGA
Organism: Candidatus Pacearchaeota archaeon; assembly: GCA_036169915.1. Lineage (GTDB taxonomy): Archaea > Nanobdellota > Nanobdellia > Pacearchaeales > GW2011-AR1 > ARS1285. The sequence goes on along the minus strand of JAVHOF010000048.1, from coordinate 544 downwards.
ATTTCAATAAAGAGGCTCTTTTTTTTGCTTTTATTTTTTCTATATCTTGAACAGGCACTTTAGATATATGATTATTAACTATATCTAATATATATAGCTCAGATGCCTGTAAATATAGATTAATAGCATGGAATTTTCCGGTTCCTATATACAATACAGGAAAAAGTATTTTTTCCTGTCCCAAAAAATCTAAAAGATTTTTTGATATAGGAAAATTAGGTTTATTATTAAGATTTGAACATCCTAAAACCTGCTTGAAAGATAAAATTTTTATTTTATTTAATTCAAGTTGTTTTTTTATTGATTCTGCTATTAATTTATATTGGATTGTATAGCAAAGAATAAGTTTCTTAGGAAGTTTTGCTATTTCCTGTTTTGAAAGAATTAATTTTATGTTCTTTAACCTAGATTCAATAAAAAGAGTTTTCATAAAAATTTGTAGGAACAGGAGTTTAAAATTCTTTTGGAGAAAATTTAAAATAATATAAAAACCGACATTGTCCGGAGTTCAAAATAAAACCGAAAAATAGTTATTCTCAAATGA
>JAVHOF010000047.1:0-3983 GCA_036169915.1 Candidatus Pacearchaeota archaeon | reverse complement strand
TTATTCCAGTATATTTTCCAAGAGTAAATCTAACCCCTCTTTCATATTGATTAATTACTTTCAAAGAAATTATAATAATTGCAAGTATAATTAAACCTATTATCCAAATAATAACTGGTAATGCCATAATTTTAATTAGATAAGCAAGTATTTAATCTTTTTACCTGATTTTTTATTATTAATTAGTAGATATAATAAATGGAATTAAGAACTAAAATTTTGAGTCTTTAAAATTCTTATCTGAAATTTTAAGAAAGTTTTTAAACCCCTCCCTTCTCTAATTATTATGGCAATCACAGAAAAATTAAAATCTTTTTATCAGCAATGCACAAGAGTCTGGCATTTGCTAAAAAAGCCAGATAAGGAAGAATTCACAACAATTGCAAAAGTTTCTGCAATTGGACTCGGCCTTGTTGGCGTAATAGGTTTTGTAATTGCAATAATTATGGAATTAATGAAAGTGGGTTAATTTCTTGACTTGAATAAATTTTCTGGAGAAAAATTTATAAACCCTGGTTTTTAACTATTATTAACGGCTTCTAATAAAAGTTATTGGTTAGCCGGGCTTAATAAAAATTTAAGCTGAATAAAACTAAAATAAATCAAAAATAAAAAATGATTTTCATAATAAAAGTAACAACAAATAAAGAAGACAGAGCTCTTGAATTAATTTCTGATAAAGTGCATAAGCATAATCTTCAGGTATATTCACTTGCAAGACCTCATGGTTTAAGGGGATACATTTTTCTGGAAGCTCAGGACAGAGAATCAGCAGAAGAAGCTGCTTATAATCTCCCATATGTAAAAGGCATAATTGGAAAGACAGTTGAATATTCTGAAATAAAAAATATGATTGAACCAGTTCTAGAAGAAATTAATATAGAAAAAGGAGATATTGTAGAGATAATAGGAGAACCGTTTAAAAAAGAAAAAGCAAAGGTTGTAAGAATTGACAAGACAAAAGGAGAAGCAGTTGTTACACTTTTGGCTGCAGTTGTTCCTATTCCAGTAACTGTAAAATTAGATAATATTAAAGTAATAAGAAGAGAAAAAGAAGAATCTCAAGAATCAGAAGAAGAACCTGAAAAAGGAGATAAATTTAAAAGTGATGAAGAACCAAAGATTAACATGGATTATGAAAATACAGGAGGATTAATCCCTGATGAATATTAAATTATTAATTGATGGTGGAGATATGAAACCAGGACCTGCAATAGCGCAGCAATTAGGTCCAATGGGTATAAATCTTGGAAAAGTCATATCTGATATCAACATTGCAACAAAAGAATTCAAAGGAATGAAAGTTCCAGTTGAACTTACTGTAGACAAGAAAACAAAGAATTTTACAATAAAAACTTTTTCTCCTCCAACTTCAGAACTTGTAAAAAAAGAATTAAAATTAGAGAAAGGTTCTAATGACCATAAAAATATTATTGTAGGAAATGCTTCAATAGAAGATGTAATTAAAATTGCAAAAATAAAATATGCAAATATGCTTGAAAAAGATTTTAAATCAGCAGTAAAATCAATTCTTGGAACTTGTGCAAGTGTAGGAATTTTAGTTGAAAATCAAAATCCAAATGCACTTATTCAAGAAGTTTCATCTGGAAAATTTGACAAGGAAATAAAACAGCAGATTTCAGAAACTTCTTCTGAAAAAAGAAAAAAAATTGATGATTATTTTACACAAATAAAGCATGCTCAGGATATGAAAGCAGAGCAGGCAAAGAAAGCAGCTGAAGCAGCTGAAGCAGCAAAAGCAGAAGCAGCAAAAACAACAACTCCTGCAGCAGCAGAAGCAGGAAAAGCAGCAGCCCCTGTAGCAGGAAAATTAGCAGCACCAACAGCAGCAAAGACACCTGCAGCAGTAAAGACAGCAGTTCCTGTAGCAAAGAAAGAAGAAAAAAAGAAATAATCAGATAAAATTTTTCTCATAATCTTTATAAACATATCAATTTTAGTAATTTTATGGGGTCGTCATATAGCCTGGTTAGTATTCGAGGTTTGGGACTTCGCCGCGCAGGTTCAAATCCTGCCGACCCCATTTATTATAAAAATAATAAATAGCTTTAAAAACTATCAATAATAAACATAAAAATGGTAAAAACAAAAAAAGTCAAAGCTGCAGGAAGATTCGGTGCAAGATATGGACGAAGAGTAAGAACAAAAATTGCCGAAATAGAATCTGTTCAAAGAAAAAAACAAAAATGCATATTTTGTGGAAAAATTGCAAAAAGATTATCAAAAGGAATATGGCAGTGCAAAAAATGCAAAAAGAAATTTGCATCTCGTGCTTATTCACTTCCAAAAGAAGAATTAAGCGAAATAAAATCTTTAAAATAAAAAATAAAACTAAACAGCTAAATTTTTAAACCATAAAATTCATTAAATATCATGGCAACCTATAAATGTTTCAAATGCGGGAAAAAAATATCAAATACTCTTTTACAAAAAAGATTTCTTTGTCCTAGCTGCGGTTCAAAAATATTTTACAAACCGCGTAATCAAGTTGTAAAGATTAAAGCTGTTTAATTAAAAAATATCATTTTCACTATTAAAAAATTAAGAGAGTGAGAAATTAAGATAAAACAAAACTATCAAAGCAACTCAAGCCTCGCTTAATGTTTTAACAAGCCCTCGCTTAAAGAATTAAAACTATAGATAATAAAAAATGGAAATTGATAAGGAAACTCAGGAAAAAATACAGGAACTTCAGATGTATGAACAGAATTTCCAAAATCTGTTGGCTCAGAACCAGGCATTTCAAATGGAATTTTCAGAAGTTGAAAATGCATTGATAGAAATATCAAAATCTAAAGATGATGTTTTCAAAATTGTAGGACAAATAATGATAAAAGCAGACAAGGAAAAAATAGAAAAAGAATTAGATCAAAAAAAGAATCTTATTTCACTAAGATTAAAATCCATTGAAAAACAAGAGTCAGAATTGACAAAAGAAATAGAAGAATTAAAAGCAGATGTGATGAAGAAGATAAATTAATCCTTATTTCTAATTATAAAAAATAATTTTTATCAATTAAGACAATATTTTATATCATAGAAATATTTATAAACTACCTAAAATAATTTCTAACTATGGTTTTCGAAGGAATAAAAAAGATGTTTAGCGGGGGCGAAGAACCTGAATATATTGAAATAGATTTGGGAAAAGAATCAAAAAAGGCAAAGGTTCTAGTAAGGCCTTTTGTTCTAAAAAGTTTCGAAGATATAACACCAATACTAAATTCTCTAAGAGAAGGTTATACAATAGCTATTATTGATATAAGACCTCTAAGAACAAAAGATGTTATAGAGCTTAAAAGGGCAATTTCTAAGATAAAAAAGACAACTGATGCTTTAGAAGGAAGCATTGCAGGTTTTGGAGAAAACATAATAATAGTTACTCCTTCTTTTGCAGAAATCCATAAAGCACAGCCACCTCAAGGACCTTCAAATCCTCAAGAAAGAGATAGAGATTTGATGTAAAGGATTTAAAACAGGAGAATTAGATCCTACAAAAATTGGTCAACCTATTGATTGGACAGAACTAGAGGTGAAATTAGAATGTCCTAAATGTAAATTAAAAAATGTTGGATGGTTATTGGATAAAATAGTAGTGAAGTTACATTTCATTGTCTTAAATGTAGTGAGGGATTTTGGATTGACTATTAATGAATACAAAAGAGCTGTTAAGAAAAATCCGAATTGCATAATCTCTTCCACATAAACTAAAAAACAAAAAGTTTTTTTTCTGCAAATAAAAGAAAAAATCTCCTTTAAACCTTTAAATTTATATTTTTCTGGTTCCTGAGTTTTTAAAAATTTCTTTTGCGCTTATCTTCACATTTTTTTATAAACTTCTTCATTTATTGAAAGAGTTATATTAGTCATGAATAAATAATTGAGCTCACTTATATAAATTTTTTGGTTTTTAGACATTGTCCGGAGTCGGACAAATATAAAGAATGAAAATAAAAAAAGCT